>JAGWMP010000033.1 GCA_028871705.1 Gammaproteobacteria bacterium
AGCGGCGCATTCGCCAGTCCCTGCGCCAGATCGAATTCCAGGCCCTTGGCGCCCAGCTGCCTGAACACGCAGGTCACGCGCGCATGCGCGTACTGGATGTAGTACACCGGGTTCTCGTTGGTGCGCGACTTGGCGAGCTCGAGATCGAAGTCGAGCGGCTGGTCGTGGCTGCGCATCAGGTAGAAGAAGCGGCAGGCATCGTTGCCGACCTCGGTGCGCAGCTGCCGCAGCGTCACGAACTGCGCCTCGCGCTTGCCCATCGGGATCTTCTCGGCGCCGCGGAAGAGACTGACGAACTGGATGAGCGGCGCCTCGAGGCAGTCGGGCGGCTGCCCCATGGCGGCGAGTCCGGCGCGCACCCGCGCCACGTAGCCGTGGTGATCGGCCCCGAGCACGTTGATCAGGTGCGCGAAGCCGCGCTCGCGCTTGTTGAGGTGATAGGCGATGTCGGAGGCGAAGTAGGTCTTCTGGCCGTTCTCGCGCACCACCACCCGGTCCTTCTCGTCGCCGAATTCGGTGGCGCGGAACCACAGCGCGCCCTCCTGCCGGTAGAGCCGGTGCTGCGCCTCGAGGACGCCGAGCGCGTGATCGATCGCGCCGGAGTCGGCGAGCGCGCGCTCCGATTGCCAGCGGTCGAAGGTCACGCCGAACTCGCCGAGATCCTCGCGGATGTCGGTCAGCATCGCCTCGAGCGACAGCTCGAGCACCTGGCGGAAGCCGCCGGCGCCGATCAGCTCCCGCGCGCGCGCGATGAGCGCATCGATGTAGGCCTCCTTGTCGCCGGCGGGCGCATCCGCCGGGAGCCCGGCGAGCACCGCGGCCGCTGGGCGGCGCAGCGTCGTCTCGGCGGCGGCGGCCCTGAGATCCGCGGCCAGCGTGCGCACGTAGTCGCCCTTGTAGCCGTTCTCGGGGAACGGCAATTGCTCGCCGCAGAGCTCCAGGTAACGCACCCAGGCGCTCACCGCGAGGATGTCCATCTGCCGGCCGGCGTCGTTGATGTAGTACTCGCGCTGAACATCGAAGCCGGTGGCATCCAGGATGTTGGCCAGGGTGGCGCCGTAGGCGGCCTGGCGGCCGTGGCCGACGTGCAGCGGCCCGGTGGGGTTCGCCGACACGAACTCGACCTGCACGCGCTCGCCGCCGCCGCGGCGGCTCGTGCCGTAGGCGGCGCCCTGCGCATGGATGCTCTCGAGCTCGCGCGCGTAGGCGGTATGACTCAGGTAGAAATTGATGAAGCCGGCGCCCGCCACCTCGGTGCGCGCGACGAGCTCGCTCGGCGGAAGCGCGGCGGCGATCGCGGCGGCGAGCTCTCGCGGCGGGCGGCGCGCGGCCTTCGCGAGGCGCAGCGCCACGTTGCTGGCGAAGTCGCCGTGCCCGGCATCGCGCGTGCGCTCGATCGCGACCGCCGCGGGCGCGGGCATTTCCGGGAGGATGCCGCCGGCGAGCTTGTGGAGAGCCGAGAGCAGCAGCTGCTCGAGTTCCTGCTTCAAGATGCGTTCTTCAACCCTTAAGCGGGGCGAGGAGTTTACCGGAAAGCGCCCGCCGGGCTGGCCGTGTCAGAAGAGCTCGAGCGGGTCCACGTCGAGCGCCCAGCGCACGCGCTGCGCGCTCCTGAGAGCCTCGACCCCCGGCAGCCACGCATCCAGGAACTGGTGCAGCGGCGGGCGCTCGCGGCTCTCGAGGAGCAGCTGCGCGTGGTAGCGTCCGGCGCGCTTCGCCATCGCCGCGGGCACGGGCCCTAAGAGCCGCACGCCGCGCGGCGCGGTCCCGGCGGCGGCACGGGCCGCGGCGAGGAAGTCGAGCGCCGCCTCGCGCGTCTTCCCCGAGGCGCGCAGCGCCGCCAGGCGGCTGAAGGGGGGCCAGGCGGCGTCGCGCCGCTCATCGAGCGCGGCCGCCGCGAAGCCGTCATAGCCCTGGGCGAGGAGGCTGACGAGCAGCGGGTGGTCCGGGAATTCGGTCTGGATCAGCACCTCGCCGGGGCGCGCGCCGCGGCCGGCGCGGCCGGCCACCTGCACGATGGTCTGCGCCAGGCGCTCGGGCGCGCGGAAGTCGCTGCTGAAGAGCCCCTGGTCGGCGTTGAGCACCACCACCAGCGTGACGTTGGGGAAGTCGTGTCCCTTGGTCACCATCTGCGTGCCGACGAGGATGCGCGCCTCGCCGGAGGACATGCGCCGCATCACCTCATCGAGGTCGCCGCGCTTCCGCACCACGTCGCGGTCGAGCCGCACGATGGGAACGCCGGGGAAGCGCGCCGCGAGCGTGGTCTCGATGCGCTCGGTCCCCTGGCCGACGGGCTTGACGGCGAAGCCGCACTGCGGGCAGCGCGCCGGCAGCGGCGCATCGGCGCCGCAGTGATGACAGCGCAGGCGGCCGGCGGTCAGATGCACCGTGAGCCGCGCATCGCATTCGCCGCACGGCGCGATCCAGCCGCACGCGGTACACAGGAGGGTCGGCGCGTAACCCCGGCGATTGAGGAACACCAGCACCTGGCCGTCGGCCGCCAGATGCCGCTCCATGGCGAGCGCGGCCGGTGTCGAGATGCCGGCCTCGATGGCACTGGTGCGCAGATCGACGAGCTTGAGCAGTGGCGGCCGGCTCGTGCCGGGGCGGCGCGAGAGGCGCAGCCGCGTGTAGCGGCCGGCGGCGACGTTGTGCAGCGTCTCGAGCGAGGGGGTGGCCGAGCCCATGAGCACCGGCACGCCGGCGCGCTGCGCGCGCACCACCGCGAGATCGCGCGCCGAGTAGCGCAGCGCCCCCTCGTGCTGCTTGAAGGAGGCGTCGTGCTCCTCGTCGACCACGATCGCGCCGAGCCGCGGCAGAGGCGCGAATACCGCCGAGCGCGTGCCGAGGACGATGCGGGCGGCGCCGCTCCACGCCAGGCGCCAGGCGGCGAGGCGTTCGGCATCCGTGAGCCCCGAGTGCAGCACCGCGAGCGGCGCCTCGAAGCGCTCGCGGAAGCGCCCGACGAGCTGCGGCGTGAGCCCTATCTCCGGCACCAGCACCAGCACGCCGCGCCCGGCGCCGAGCAGCTGCTCGGTGAGCCTCAAGTACACCTCGGTCTTGCCGCTGCCGGTGACGCCCTCGAGGAGGAAGGCGGCGAAGCCGCCGGCGGCCGCCGCCACCTGCTCGACGGCTTCGCGCTGCTCGGGGAGGAGCTCGGGTCCCGCGGTGCGCACGCGCACCGGTTCGGCCGCCGCCGCCGGCGCGGCCACCGCGGAGCGTGCGAGGAAGCCGCGCTTCTCGAGCGCACGGGCGGCGTCGCGCCAGTCTGCGGCCGCCGCATCGAGCGCGTGGGCCGCGGCCGCGTTGCCCGCGGCGAGGAGAAGATCGAGCAGTGCGCGCTGCTTCGCGGCGCGCTTCGGCTCCCCGAGCGCGGCCGCCGTGGCGCCCGCATCCGTCACCCTCCAGTGCTCCTCGGTCGCGGCAGTCCCCGCCCCGAGGCGCAGCGCCTTCGGCAGCGCCGTGGCGAGCACCTGGCCGATCGGGTGATGGTAGTAGTCGGCCGCCCAGCGGATGAGCTCGAGAGCGGCCGCATCGAGCAGCGGCGCGGGGTCCAGGACCTCGAGGATGGGTTTCAGGCGCTCCGGGGGCAGGTCGGAGGAGTCAGCGGTGCCCATCACCATGCCGATCAGGCGGCGGCGGCCGAACGGCACCCGCACCCGCATGCCGGCCTGAAGCGCGGGAGCTCCCTCGCGGGGAGCCGGCGGCAGGTAGTCGAACAGCCTTCTTAAGGGGGTGTCGAGCGCGACCCTGAACAAATTGTGAACCAATCCCACCGGATCAGCTAAATCAATGGCTTGTGCATCCAAAGGGCGTCAACCGGGCACCGAGTGCGCGCGTTATACAGGCCATGCCCGAGTTTGCTACGCTCGCGTCGCCTTATAGCATGCCGGCCGCATTACACGGCGACGTGGATCTGACGGACCCCGAAGAGCAGACGCGGACTCGAGCGCTGAACCAGTTCCTGGCCGGCGTCGAGCTGAAGGCATTCAAGATCGCCCAGGCGGCGCTGCGGCACGAGGACGATGCCCTCGATGCCGTGCAGGATGCGATGCTGCAGCTGGCGCGGGCCTATGCGGACCGCCCGCCGGAGGAGTGGAAGCCGCTCTTCTACCGGATTCTCGAGAACCGCATCCGCGACATGCAGCGCCGGCGCACGGTGCGCGGCCGCGTGATGGCCTGGCTCCCGGCGCGCGGGGACGAGGACGACGAGGACTACGACCCGGTGGCGCAGGCGCCGAGTCCCGAGCCCCAGCCGGTGCGCCGGCTCGAGCTCGATGAGGCGATCGGCGCGCTCGAGCAGGCGCTCGCGACGCTCCCGCCGCGGCAGCAGCAGGCGTTCCTGCTGCGCACGCTCGAGGGCCTGGACGTCGCCGCGACGGCGCAGGCGATGGGCTGCTCGGAAGGCAGCGTGAAGACCCATTACTTTCGCGCAGTGCAGGCACTGCGCGCGCAACTCGGAGAGCTCTACCTATGAGCGCGGTGAAAGAGTCGGCCACGGAGTTCGAGCGCAACGCGCGCCGCGTGCTCGAGGAGAGCGTGCGGCGCATCGATGCGCGTACGCGCTCGCGTCTCAACCAGGCACGCCATGCGGCGCTCGAGGCGGCCGCCACGCGCCGCCGCGGCTGGTTCGGCCGCTTCAACCTGATGCCGGCCGCGGGCGCCGTGGCCGCCGCCGTGCTGGTGGCCGTCGTGCTGTGGCAGCGCCAGCCCGCGCTCGTGCCGCCGGTGGGACCGGAAGCGCAGCGCGCCGCGGTCGAAGACATGGATTTGCTGACAGACAACGACTCGATCGATCTGATGGAAGGATGGGACGGCTCGTTCTACGAATGGGCGGCCGCGCAATCCGATGCCGGAACCGAGAGCAACGGCTGATGTGGAGCGCGCGTGCCGCGCAGGTGGTGGTGCTGAGCGCACTCGCGCTCGGCAGCGCCATCGGCCGCACGGACGATGCCAGCAAGGCTCCGGCGCCGCCCCCCGGCGCCGGCTTTCTCGAGTTTCTCGGCAGCGTCGACCGTCTCTCGGAAGTGAATCCCAACTATCTTTCCCAGCCCAACCCGGCGAAGGCCGCAAGACCTGCGGCCAACGGCACTGTGCCGCCGGCTCCGCATCCGCCGCCCGCACCGGCGGCGAGCCCACCCGGAGATAAGAACAATGGGTAGCCCGACACCAACCCGGATGCGCAGCTCACCGCGGTGGGCCTCGCTCGCCGCGGTCCTGGCACTCGCCGGCACACCGGTACTGGCGCAGGAGCCGCCCGCGGCACCTCCCGCCGCGCCGGCCGCGGCCCCGGCGGCGCCCGTGGCCTGGTCCAGCCTGACGCCCGAGCAGCAGAAGCTCTTAGGACCCATGGGCAACCAGTGGAACAACCTCCCGCCGGAGCGCCAGCAGGCGCTCGCCCACGGCAGCGAGCGCTGGCTGTCGATGTCGCCCGAGCAGCGCGACCAGGCGCGCGATCGCTTCTCGCGCTGGCAGTCGCTGCCGCAGGAGCAGCGCCAGTCGCTGCGCCAGCGCTGGCAGCGTTTCCAGGCGCTGCCGCCGAACGAACAGGCGGTCGTGCGGCAGAACTTTCACCGCTACCAGCAGCTGCCGCCCGCGCAGCGCCAGATGCTGCGCCAGCAATGGCGCAACGCCACCCCCGAGCAGCGCCAGCAGATGCTCGAGCGCGCCCGGCAGCAGCGCCAGAGGCGCATCGAGCACCTCGAGCGCGGCGGCGGCGGGCATCCGCCGCCGAAGCGCTAACGCTTCGCCGGCCGCACCGGCACCGGGATGTTGCACACGTCGATGTGGCCCGCGGGTACCTTGAACCATTCCTCGTGCCGGCTGCGGCGCGCCTCGACGTAGGCGGCGAAGGTCGGCGTGTCGGTGCGCAGCTCCTCGAGCGCGGTGCGCTCGCCCTCGGGCAGATCGGCGGCGAGGCGCAGCGAGCGGATCGGCAGGCCGGTCTCGTTGGCCTGATAGAACCCCAGGTCGCCGTGGCCGCGCGGCAGCACCGAGAGCATCTCCATGCCGCGCACCACGCGCCCGAGCAGCGTCACGTTGCGATCGAGATGGCGCGGCGCCTGGCCGATCACCACGTAGAGCTCGGTACCGCCGCCGGTGTCGACGTCGTTATCGCGACCCGCACCGAGCATGCCGTAGCAGTGCACCAGCCAGGCGCGGCCGGTCTGCGGGTCCGCGGCGACCGGAAAGCCGTCGACGAAGCCGACCACCGGCGCGTAGCTGTCGGGATCGGTGAGACGCGTGATGTTGAGGCCGCGCAGCGGCCGCTCGAATTCGGCGGCGAGCGTGCGCTGGGCTTTCTGGACCGGCTTCTTGCCCTCGGCATCGCCCCACTGCACCACGTAGTTGTCCTGCGAGCGCATGAAGGCGAGGCCGTCGAAGTAACCCTCGCGCGCGAGCGCGGTGACATTGGCGACGTGGTTGGGCGCGAACACCGGCGCCATCTCGATGATCACGCGGCCGCCCGGCAGATCGAGATAGAGCGTGTATTGCGGATCGACCGGCCGCCAGTCGGCGGCCGTGGAGGCATCGAGCACCTCGCGGGTGGTGAGCGCCTTGGGCGCCGCCGGGGCCGGTGCCGCCGCCTGCGCCGTCGCGGCGAGAGCCAGGGCCACGGCGGCGAGCGCCGCGCGGCTGAGTCCGCCGCGCGTGATGGAAGATGTCGGTCGCTGGTTCATGAGTCACGCTCGTCGCAGTGGAAAAGATGCAGCATGCGGTGCAGTACCGGGGCGAGCATGATGCCCGCGGTGACGATGAATACGATCCCGGCGTACAGCGCGTAGCAGCCGGCGAACAGCTTCCCCGCCGGCGTCACCGGGTTGTTCACCGGGCCCATGCCGCCCAGGAGCATGGCGGCGTTGAGGAAGGCATCGCGCCAGGGGAGCTGCTCGTAGTGCTCGTAACCGGCCATGCCGAGGAAGAGCGAGCCGCCGAGCAGCGCCGCCGCGAGCGCGCAATGACGCAGCAGGCGCAGCGCGAACTGCCCGGGCGCAAGCGGTGGATTGCGGCGATGCTCGTACATGGCCGCTCGCTCACTTCAACCGCGTGAAGCCGTCCGCGCTCCAGTCCTCGCTTCCCACTCCGTGGTGCACGATGAACAGGCCCTCGGGGTCGTAGCGCTTCTTGATGGCGCGCAGCCGCGGGTAATTCGCCCCGAAATAGTCCTCGCGCCAGCGCTCGTTGAAGAAATTGCTCTCGGAAAGATAGGAGCCCGCCTGCGGGGCCACCTTGCGCAGCTCCGCCGCGGCCGCGTCGATGACGCGTGCGTCGCGGCGCGCGGCTTCCAGATCCATCGGCGGCCGCGCCTCGCCGGGATAGGAGGGCCGCTCGCCGTCGGCGATGATCGCGAGCGCGAAAGCCTCGGTCACGCCCGGGTTCATGGCGGTGTCGAGCGAGGCCTTGACCGCCGCGGGCGCGGCGAACGCGAGCCCCTTGTTGAAGTGCAGCCCCACCTGCTTGTGGCGCGAGGCGGCGAAGAGGGCCTCCGCCAGGCGCGCGCGCCCCCCCTTCTCGAGCAGCGCGGCCGGTAGCCACAGCGAGTCGTAGCCGTGCAGGAAGACCCCGACCTGGTCCTGGTCGCCCTGCCAGTAGCCATGATCGGGCGATGCCCCCGGCCGCTTGTCCGGAATCATGCTCGGGTTGCCGCGGACCTCCCACCAGCTCTGCGCCTTGTGGCCGCTCGCGCCGAGCTCGTCGGTGATCCGGTAGTCCGGGGAGCTCTTCACCCACTCGAAGAACGGCTGCCAGGCGGCGAGCGCCGCCTCGCGCGACAGTCCCTGCTGCACCATCGAGAGCTCGAGCACGTTGTCCGAGCCGACGTGAATCTGCTCGCCCCAGTGCGCATCGGCGAGCCGCTCGGCGTAGTGCTCGAGGAAGCGCCCGAGCAGCGTGCTGAAAGCCGCATCGCTCGCCGCCTGAATCTTGCCCCAGGCGGCGCCGAAGAACTCCGGCAGCGCGTGGGTGCGCAGCGTCAGGCGCGTGATCACGCCGAAGGTCCCGCCGCCGCCGCCTTTGAGGGCCCAGAAGAGATCCGCGTCCTGACAGGCGTTGACGATGCGCACCGCACCGTCGGCCGTGACCACCTGCGCCTCGATGAGGCCCGCGGCGGCGTTGCCGAAGCCCTTGGAGAAGCTGCCGAAGCCGCCCGACTGCACGAGCCCGGCGACGCCGACGTCGGCGCAGCCGCCGCCCTGCACGTAGCGCCCCCCACGCGTCGTCACCTCGCTGTAGGCATCGATCCACATGCAGCCGGCGCCGAGGGAGACCGCGGGCACCGGCGCCACCCGGCCGGCGCAGCCCGCGCCGACGAAGGCCTCGTGCACGCGGATCTCATCGAGCGCGCGCGTCCAGATGAGCAGCGAATCGGGGGCGTTCGAGGTGCCGAGATAGCTGTGGGCGGCCCCTTTGACCACCACGCGCAGGTTGTGGGTGCGCGCGAAGTTCACCGCGTGCGCGACGTCCGCGGCGTCACGGGCCTTGACGGCATAAGCGCTCGGGGCGGGCGTCCAGGCATCGAGCCACCCGGAGATCTGGGTGCCGGCCACCTGGTCGCCGAGGTAGAAGGGGTTGCGCAGATTCTGCTTCACGTCCGCGCAGGCGCTGCCGGTCGCATCGGCCACGCAGGGCGCGAACAGGGCGTGCGGCTCGAGGAGATTGCCCCCGACCTGCGCCTTGAGCTCGTTCCACTGCGCCGCGTCCGGCCAATAGCGGTCGCCGGGACGCACGCGCGCGAACGGCGACATGACGCGCGCCGCGAGGCGCGCCGGGAGCGAGAGGGCGAGCGGCAGCGCCGCGCCGAGCTTCAAGAGATTCCTGCGCTGCATGGCGAGAGCTCTCCAAAGGGCAGCGCGCGCCTGGCGGCTGCGCCCGTCAATTCAGCGTCGACCCGTCAGCCGACCGCCTTCACCGCCGCGATGAGCTCGGCGCCGGCCTTCTGCGCATCGCCGTACAGCATGCGGGTGTTGTCGAGATAGAAGAGCGCGTTCTCGATCCCCGAGAAGCCCGCGCCCTTGCCGCGCTTGATGACGATGACGTTCTTCGCCTTGTCGGCGTTCAGGATCGGCATGCCGTAGATCGGGCTGCCCTTGTCGGTGCGCGCCACCGGGTTGACCACGTCGTTGGCGCCGATGATGAGCGCGACGTCCGCGGTCTCGAACTCGGCGTTGATCTCGTCGAGATCGGCGATCAGGTCGTAGGGGACACCGGCTTCCGCCAGCAGCACGTTCATGTGGCCGGGCATGCGTCCGGCGACCGGATGGATGGCGAAGCGCACGTTGACGCCGCGGTCGATGAGCAGCTGACAGAGCTCCCAGATCTTGTGCTGCGCCTGGGCGACCGCCATGCCGTAGCCGGGCACCACGATCACCTTGGAGGCGAAAGCCATCATCACCCCGACGTCGGAGGCTTCGATGGGCTTCATGCTGCCGGTTACCGTGCCGGTCGCCTCGCCCCCGCTGTCGCCGAAGCCCGAGAACAGCACGTTGCCGAGCGAGCGGTTCATGGCGCGCGCCATGAGCTGCGTGAGCAGGGTGCCGGCCGAGCCCACCACGGTGCCGGCGATGATCATCGCCGCGTTGTCGAGCACGAAGCCCTCGAGGCCAACCGCGAGCCCGGTGAGCGCGTTGTAGAGCGAGATCACCACCGGCATGTCGGCGCCGCCGATGGGGAGCGTCATGGTGACGCCGAGCACGAGCGCCAGTACGAAGAAGCCGGTGACCACCGCGGGACCAGCGTTGAAGTGGGCGGCGACCATGCCGCCGAGCACCAGCGCGGCCGCCAGCAACAGGAGGTTGAGGACCTGCTGCCCGGCGAAACGGATGCTGCCGGTGATGAGTCCCTGCAGCTTGCCGAAGGCGATGGCGCTGCCGGAGAAGGACACCGCGCCGATGATGCCGCCGAGCACCGCGAGCGCCTCGGTGACGTGGCCCCCGGCCCCGCCGCGATAGAGCTCCACCGCGGCGATGGCCGCCGCCGCCCCGCCGCCCATGCCGTTGTAGAGCGCGATCATCTGCGGCATGTCGGTCATGGCGACGCGCTTGCCGCTCCACCAGGCGAGCCCGGCGCCGAGGAACATCGCCGGCAGGATCAGCCCGTAGTTGGACATGCCGGGATAGAGGAAGGTGACGAGCGTCGCGACGCCCATGCCCGCTCCCGCCCAGAGGATGCCGCTGCGCGCGGTGACGGGCGAGCTCATGCGCTTGAGACCGAGGATGAAGAGCACCGCGGTGACGAAGTAGCTGGCCTGGATCGCCAGGCCCGCGGACAGCCAGCCGGGCATCAGTGCGTCCCCTTCGTCTTGGCGCGCGCGCCGCTCGCCTTGAACATCTCGAGCATGCGCTCGGTCACGACGTAGCCGCCGACCGCGTTACCGGCGGCGAGCAGCACGCCGATGAAGCCGATGGTCTTCTCGAGCGGGGTGGCGGCGCTGCCGAGCGCCACCATGGCGCCGACCAGCACGATGCCGTGCACGAAGTTCGAGCCCGACATGAGCGGCGTGTGCAGGATCACCGGCACGCGCGCGATGACCTCGTAGCCGGTGAAGGCCGCGAGCATGAAGATATAAAGTGCCACCATTCCGGTCATATCAGCCCCCGAGCGCCTTGGCCGTCGGCTCATGTTTGATCGCGCCATCGCGGGTCAGGCACGACTGCGCGAATACCTCGTCGTTCCAGTCGATCGCCAGCTCCCCCTTCGCGAGCGCGGGCTTGAGGAAGTTGAAGAGATTGCGCGAGTACATCTCGCTCGCGTTGTAGGCGAGCTCGGTGGGCAGGTTCACCGGACCCACGATCCTCACTCCCTGGTGCTCGAGCACCTCGCCGGCGCGGGTGAGCTCGCAGTTGCCGCCCTGCTCGGCGGCGATGTCGACCACCACCGCGCCCGGGCGCATGCGCTCGACCGCGGCGCGCGAGACGATCTTCGGCGCCGGGCGGCCGGGCACGGCGGCGGTGGTGACGACGGCATCGGCGAGCGCGATGCGCGCATCGAGCGCCTCCTGCTGCTTCGCCTTCTCCTCGGCGGTGAGCTCGCGCGCGTAGCCGCCGGCGCCGTCGGCGCTCACGCCGGTCTCGACGAACTTCGCGCCGAGCGACTTCACCTGCTCGCGGGTGGCGCTCCTCACGTCGTAGGCCTCGACCACGGCGCCCAGGCGCCGCGCGGTGGCGATCGCCTGCAGTCCGGCGACGCCGGCGCCAATCACGAGCACCTGCGAGGGACGTATGGTGCCGGCGGCGGTCGTCAGCATGGGCAGGAATTTCTGCAGATGGCTGGCGGCGATCAGCACCGCCTTGTAGCCCGCGATGGCCGCCTGCGAGGAGAGCGCATCCATCGACTGGGCGCGCGAGATGCGCGGCACCAGCTCCATCGAGAAGGAGGTGAGGCGGCGCTCCTTCAGGGCGCGGACCTCGGCGGCGCGTGCATAGGGCTGCATGAAGCCGATGACGACCGCCCCCGGCTTCAGCTGTGCGATCTGCTCGAGCGTGAGCGGCTGCACGGTGAGCAGCACGTCGGCGCTGCCGAGCACCGCGGCCGCGGAGTCCGCCCAGGTCACATTCTTATAAGCGCCGTCCGGAAAGCGCGCGCGCTCGCCGGCGCCGCGCTCGATGAGCACCTGCGCGCCTTCCTTCGCGAGCTTCTCCGCGATCTCCGGAGTCAGACTGACGCGCATTTCCCGGGGCGCGCTTTCCTTCAGCGCACCGATCTGGACTGGCATTCAAAAGCCCCTTCGCCGAGCCGTGGCCGGTCGGCCACGCGACTCTGAAAATTTCAATTTAATGAAGACCTTGCGATGTTGAATTCTTGCACACAAGTGCCGTATCTTACAGTCGTTATGCCCGGGATCGACCTCGATCGCGCCGACCACGGCCTCCCCGACGACCTCGCGGTCGTCGCCGCGCCTGCGGCACGCGGGCTCTCCCAGCTCGTGCTGCGCACCGACGTCGCCGGCATGCCGCTCGAGTGGATCGATTACAAGGAAGCCGCGCGACTGTACACCCAGGAGCAGGTCGCTTACACGTGCGGCTCGCTTCTCTACCAGCTGTACGGCGGCACCAATGCGCGCACGGGCGCGCGCACCGTGCTCGAGGTGAACTCGATCGTCGCCACCATCGGGCACACCGGCAATCCGGGCAACACGCGCCACGACTACGTGCCGCCGCTCAACAACCAGACGCTGTTCCGGCGCGATGCGTACCTGTGCATGTACTGCGGGCTGCGCTTCCCCGCGCGCGAGCTGTCGCGCGATCACATCCGGCCCTTCAGCCAGGGCGGCGTCGACATCTGGACCAACGTGGTGGCGGCCTGCCGGCGCTGCAATAACCAGAAGGCCTCGCGTACGCCGGAGCAGGCGCGCATGCAGCTGATCGCCGTGCCCTTCACGCCGACCTACGCCGAGTACATCTTCCTCAAGGGCCGCCGCGTGCTCGCCGACCAGATGGAGTACCTGGTGGCGCATTTCCCGCGCACCAGCCCGCTGCACGAGCGTATCCGCGCGTATCTTGTGTAACTGGCCAAAATCGCCTGCGGCGATTTTGGCAGACATTACTCCGTCGACCGGGGCGCGAGACTCAGTGCACCTGTTACCTCAGCAGCCGAACACCCCGTAGCTAGGTAAGCGCACGGGGCAAAAGGCGTGGCTTTTGCCCGCTGTGCATCAGGGAGCGATTTCGGCGGGCACATTGCGCTGCGCTGTCCTGCTACGCGCAAGCCCTGGGCGCACATCCCTGTGCGCCCGCTCGGCGCTGCGCGCCTCGCCCATGTGCCTGAGCAAGAAGTCCCACACCTGTTAAAGTCCGCGGCGTGATCTTCCTCGTCGACGCCTCGGTCTACGTCTTCCGTGCTTACCACTCGATGCTGCCCGACATGCGCGACCGGGACGGCAACTCGACCCATGCCGTATTCGGCTTCGCGCGTTTCCTCGGCGATCTAATCGAGCGGGTGCGGCCCACACACATGGCGGTCGCCTTCGACCAGCGCTCGAAGGAGTCCTACCGGCGGCGCCTGTTCCCGGCCTACAAGGCCAACCGCGAGCGCCCGCCCGAGGACCTGACGCAGCAGTTCGGCCGCTGCCGCGAGCTCTGCCGGCACCTAGGCGTAGCCGAGTTCGTCTATCCCGAATACGAGGCCGACGACATCATCGGCACGCTCGCCGGAATGATGCGCGCGAGCGGCGAGCGCAGCGCCTACATCACCCGCGACAAGGACCTGGCGCAGCTGATGCGCGACGGCGACGTGCTGTGGGACTTCGGCGCGCGCGGCCAGTTCGGCTATCACGACATCGAGCGCCATTACGGCGTGCGGCCGGAACGCTTCGCCGACTACCTGGCGCTCGCCGGGGACGAGTCCGACAACATCCCGGGCGTGCCCGGCGTCGGCCATCGCACCGCGGCATCCCTCATGAAGGCGTTCGCCTCGCTCGACGATCTGTATGAGGACCTCGACGGCGTCGCGGAGCTCAAGATCCGCGGCGCCGGTACGCTCGGTGCGCGGCTCGCCGAGCATCGCGAGTCGGTGTTCCTCGCGCGGCGGCTGACGCGCATCAGCTGCGACCTGCCGCTCGGCGTCGGCGCCGCGGGCCTCGCGCGGCGCAAGCCCGACCTGCCGGGACTCGGGCGCTTCTACGACGTCCTCGGCTTCGGACCCTTCCTCAGGCAGCAGGGGGCGCGTCTCGCGCAGCTGCCGGCCGCCTGAGGCGGCGCTCCTGCGGTATCTACCTATCGGGCGCGCGCGGGCGGCGGCTCGCGGAGCTGCACGGTTAGACGCTATGCTCGGCAACCGGCCCGTGCCGGGCAGACCAGTCCTCAAGGGGTAGTCATGGCGGTCGCGACGACGGACAAGAACATCGAGTCGGTACTCATCGAGCAGCGTACCTTCCCGCCCTCACCCGAGTTCACCGCGCGCGCGCGCATCAAGCCCCACGACCTCGAGAGTCTGCGCAAGCGCGCCGCCGACGATCATGTTGGATTCTGGGCGGATCTCGCCTCCCAGGAGCTCAGCTGGCAGCGGCCGTTCACGGTGGCGCTGGATGAGTCGCGCGCGCCCAACTACCGCTGGTTCACCGACGGGCGCCTCAACGCCTCGGTCAACTGCCTCGACGTGCACCTGAACGAGCGCGGCCACAAGACCGCCGTCATCTTCGAGGGCGAGCCGGGCGACGTCCGCCGGCTCTCCTACCGCGAGCTGCACGCGGATGTGTGCCGCTTCGCCAACGCCCTCAAGGCCTCCGGCATCGCCAAGGGCGACCGGGTCGTCATCTACATGCCGATGGTGCCGGAGGTGCTGGTGGCGATGCACGCCTGCAACCGCATCGGCGCGATCCACTCGGTGGTGTTCGGCGGCTTCTCGGCGCCGGCGCTCAAGGACCGCATCGAGGACACCGAGGCGAAGCTCGTCATCACCGCCGACGGCGGCTGGCGCGCCGGGCAGGCGGTCGACCTCAAGGTCAGCACCGATCACGCCCTCGCCGCCGGCTGCCCGAGCGTCAAGCGGGTGATCGTCCTCAAGCGCACCGGGCGCCCGGTGCCGATGGCCGCGGGACGCGATGTCTGGTGGCACGACGCCATCGAGGGGCAGCCGCCGTCGTGCGAGGCCGAGTGGGTCGAGGCCGAGCACCCGCTCTTCATCCTCTATACCTCGGGCTCGACGGGCAAGCCCAAGGGCATCCAGCACGCGACCGGCGGCTACGTGCTCGGCGCCAAGGTCACGACGCAGTGGGTGTTCGATCTGCGCGACGACGACGTGTTCTGGTGCACGGCGGATGTCGGCTGGGTGACCGGGCACACCTACATCGCCTACGGACCGCTCGCCGCCGGCGCCACCATCGTCATGTACGAGGGGGGACCCACCTTCCCCGACGGCGGCCGCTTCTGGAAGAACTGCCAGACGCATGGCGTGACGGTGTTCTACACCGCGCCGACCGCGATTCGCGCGCTCATGAAGCTCGGCGACGACATCCCGGCGAAATACGACCTGTCGAAGCTGCGCCTGCTCGGCAGCGTCGGCGAGCCGATCAATCCGGAAGCGTGGATGTGGTACCACCGCGTGATCGGCAAGGGCCGCTGCCCGATCGTCGACACCTGGTGGCAGACCGAGACCGGCGCGATTCTCATCGCACCGCTTCCCGGCGTGACCGCCACCAAGCCCGGCTCCTGCACGCAGCCCCTGCCCGGGATCGATGCCGACATCGTCAACGACCACGGCGAGCCGGTGAAGCGGCCCGACGCCGGCGGCTATCTCGTGATCAGGAAGCCCTGGCCGTCGATGTTGCGCACCATCTGGCGCAACAACCCGCGCTACATCGAGGGCTACTGGGCCAAGTACCACAACCGCTGCTACGTGGCGGGCGACAGCGCCCACCGCGACAAGGACGGCTACTACTGGATCATGGGGCGCATCGACGACGTGCTCAAAGTCTCGGGTCACCGGCTCGGCACCATGGAGATCGAGTCCGCGCTGGTGGCCAACCCGCGCGTCGCCGAAGCCGCGGTCGTCGGCAAGCATCACGAGATCAAAGGCGAGTCGGTGTTCGCTTACGTGGTGCTGCGCGGCCCGCGTCCCACGGGCGATACGAGCGCGCTCACCCGGGAGCTGCGCGACTGGGTGGGCGAGCAGCTGGGTCCGATCGCCAAGCCCGACGACATCCGCTACGCCGACAATCTGCCGAAGACACGCTCCGGCAAGATCATGCGCCGCCTGCTGCGCGCCGTGGCGAACGGCGAGGAAGTCACCCAGGACGTCTCGACGCTCGAGAACCCGGGGATCCTCGATCAGCTGCGCGGCGCCTCCGCGGGGGCCAAGCCCGCGGCCGCGACCGCCAAGCCCGCCGCGGCGAAAGCCAAGCCGGCCGCGAAGGCGCAGCCGCGCGCGAAAGCCAAACCGCGCAAGGCGGCGAAAGCCAAACCGCGCAAGCCCGCCGAGGCACGCGGCCGCAAGCGCGCGCCGGCGCACCGGGCCAGGCGGGCGCAACCCAAGACCGCGAAGGCCCGCAAGACGCCGCGACGCGCCGCCGCGCGCCGCAAGCGCTAGATCCGACAGCAAACCCAGGGGGTCATCATGAACGCCGTCGCTCCGGCCGGCCGCGCACGCGAGCCGCATTTCGGGCTGCTCAGCGTGCTGGCGGCGCTGGCCATGGCGCTGTTGTGGTTCGCCGTGCAGAAGGCTCACTATCTCACCGACATTTCGCTCGCCTCCTACTCCGATTACCTGTGGCCGCGCCGCGCAGGTCTCATTCCGCACCTGCTGGGGGGCACTCTGGCGATCACCACCGGACTGGTGCAGATCTGGCTCGGACTCACCGGACGCGTCGCCGCTTTGCATCACGTCCTGGGGCGCCTCTATGCGGCCGGCGTGCTGATCGGCAGCATCGGCGGGTTCTACCTGGCCTTTACGATTCCCGGTCCGATGCCTTACGCGGCCGGGCTCTTCATGCTGTGCGTCGCCTGGGTGCTTACCACCGGGATGGCGCTGTACAGCGTGCGTACCGGACGCATCGAGCAGCACCGTGAATGGATGCTGCGCAGCTACACCGTGACATTTGCCTTCGTCACCTACCGCCTGGCTTCGTACTGGTTACGGCGCTGGATCAGGCTGCCGGACAGCGACCTCGCGGACAACATCGACATCCTGCTCGCCTGGGCCTGCTGGGCGGTGCCGCTCTTGCTTGCCGAGCCGCTGATCCAGCTGCGCAGGATGCGCCAGGGGCGGCGGCCGGCCGTGGCTTAGCTCAGCCCGGCGCCGCGGTCGCATCGAGCCCGAGCACCACGAAGCGCTGCTCGAGCCGCTCGCTGAAGGTCGCCGGACGCTCGAGTCCCATGCGCTTGAGCGCCGCCGCGTGGCGCGCGGCCGGACGGCCGCGCCAGAGCGCCGCCGCGGCGGTCGTGAGCTTGCCGGAGGTGCCGGTGCTGCGCGCATCGAGCCAGCGCAGCGCGCGCGACAACGCCACCTCCTCGGCGGTCAGATCGGTGCCGAAGGGATACTCACTGAAGAATCCCCGCCCGCGGTGCGCCGCGAAAACGCGCGCCAGGCGCGCCGGCGTGTTGTCGCGGCAGGCCTGCGGAATGCGGTAGCCGGCGCTGATCTTGCCGGCGCCGCGCGCCGCGGCGAGCAGCTCGTCCTGGAAGCGCGAGTCGGCGATCTCGAGCAGCGCCATCGCGACCTCCTCGTCGGTGCGGCCGCGCAGGTCCGCGATGCCGTACTCGGAGATCACGATGTCGCGCAGGTGCCGCGGTATGGTCTCGTGGCCGTAGCGCCAGAGGATGTTGGAGGTGGTGCGGCCGTGGCGCGTGCGCGTGGCGCGCACGCACAGGATCGAGCGCGCCCCGGGCAAGGCGTGCGCCATGGCGACGAAGTTGTACTGGCCGCCGACGCCCGAGACCACCCGGCCGCTCTCGAGCGCATCCGACACCGCGGCTCCGAGCAGCGTCACCATCATGGTGGTGTTGACGAAGCGCGCGTCGCGCCGCTGCAGCACGCGCAGCTCCTGGTCGGTGCCGTAGAGCTGGTTGACGTAGGCGACGCCACGCATACCGAGCTGCGCACGGTCGCTCTCGGGCAGATCACGCAGCGCGGCGTAGAAGCCGCGTGGCCCGAGGAAGAAGCCGGCGTGCAGCACCTGGCCGCGGCGCAGCTCGCGCCCGAGACACTCGCGCGCGAGCGCCGCGCGGCTCGCGGCATCGCCGAGATCGGCGCGCAGCCACTCCCCGCCGCGCGCGCGCACGCGGCCGTCGGCGAACTCGACGTCCTCGCGGAACACGCCGTGATGCTTCAGCTCGGCGAACTCGGCGGCGCTCAAGTGCGGCCCGACGCCGGCCGCGAGGAGCTGCGCGAGAATGTCCGCATCGAAGCGCTCGGCCGTCGCGCCCGCCGCCAGCAGCCGCTCGAGC
>JAGWMP010000285.1 GCA_028871705.1 Gammaproteobacteria bacterium
CGAACAGCGCCTTCATCTGCGCGTGCTCGCCCTCGAGGATCGTCTGCACCTGCCCCTTCTGCGTGTCGGTCAGGTCGAGCAGCACGGCGAGGTTCTCCATGTGACTCGCATGACCCCCGCCCCCGGGGTTCTGAGCCAGTACGGCACCCGCCCACAATGCGGCCAGCGCCACCACCGTTGCCTTCGTCAACGCTTTCATGAGCGATCTCCTCGAGCGGGGTCGTGAACGCCAAGAGCCACCCGCGCGTCCAGGTTAGCCGGGGCGGCCGGCGGCGCCGTGAGCAAGTGTGAGGCACTGTCACATCGCGGCTAAAAGCCGCGATTCCGTCACAAAACCTCAGCGCCGCGGCAACGACAACTGCGCTTCGAGCCCGCCCCCGGGCCGGTTGACGAGGGTGAGCGTGCCGCCGTGCGCCTGGGCTATGTCGCGCGCGATGGTGAGCCCGAGTCCCGTGCCACCGCTGTCGCGATTGCGTGAGGACTCGAGCCGGTAGAAGGGCTCGAACACCCGCTCGAGCTCCGCGGGCGGTATGCCGGGGCCCTCGTCGCGCACGCGCACCACGAGCTCGCCGTCGTCCTCGACGCAAAGCTGCGCGCCGCCGCCGAACTTGACGGCATTGCTCACGAGGTTCGTCAGGCAGCGCTTGAGCGCCCGCGCCTTGCCGGTGAAGGGTGCGAGCGCGCGGCCAGTCAGGCTGACCGAGGCCCCCGATTCGCCGAACTGCGCAGCGAGCGATGCCAGCAGCGCGTTGACGTCGATCGGCGCCGCCGGCTCGCTGTCATCCTGGCCGCGGAAGAGCGCGAGCGCCTCCCTCACCATGCCCTCCATCTCGGTGAGCTCCTTGACCATGCGCTCCTGCAGCGCCGCATCGCCGATGCTCTCGACCTGCAGCCGCAGCCGCGTGAGCGGAGTCTTCAGGTCGTGCGACATCGCCGCCAGCACGCGGCTGCGGCTGTCGAGGTAACGGTACAGCCGGTCCTGCATGGTGTTGAAGGCGCGCGCCGCACGGCGCAGCTCGCGCGCACCGCGCTCGGGCAGCTTCGCCGGGCGTGCCTCGCGCCCGGCGCTGTCGGCGGCGCGCGCCAGCGCCGAGAGCGGGCGGGTGATGTTGCGCGCCACGGCATAGAGCGCGATCACCAGGATCGCGAGCAGCACGGTGAGGTTGACCAGCAGGTTGCGCGGCAGCAGCGCACCCCCTGGCACGCGCACGATGCGATACACCGCGGTGCCGCCCTCGGGGAAGCGCACCGTCACGTCGTAGCGCTGGGCGCGCCCCTGGCGCGCGGCGAGCTCGCGCGCCTCGTAGAAGGGCACCGGCAGCGGGATCACCGGACGGCTCGCATCGAGCGTCCGGTCGACGCTCACCCCGAAGCCCGCGCCGAGCGCCGCCTGCAGCTGCGCTTTCAGGGTCTGCTCGAAGTCGCTGAGCAGCGGCGCGCGCATGAAGGCGCGCGGCGGATCGAGCGGGCCGCGCGGTGGGTGCGGCGCCGCCTCGGGCGGCGGCGGGAGGAAAGGCCGCGTGCCGCCGGGCGCCGACAGCTGCTCGATGGCCGCGGCGCGCTCGCCAGCCCCGAGCGGCTCGAGCATCAGGGTGGTCTCGGCGATGCGTCGCGTCCACTCGCGCACGCTGCTCTGCAGGACGAAGTGCTCGCGTTCCTGGGCGATGAGCACGAGGTCCGCCGCCTGCGCCAGGAGCACCGCCACCACGGAGGCGGCCAGCAGCCGCCCGAAGAGTGATTGCGGCCAGAGCCTCAGGCGCGGCGCGGCTCCGCCCGCCTCACTGGCTCTCGACGCTGACGCCGACGACATAGCCCTCGCCATAGACGGTCTTGATGATTTGCGGCGCGCGGGCGTCGTCGCCGAGGATCTGCCGCAGGCGACTGATGCGCACGTCGATGCTGCGATCGAAGGGATCGGCGTCGCGCCCGCGCAGCAGCTCGGTGAGCTGCGCGCGCGTCAGCACGCGGTTGCCGGCGGCGAGCAGCACGGCGAGCAGCCGGTACTCCGCGCCGCTCAGCGCCACGTCGCTGCCCCTCGCATCGCTGAGCGTGCGCGTGATGGTGTCGAGCCGCCAGCCGCCGAAGTGGAACGAGCGCACCGTCTCGGGACTCGGATCGCGCGGCGCGTGCGCCGAGCGGCGCAGCACCGCCTTGATGCGCCCGAGGAGCTCGCGCGGATTGAAGGGCTTGGCGACGTAATCGTCGGCGCCGAGCTCGAGGCCGACGATGCGGTCGACGTCCTCGCCGCGCGCCGTCAGCATGATGATGGGCAGCTGCGAGCGGCCGCGCAGCTCGCGGCACAGCGACAGACCGTCCTCGCCGGGCAGCATCACGTCGAGCACCAGCAGGTCGACGTGCGAGCGCTCGAGCACGCGGCGCATTTCCTTGCCGTCGGGCACCGCGGTGGTGCGGAACTCGTGCTTCTCGAGGTACTGCGCCAGCAGGCCGCGGATCTCGCGGTCGTCGTCGACGATCAGCAGGTGGGGACGCTCGTTCATTGCGGTGCGGGCCTGGTGTTGGAACCGGAGGATACCGGGCCAACAGACAGCCGGCAGGGAAATTCGTGCCGGCGTGCTTGTAAGCAAGTGTTAGTGCGCTGCGGGCGGCCCGGAATGAAAGCGCAGCTCGCCGTCGGGCCCGGTGGCGAGCTCGGCCTCGCGCGCGGCGAGCGCGGCGAGCCGCGCCTGCCACTCCCCGGGCGCGCTGGCGCGCGCGAAGTCCACGTACAGCTCGAAGTGGCGCGCCTCGGCGGCCGCGAGCCCCGCGTAGAGCGCGGCGAGCGGCGCCGCGAGCCGTGGCGCAAGCAGCGCGAAGCGCTCGGCGGAGCGCGCCTCGATGAGCGCGGCCGCGAGCAGCTGGTCGAGCTTGCGCGCCGGCTCCGTGGTGCGCAGCGCGCGGCGCAGCTCCTGCGCGTAGCGGCCGGGGCGCTGGCGCACCGGCGGCACGGCGAGCTCGCGCATCGCACGCGACACCTGCTCGAAGTGACGCAGCTCCTCGCGCGCCAGGCGCGACAGCGCGAGTGTCAGCGCGCGGTCCTCGGGATAGGCGAACATCAGCGCCAGGGCGCTGGAGGCGGCCTTCTTCTCGCAGTTGGCGTGATCGGCCAGCAGCTCCGGCACGCGCGCCACGGCCGCCTCGACCCAGGCCTGCGGCGTCGCGGCGCGCAGGATGCCGTTCACGGCTGCGCCTCGAG
>JAGWMP010000034.1 GCA_028871705.1 Gammaproteobacteria bacterium
GGCAGTGGATCGAGCAGCACATCCCGCACAAGGGACGGATGTGTCTCCTCGATGAGGTGCTGTCGTGGGATGCGACCCGCATCCGCTGCCGCAGCACCACGCATCGCGCCGCCGACAATCCGCTGCGCGCGCACGGCCGGCTCGGCGCCGCCTGCGGCATCGAGTACGCGGCGCAGGCGATGGCGGTGCACGGCGCGCTGATCGCGGCGAGCGCGCCGCTTTCCAGCACCGTCTCGAGCCACGAGCGCAGCAGCATCGGCGCCACCGTAGGCTATCTGGCGAGCGTGCGCCACGTGGCGCTCAACGTCACCCGGCTCGACGACCTCGCCGGAGAGCTCATTGCCGCCGCCGAGCGCGTCACCGGGGACGGCCGCACCGTGCTCTACGAGTTCAGCGTCGCGGCGGGCGCGCGCATCGTCCTCTCGGGACGCGCCAGCATCGTGTTCGATGCGGCCTTCGGCGCGCAGCCGGCGAGCACCGGGACGCACGCATGAGCGGCAAGCGCGCACTCGTCACCGGCGGCAGCGGCGCCATCGGCGGCGCCATCTGCCGGCGGCTCGCCCGCGAGGGCCACCACGTCTACGTGCACTGCCACCAGGGCGTCGCCGTCGCCGAGGAGCTGGTGCGCGGCATCGTCGCCGCCGGCGGGCGTGCCGAGCTCATCCGCTTCGACCTCACCGACACCGCCGCAACGCGCGCCGCGCTCGAGCACGCGCTCGAGGCCGGCCCGATCCAGATCCTCGTCAACAACGCCGGCGTGCATGACGATGCGGTGCTGCCCGGCATGAGCGCGACGCAGTGGCACCGGGTGATCGACGTCTCCGTGAACGGCTTCTTCAACGTCACGCAGCCGCTGCTCCTGCCGATGATCCGCGCGCGCTGGGGCCGGATCGTCAGCCTCTCCTCGGTCGCGGCCCTCATCGGCAACAAGGGCCAGGTGAACTACGCCGCGGCCAAGGGCGCGCTCAACTCCGCCACCAGGGCCCTCGCCCTCGAGGTCGCCACCCGCGGCGTCACGGTGAACGCGGTCGCCCCGGGCATCATCGCCACGCCGATGACTGACGGGCTCTTCGACGCCGCGGCCGTCGAGCGGCTGGTGCCGATGAACCGCCTCGGCAGCCCCGAGGAAGTCGCCGGGGTGGTCGCGTTCCTCGTGTCGGCGGATGCCGCCTACCTCACCGGGCAGGTGCTCTCGGTGAGCGGCGGCATGGCTTAGCAGTCAATCGCCGACCTGGCGCTCGCCCTCGCCTCAGGCCGCGAAGGGCACGATGTTCTGGTTCGAGCGAAATACGTTGTCGGGGTCGTAGCGCGATTTGAGGCGCTGCAGACGGCGGTAGTTGCCGCCGTACGCTTCCCGGACCCGCGCCTCGCCTTCATCGTCCAGCATGTTGACGTAGGCCTGGCTCATACCGGGCGCGAGCTCTCCCCAGGCCCGATCGGCCCACTCCCTCACCGCGCGTGTCTGACCCGCATCCTCCCAGCCGAGGATGAACCCGACACCGGCTCCCATCGGAACGCGTGGGAACGAGGTCGGCCCCGCCGGCTGACGCGTGATGGCGCCGTGCAGTGGATCGAGGAACACCAGGCGAAACGCCGGCAGGTCGCTTCGCTCGAGGAGCACGGCGAGGGCAGAATCCGGCAAACTGCGCTGGGCCACTCCAAAGCGCGCGCAGCTCGGGCCGCTCCCGGAGTCTCCCCGTCCGACGAACTGCGCGAGCGTCGTCTCGCGCAGCGGTTGCTCGAGAGGCGACACGGCGGCCGTGATGAGCCGCGCGATCTCGGCCCGCCCGTGGGCCGGATTGCCCGCCCAACAGACCCCCATCTCGACCCGCCGGCCACCGTCCGGCAGAACGATCACCTGCGAGAAGACGCTCAGCTCGTCCGGCAGCATCGTGGAGAGGGAGTTAGCGAGCGCCAGCACGTCGTGCGCCGCCGGCGGCGGAAACGTGAGCATGCCGGCGAGCACTTTCTCCAGCCGTACGGCTCGAAACACGAGCCGCGTGACGATGCCGAAATTCGCACCCGCGCCCCGCAGCGCCCACATGAGATCCGGATCGCTCGCCTCACTCACGGTCAGGCGCCGGCCGTCGGCGAGTACGATGTCCGCGGCGAGCAACGCATCGCACGCGGCGCCCGCGACGCCCATCAGATAACCGACTCCGCCGCCGAGCGTCAGCCCCGATACCCCGACGTCGCCGCAGGTGCCGAGCGGCAGCGCGAGGCCGTGCTGCGCGGCCGCCTCGCTCGCCTGCCAGATGCGTGCGCCGGCTCCACAGCTCACCGTGCCCCGGGCCGGATCGACGCTCACCTCGTTCAGGCGCGCGAGATCGATCACGACCCCGTCGTCGCAGCTCGAGCGGCCGGCCTGGCAGTGTCCGCCGCCGCGGACCGCAACCGGGATGCCGCGCCGGCGCGCGAATTCGAGCGCGCGCGCCGCGTCGTCCGTGCCCGCGCAGCGCGCCACCAGCAGCGGGTGACGATCGAAGGCCAGGTTGTCGGTGCGGCGCGCGGCATCGTAGGCCGCGCTGCCACGCCCGATGAGCTCGCCGGAGAAGGCGGCCCGCAGCTGCGCGTCGTCGAAGGCGGCGCCCGGGATCGGCGCCTGTCCTTCCACCGCCCAGGATGGCAGCGCCACGGCGCACGCCAGGGCAGGCAGGCCTTTGATGGCATCTCGGCGGGTGAGCAAGTGCATGCTGGCTCCCAACTCGTTTGCAAGGGATGCGGTTCTCAACTACGGGGAGGCGGCCGCCGTGGCGGTGTCCTCCGCGGCATTCCAGATGTCGACGGCGCACTTCCACGCGCCGTCCGGCCCGCGGCGCCACACCGCCACCGCCTTGTTGTGCTCCTCGATCGGTTGGCCCCCGGGAGACAGCAGGCGGATCGTGTCGGTGCCGACGGCATAGGCCAGATCGCCCGACTTCGCCACCCAGATATGATCCGTCACCCAGCTGATCGAGAAGCCCGGCGTGGCGAACGCCCCGGCGACATAGCGCCGCAGGGCGTCCTTGCCGAGGATCGGCGGTCCGCCCGGAGGCATCATGTAGACGTCGTCCGTCCAGTAGGAAACCGTCTGCTCGAGATCGTGGGCGCGGGCGGCCGCCAGCCAGCGCGCATCGGTCGCGCGAATATCCGCTTCCTCGCGGCTCGCACCGGTGGCGGCGGCCGGCAGCCCGGTGCAGCCGGCGAGCGCCGCATGCCACACCGCAATCGCCACGAGCATGTTTGATATTTTCACGGTGCCACCCCCTCAGCCGAGCCACGCGCACAGGCGTGCCCACGTCGGCAGCGTCGCCACCCACTGCGCCACCGGATCGGTCACGAACACCAGCACCCCGCCTGCGATGAATGCCGGATGCACGCGCCGGTAGCGCCAGGTATCGATCGCGACGCACACGAGAATGAGGGCATCGCGCGCGATCGAGGGATCGAGATCCCACGAGGTATAGACGTTGATGAAACGCGCGAGCGCGGCGTCGAGCACCAGGATCGTGGCGAGCAGCATCAGGCGCTTGTGCCAGGCGCTGCGGCGGCGCAGTGCGATGGCGCTGCTCACGAGGATCGCGAAGCTGAGCAGATCGAAGAAGCTGAATGCCGCGAACAGCGGCACCGGAATCCCCGGCGGCAGGTGCCGGCCGCCGAGCCGCATCGCGGCCAGCACGGTCGCCGAGTCGGTGACGACGACGGCGGCGGCAAGCGCCGCGCCGAGGACGCCGACACGCCGGTGCCAGGCAATACGCCGCCGCGCCACGAGCAGCGTCTGCGTCACGAACAAGGCGACCCACGCGAACATCACCCCGCCGTGCACCCGCACCAGGACGCTCAGACTCCCGAGGTCGTGCAGCAGGTCGAGGTCGACGCTGAATCCGGCCAGGACGACGACCACGACGCCGAGAGCGGCTCCCACGTAGAAGCGGCGCTCGGCCGCGAGTCGGACGGCGGCAGGCATATCGGGCTGGGCACTCATGTCGGCTGATTCCTAGAATCGCCGCGCCGGCCGGGCCTCGCGGCCCGGCCGGCCGGCTCCACGACCCTACTGCTTCACGTAGATCGCAGTCGTCTTCTCGTTCTCACGCTGCGCATTCCAGTTGACGTCCCTGAACGAGGCGCCATCCCGCGCAATGGTCTGCACGCCCATGTTGTCGGTCTTGCCATTGACCTTCATGGTGTAGCGGATGCTCTTGGCGCTGATGCGCTTGAAGCTGATCGTCATGCCCGGCGGGACCTCCGGTCCGCTGACCGCGTACTCCGTGCCGTCGAGGTGTGCCTCGACCGAGACCTTCATGTCGGGAATCTCGTAGCGCAGGACGCCCGCGGCCGGCGAGGAGATGATGAAAGTCTGCGGCCCGGTGGGGCCGGTCACCTTCGCCGCGCGCCACGTGCCCGCGAGCCCGTCCGTGCCGCTCATGCGGCTATAGACGTCCTCCTCGTGAAATTCCTGTCCGTCGGGCCGGGTGCCGGTGTAGGTCTCGGTGAGCGTCTTGCCGTCGGCCGAGAGGACGATGTGACCTTTTGCCGTCACTTTGCCGTCGATGCGTATGACCCGGTCCCAGGCATTGTTTCCCGCCGCCGTCCACGTAGAGGTACGGTTGGTCCAGGTCTTGTACTCCTTGCCGTCGAGCCCGAAGTCGTAGCTCGTGGTGCTGCCGTCCTCGTAATGCAGCATGCCGTTCGGGCGCTGCGTGTAGCTGAACGTCTGGCCGGTGAGCTGACTCTTCGCCGAGTCGAGCTTCCAGGTGCCGTTCCACGGACTGTCGGCGGCCGAGGCCGCGCCGGCGGGAAGCGCCAGCAATGCGCACTGGATCATCCTGGTGGCGTTCATGCGTTGACTCCCAGGTCTTGGTTTCGGATGCGCGCTCTTTCGAGCCCCGGCGCGCGGCTCAGGGCGGTGTCGCGGCGAGCTCGGGTCCGAGGACCAGGAAGCTGCCGCTCCAGAACTCGTTGAAATCCTCGCTCTGCACGTAGTGGCTGACCGAGCCCACGTAGCGCGCCTGCCCGGGGCGCACTTCGATGGTCACGAGACCGCCGCTCGCGGCGCGGATGACGCCCGCGTGCACCGCCGCGGCGCAGATGGAGGAAGCATCCGTATAGGGGCCGCTGCCGATGACCTGCCCCGGCGCGGGCTTGCCGGGCGGACAGTGGAAGCGGAAGCGCTCGCCGTTGAAGCCGCACAGATTCAGATCGAGCGGGCTCGTGCGCCAGTCGAGCTCGTGTACCGCGGGCGCAGGCGTCAGGGTGGCAGCGCTCGCGAGCGCGACCGCGGCCGGTGCGACAGCGAGCAGCACGCACAGGAGCGCCAGCCGCCCGGCCCATCGATGCTGCATCGCCGACATCCCTCACCCCCTGTCCGCGCCGTGAACCGCGGTCCGATAGCTGCACTCGACGGCGCGGGAGGTTGGGCCGGCGGGGCCGAGCTGTCGCTGGCGTGCGCATGGGAGTTTTCTGGCAAACTTCCTGCCGCCCGATGGAAGGTCCTAAGTCCATGTCCGCGTTGGAAAACCCGGTGTATCGATTCGCGGGCTTCACGCTCGAGCCGGCGGAGCGGCGGCTGTCCGAGGCCGGCAGGCCCGTCGCACTCACGCCCAAGGTGTTCGACACCCTCGTGTTGCTGGTGGAGCGCGCGGGTCACGTCGTCAGCAAGGACGAGCTGATGAAACTGCTGTGGCCGCGCGGCTACGTGGACGAGTCCAATCTCACCAAGCACATCTGGCTCATCCGCCGCGCACTCGGCGACGGCGAGCACGACTCGCGCTTCATCGAGACGGTTCCCAAGGCCGGCTACCGTTTCGTTGCGCCGCTCGAGACCGGCGCCACGCAGTCGCCGCCAGCGGCGCTCGCGCCGCCCCCCGAGGCGGCTCCAGCACCCGCACCGCGGCGGCTGTCACGCCGCTGGTGGCTGACGCCCGCCGCCGCGGCCGCGCTGCTGCTCATCGGCAGCGGCGGATGGCTCGCCCTGCACCCGCAGCGCGCACCTGCATCGGGCCACCGCGGTCACAGCATTGCGCTCGTCGGCTTCAGCAACCTGTCCGGCAATCCCAAGGACGCGTGGCTCGCCCCCGCCCTCAGCGAGATGCTGGGTGCGGAGCTGAGCGTCGCCGAGAACGTGCAGGTGGTCCCGGATGAGCTGGTGCGCGATGCGAGCGCGGATCTCTCGGCGCCCGCCGCCGGCGGCTACTCGGCCGCGACGCTCGCGCGGCTGCGCCAGCGGCTCGATGCGGATTACGTGATCAGCGGCAGCTATCTGGTCGCCGGCTCCGCCGACAGCGCTCCGCTGCGGGTGGATATCGCACTGCAGGACACGCGCAGCGGCGCGCTGGTGGCGTCGGTTTCCGACCAGTCGGCGGTCTCGGGCCTGATCGCGGTCGCGGCACAAGCGGGCGCGACGCTGCGCGGCAAGCTCGGTGCGCGCGCGCCGGATGCCCACAACCTCGGGCTGGTCGCCAACGCCCAGCCGCCGAACCTCGATGTGGCCCGGCGGCTCGGCTTCGCGCTCGATGCGATGCAGCACTACGATCCGGCGCGGGCGCGCGATGAGCTCCTCGAGGCGGTGGCGCAAGCACCGGACTACGCGCCCGCCTACGCCTACCTCGCCCAGGCCTGGTCCGCGCTCGGCTATCGCGACAAGGCGCTGGCGGCTGCCGAGCAGGCCGCGCAGAAGGCGGCCAACCTGCCGGCCGAGCAGCGCCTGCAGATCCAGGCGGTGGTCGAAACCGAGCACGCGCAGTGGGACAAGGCGGCCGCCACCTGGGGCGCGCTGATCCAGCTGCGTCCGGCGAACGTGGAATACCGCCTGCAGTCGATCGACGCACAGCTCGCGGCGGGCTCGCTGCCGGGGGCCCGGGAAACGCTCGGCGAGCTCGGCAGGCTGACGGATGCCGCCGGCGATCCGCGCGTGGAGCTGGCTGCAGTGCGCGTCGCCGGGGCTCTCGATGACGCCCGTGGCAGCGAACAGCACGCCACCGCCGCACTGCGCCTCGCGCGACAGCGCGACGCCACCGGTCTCATTGCCGAGGCGCAGGTCGCAGTCGCCGGCGCCCTCACCCATCTGCACCGGAGCGAGGAGGCGCGTACGAGCCTCGCCGCGGCGATCGCCGCCTACCGCTCGATCCGCAACCCGCGCGCCGAGGCGGCGGCCCGCATCAGCCTGGCACAGGCGCTCTCGAGCCTGAACCGCAACCAGGAGGCACGCGAGGAGCTGCAGCGGGCGCTCGAGCTCGATCGCAGCATCGGCGACGCCGCGGGAATCGCCGCCGTGTACCGCGATCTTTGCGGGATGCTGTGGGCCGCGGGCGACCGCGACGGCGCGCAGGCCGCGGCACGCGATGCGCTCGCTCTGGGGCGCGAGACCGGCGACCTCAGCATGCAGGCGTGGACGCTGCAGGCGCTCGCCACGATCGCCTCCGATGAGAGCGCGAGCGATGAGGTGCTGGCGGAATACCGCGAGGTCGCGGCGCTCAACGCGCGCGCCGGGCATCACTCCGCCTGGACGCTCGCCAATATCGCCGACGTGCAGAGAATGCGCGGCGAGCTCGCGGCGGCGCGTGAAACCTGCGCCCGGGCCCAGGCGCAGGCCGCGCCACTCAGCGATCCGCAGTTCGCGATCTTCGCCGGCTTCACCTGTGCGCTGATCGATAGCGACCTGGGCGATGCGGCCGCGGCACGCTCCGGGTTCGAGGAGGTCATCCGCCGCGTCGGCCACGGCGGCGACGACAGCTACATCTACAACTCCCAGATGATGCTTGCGCAGCTCGACATGGACGAGGGCCGCTGCGCCGCCGCGCGCGAGCATGCGCAGCAGGCACGCCGCGGCTTCGCGGCCGCGGAGGAACGTACCGGGGAAGCCGGCGCCGAGGCGCTGCTGGCGCTGTGTGCGCAGACCCTCGGCGACCGGGCGGCGCGTGACCAGGCCCTGGAGCGCGCCCGGACGCTGCGCCGGTCGATGACCTCGCGCCAGGAGGTCTACATGGTCGACATCGCGCTGGCGCGTATCGGCAACGCCGGGCGCGCGGATGCGCAGTCGAGCGAACGGCTGCTGGCGCTGGCGGCGGACGCCGAGCGCCGCCACTGGCTCGGCTGGTCGCTGGAAGCGAAGCTCGCCGCCTGGGAGCTGCTGCGCGCGCAGCGGGCGGACAGCGCGCCGGCGTTACGCCGCGAGATCGAGAGCACCGCGCGACACTACGGCTTCGGCCGTATCCTCAGGCTCCTGGCACGCGACGATGCCGGCGCGCCGCCGCGCGCGTAAGGCGCTGGTGATGCGCGGCGTGTTGTAGACTCGGTCCGGCTATTGCCATCAGTTCGGGGGAACTCGATGACTTCGCGAACCGCCGTCGGCCTGGCCGTCCTCTCAGTCACTCTGCTCGCGCCGCCAGCGGGAGCCGCCTCCGCGACGAACGCCGCGCAGTCCGCGACGCCCGCCCCCGCCGCGCAACTCATAGACAGCCTCGGCCTGCATGTCGCTCCCGCCCCGGTGAGCGAGCGCAGCGGCTGGCGGCCGCCGCGCCTCATCCTCGTGTCACGCGGTGAGCGCGATCTCGTCCCGCAGCTGCAGCAGGTGGCGCCCAAGGCCAAGATCGTCGTCATCGACGCTGCGACGCCGCGCGACCTGGCGGCTGCGGATGCGACCATCGGCGTGTGTTCCGAGGAGCTCCTCAAGGCAGCGAAGCATCTCGCGTGGATCCAGTGGCCGGCGGCGGGCGTCGAGCGCTGCGTGCGGCAACCGCTGGTGCGCGAGCGCGCGCCCCTCGTCACCAACCTGCAGCGCACCATGGGGCCGAGCATCGCCGAGCACGTCATCGCGCTGATGTTGGCCCTGAGTCGTCACTTCGAGGAGTTCTACCGCGACCAGACCCAGGGGCACTGGGAAGCGTATGAGTCGGCGCCGGAGCTCGAGGATATCGGCGGCAAGACCGTGCTGATCGCGGGACTGGGCGGCATCGGCACGGAGGTCGCCCGGCGGGCCCACGCCTTAGGCATGCGCGTCGTGGCGACTCGCGCCAGCGGGCACGAAGGGCCGGACTTCGTGAGCTACGTCGGGCTGCCGGACGAGCTCGTGAAGCTCACGCGCGACGCGGACTTCGTGGTCAACTGCCTGCCGCTCACACCTGAGACAGCCGGCATATACAACAAGGAGTTCTTCGCGGCCATGAAGCGCTCAGCCTACTTCATCAGCATCGGCCGCGGCGGCAGCACCGTGACGGCGGACCTGGTGACCGCGCTCACCGCGGGCACGATCGCCGGCGCCGGACTTGATGTCGTCGATCCGGAGCCGCTGCCGCCCGACAGCCCTCTGTGGCACGCGCCGCACCTGATCATCACGCCCCACGTCGCAGCCAACACCGCCGTCGCGGAGCAGACACGCGACGCCGTGCTGGTCGAGAACCTGCGCCGCTACGTGGCCGGCGAGCGCATGCTCTCGGTGGTCGACATCACGAAGGGTTACTGAGGCCCGGACGCCCGAGAATGCTGCGCAGCGCGGCGAAATAGACCGCCTTCTCGCCGAACACGTAGAGCAGCACCAGCGCGTAGACCGCGAGGAGCAGCGCGCTGTCGATCACGAGTCGCGGCAGCGGTGCCAGCGCGGACTGCGGCAACCAGGGCAGTGCGAGGCCGGCGGCGAGCGCCGCCGCGCCCGAGAGCAAGGGACCGCGCACCGCACGCGCGAGATCGGCGAGCGTGATGCCGGTGCCGTGCACGCCCCAGGCAATGCGCGGCACGATCGTGAGCACGATGGCCACCGAAAAGCCGAGCGCGACGCCGCGCGCCCCGAACGGCAACCCGATCAGGTAGCCGGCGATCACCACGGGTGCGAACGCGAGAGTCACGCGGAAGCTGCGCCGGAGCATGCCCTGCGAGTACATGAGCCAGGTGATGGGATCGATGAGCGCGAAGGCGAGGATCGTCGGTGCGAGGAGGCGCAGGAGCGGCGCGGCCTGCCGCCACTGCGGACCGAGCACCACCGCCACGAGGTCCGGTGCCAGCTCCCAGGCGCAGACGGTGATCGGGACGGTCATCGCGAGCACCAGGGAATAGCTGCGGAGAAAATAACTCCTCACCAGGCCGCGATCGCCCTGCACCCGGGCGAGCAGCGCGAATCCCACCTCCGCCACGGCGGAGTTGAGCAGCAGGGTCGGCACGTTGAGGAGCTGGTACGCCCGGCCGTAGATACCCAGAGCGCTCGCCCCCCAGAACCTGCCGACCAGCACTTTGTCGAGGTTCGTCGTCGCGTACGTGACGATGCGCAGCAGGCTGATCGTGCCGCCGAAGCCGAGCATCGAGCGGGTCGCGCCGCCGAGGCTCGGCTTGCCCGGAACCCACCCGGCGGCTACCCACAGGCACGCCGTGCCGAGGATCGGCTGCAACACTGTCGCGGCCACGAGCGACCAGTACCCGAAGCCGGCTGCGGCCATGGCAATGCCCGCGGCAGTGCTCACCGTGAAGGATCCGATATCGATGACGGACAGCGTCGCGAAGCGCATGCGTCGCTGCAAGAGCGCGGTGTGCTGCACGCCGGCCGAGTTGAGGAGCACCGCCGGCGCCAGGGCCACGGCGACCCAGAAGAGCCGCGGCTCCTCGTAGAAGCGGCTCACGAACGGCGCCAGCGCCAGCACGCCGAGCGCGAGCAGCGCGCCGAAGAGGAGATTGAACCAGAACATGCCCGACAACTGCCCCTCGGTCACCTCGGTACGCTGCACCGTCGCCGATGAAAGCCCGAAGTCCCTGAGCATGCTGAGCACGCCCGTGATCGCCGTGACCATGCCGACGAGCCCGAAGTCCTGCGGACTCAGCAGGCGGGCGAACGCCGCGATCGAGCCGATGCGCACCACCAGGCTCATCGCCTGGGCGCCCACCCGGGCGAGGCCGCCGCGCAGCCCCTGCTCCGTCAGATCACTCATGGTTCAGCGCACGCGGGCCGCGAGCCCGAAGCGCGTGCAGGCTTCCTCGAAGCGCCGCACGTAGCCGAACTCGTCCGACACTTCCCCGCGCGCATACTCGGAGGCGTAGCGCGCGTGGTAGCGGCGGAAGCCGCGCTCGTTGGTGTAGAGAAAGCGGATGTCGCGCACGTCGAGATGGCGCAGCACGAAGAGCGGCACCGGCGAGCGGAACACCGGGAAGTCCGGATTCGACACCGAGGGCTTGCGGCTGAAGGGGTGACAGGGCGTGGACATCAGGTCGTAGCGCGCGACCAGGTGGGTCTTGAGCTGCTCGTGCAGGACGTCGAGCGCCACGAGGTGCTCGCCGCCGAGGCGCGGAAAGGTGAGCGCGATGCTGGCGAAGCCGTTCTTGGGAGCCTCGCGTGGGTAGCGCGCGAGAAAGGTCCGTGCCGCCTGCAGCGTCACGCGCCGCAGGCGCGGCAGGTCCGCGCGATCGATGCTATCGATCTGCCAGGTGTGGAAGCGCTCGAGCTCGAGCGAGGGCTGCATGAAGGGGCAGATCGCGCCGCTGCGCCCGAGGCTCGGATGGGGGCGCGCGATGTACTCGCTCGCCCAGCGCCGCACCGCCGCCGCGCTGCCATCGGGCGCACGGCCGCGCGCCGCCGCCGCCTCGGCATCCAGCACGCCGCCCATGCCGAGCCGCTGCCAGCGCAACGAGAGCGCGTCATGCACCTTCGTGGCGAAGCGCCGCGCGTGGCGCCACGCCGCCCGCGCGAGCCCCACCCGCTCGAGCGGCGCGGGGTTGCGCGAGCGCGGCTCGCGGAACGAGGACAGCCGCTCGGCGGCGGCGAGGCGCACGCGCCCGAGGAAGGCGCGGGCCTCGATGAGCGCGCGCCGCGGCCAGTGCACGCCGGTATTCCAGCGCAGCAGCTCGCGGACCCGCAGCGCATCGGCGGTCAGCGTCGCCTGGTCCGGGCCGCGCAGCAGCAGGCTGTAGGGCATGGTGAGACTGTCGGCCGTGCGCTCGAGCATCTCGCCGACCGCCGGTTTCTTCACCCAGCGATAGAAGCTGCCGAGCGCTGCGACGGCCTCGAGTCCCTCGAGCGCGTAGATGCGCTCGCGCCGGCTCGCCAGGCCGTGCACGTAGCGCACCGCGGCGCTGTCGTACGAGCGCCAGTCGAGCGGCACCGGCCCGTAGTCCGCGGCGGACACGTAGTAGTGGGCGGCCAGATCGATGAGGTCGAGGCGCCCACCGTGCAGCTCTCCACAAAGCAGCGCATTGCCGTGTCCGGCGAGGCGGGCGCCGACCTCGATGAGGCACGGCCCGCGCGCATCGAGCTTGAGCTCGAGGTGAAACGGGGTGCGCGTGAGTCCGCTCGCCCGCATGACCTCCCCGGCATAGCGCGCGAGCTCGGCGAAGAGCGGCTCCCGCTGGGGCACCAGCAGCGTCTCGAAGTCGAGGTTATGGCGCTCGTTGGCCGGCTGGCGCAGGTACTTGAACGCCGCGAGAGTGAGCACATTGCCCTGCGCGTCGAGCTGCCCGTTGACGAAGTACTCATCCCCCTCGATGTATTCCTCCATGACGAGCGGCGCGGCGCGCATCCGGTAGAGGAACTCCCGGATGACCTCCTCCGGGGTGTCCGCATCGAAGAGGCCCACGGCGCGATTGCCGAAGCCGCTGTTCGGCTTGATCACGAAGCGCCGGTAGGCGGGCTCGCCGCGCGCGAGGCGCACGTCGCGTACGCTCTGCACGGAGCGCGACGCGTTGATCCTGATGTGTGAATGCTGCTCACGCAGGTAGCGCTTGAAGGCGAGCTTGTCGCAGACCCGGCGCATCTCGAGGGGCTGCGCCCAGGAGACCCCGAGCAGCTCGCCGAGCTCGGCGGCCGGCAGCACCGCGGGCTCATTCGCCGGCACCACGGCGGCGATGCGATAGCGCTCGCGCAGGTGCGCCGCGAAGCGCACCAGGTCCGAGCGCGCGACCTCGTAGGAGGCCGCGATGAGATCGGAGTCGAGCAGCGGGAACTCCCCGGCGCGCCGCAGCCGCTCACGGCGGCTCGTGTAGAAGCAGATCGCCCGCAGCCCGAAGCGCTGGTGGATGCGCTCGATGAGGCGGCCGGCGTACTCATGGCAGGGGTCCTGAATGAGGAAGCAGGGAGCATCGGTTGGTGCGTCAGGACCCATAAAACGCTCGAGTTCGCGATCCCCTCAGTCGGCTGAAACACTCTGAAACAAAAAACGCGAGTCGCCTCGGCTTCGATTTGACACGCGCCGGCCGGTCCCTTCAAGAACTCCCGGGAGTGTGAGCCGCATCACATTCGTCCGGTCTCGTGCCGCGGGTGCATCGCGTACGATTCGTGCTCGCTCGGCCGGGAAATCGATGAAGAAGAAAAGCCAGGGCACTCTTGCGGGGACTGAAGGACTCGTGGCCCCATCATGACTGACTGCGCGCCCGCCGTTGCGGTGCTCGACAACTACTGGGCCCCGACGCTGAGCTTCGCGCTGTCGCTCGGCCGGCGGGGGATTCCGCTGCATTTCTACGGCCGCGGCGCCGGCCGCTGGTCGCGCTACTGCACGCGCCGCACCCCCTGTCCGCCGGTCGAGGACGCCGAGCGCTTCCTGCCCTGGCTCGAGGCGCGTGTACGTTGCGGCGAGATCACCCGCCTGGCGCCCACCACCGATCTCGTCGCCTATTACCTGGCGCTGCTGCGGGAGCGCTTTGCGCCCGAAGTGCAGCGCACCATCGCGCCGCTCGAGGAGATCGAGCGCTGTCTCATCAAAACACGCTTCGCCAATGCCTGCCAGGAGGTGGGCCAGGCGGTTCCGGCGAGCCTTGCACCCGTGGACCCCGACAGCGCACTCGCCGCCGCGGAGGAGCTCGGCTACCCGCTGATCCTTAAACCTAAGTCTCATCTTGCGGTGGGGACTGCCGAGCGCGGCACCGTGGTACGCGACCGCCGCGCGCTGCTCGCGGCATTCCGCAGCTACCCGGTCGTGCCCGGGCAGGAAGCCATCGCGCGGCAATACCCGGAGCTGCTCTGGCCGCTGCTGCAGCGTTACGTCCCGAGTGCGCGGCGCCGCGTCTACAGCGTCAGTGGGTTCAAGGACGCGCAGAGCGGCATCGTCACCGCCGCCCTCTCGGTCAAGCGCTGGCAGTGGCCGCCCGATACCGGCACCAGCACCTCGCAGGTGAGCAGCACCAACGCCACGATCCTCGAGGCCGGCATCGCCACGGTCGACAAGCTCCTCTCGCGCGGCCTCTTCGATCTGGAGCTCCTGGTCGACAATTCGCAGCTGCTCGCCATCGATCTCAACCCGCGTGCCTTCGGCTTCATCGCCCTCGACCTGGCGCTCGGCAACGACCTGCCCTGGCTCTGGTACCAGTCGACGCGGCAGGTGGTCGCTCCGCTGCCCGTGCCGCAGTCACGCCCGATCATCGAGGCGCGCTTCTCCATCCCCCACGCCGTCGGCCGCGCGATTCTGCGGCTCTTCGGCCGGCGCTTCCCCGCCGGTCCCCGGCGCGGCCACGGCGGCGTGCCGCGCGCCGTGCTGCCGATGCTGGGCGACTGGTCGGATCCGCTCCCGCTCCTCGTGAGCAACGCCCGGCTGCTGCGCCATCCCCGGGGCCTGCTGCGGCCCTTCGTCGCGGCCGCGAGGCAGGACCGGGAGGCCCACGCCCCCGGACGCCCGGCGGCTTCCTAGCGGGCGGCGCGGCGGCGCGCTCGCGCCCCGCCCGCGTGTGCCCCGAGCCAGCCGATGATTCGCTGCGGAATCTCCTCGCGCGCCCTGCGGCTCACGTACATGCCGATGTGGCCGGTATCGATCGCGCAGGCGGTGTAGTCGCGGCTGCCGACGTAGCGGCCCATCACCGCGCACGCGGCCGGCGGCACGATGTGATCGGCGCTCGCGTAGAGATTGAGCAGCGGCGCGCGGACGCTCTTCAAGTCCACCGCGCGGCCGCCGAGCTCGAGCGTCCCGCGGATGAGGCGGTTCTCCTGGTAGAACCAGCGCACGTACTGCATGAGCGCGACGGCCGCCTGCGGCGGGCTGTCGAAAATCCAGCGCTCCATGCGCACGAAATCCTCCACCGCGCGCTGATCCGCGCCGCCGGTGAGGAGGCGCACGTACTTGTGCTGCGTGAGGCGAAACGGCATGAGCGCGAGGAACAACGCATTCAGCAGCTCCCCGGGCACGTTGCCGGCGCGCGCGAGCAGCTCGGTGTCGAGGCCGCGCATCCATTTCGAGAGCAGATCGTCGGGCGTCTGGAAGTCCACCGCGGTGGTGAGCGTCACAAGATTCGCCACCTCTCCCGGATGCAACGCGCTGTAGCAGAGGCTGAAGACCCCGCCCTGGCACACGCCCATGAGATCGAGCGAGTCGATGCCGTGCGCAGCGAGGATGTGGCGCACGCAGCCACCCAGTCCCTGCTCGAGGTAGTCGTTGAGCTCGCGCTGCCGATCGCCATCATCAGGATCGCCCCACTCCACCATGTAGACCGGGAAGCCCGCCCCGAGCAGGCGCCGGATGAGCGAGGTGTCGGGCTGCAGATCGAGGATGTAGGGCCGGTTGACCAGCGCGAAGCACACGAGCAGCGGCCGCCGCCGGGCGCGCGGCGCGCCGGCCAGCGGCAGGTACTCGTAGAGCGTGGTCTTTTCCGCGGTCCATACCGCGCGCCGTGCCGAGCAGCCGACCTCGACGTCGCGCGCCAGGCGCAGCCTCGCGAGCGTCTCGGCCGCGCGGGCGCCGAGATCGACGAAGAGTCCAGCAGGCCCGGTCGCCGAATCGCTCAAGCGCGCCCTTTGCCGCCCGAGCGGGCGCGGCGGGGAGCGGCGCGGCGGCCCCTGGCAGTCGCCTTGGGGCCGGACTTGCGTGCGGCCGCGGTCTTGCCGGCGGCCGCCTTACGCGCCGCGCTCTTGCGCGGGCTCGGGTTGGCGCTCGAACCCGCGGCGCGCTCCGCGAGCTGCTGGCGCAGCTCCCGGATCTGCCGCTGCAGCGCGTCGGCTTCCTCACGCGTCGGCAGCCCCCACGCGCGCGCCAGCGTATCGGCCTGGCGGCGCTGCGCGAGCAGGAGCGCGGTCGCCGTGTTGGCGAGCTCCGCCTGCAGGCGGCAGAAATCCTCCTTGCGCACCGTCGCCCCGTAGGCTTCCTCGGCGCAGTGCACCCAGGTCTCGTAGAGCGCGAGCGCCCGCTCGGAAGTCAGATCCGCCGCGCCGCCGCCACCCACGCGCGCCATGAAGCGCTGCGCGGAGTCCTGCGCGATTTCGCTCCAATAGCGCGCGAGCTCGCCCTGCAGAGTCCCCAGCTTCATGAGGAGCTCCCAGGCGTTCTGCGCCTGCGCTCCCTGTCCGGCAGCGGCGGGCCCGAGCGGTACCGCGCCCGGCGGCCAGCCCGCCGCCCCGCCCGGAAAGCCCGCCGCGGCGGCGAAGGCGGCGCCCGCGCCGGATGAGCCCTTCAGCCACTGCTCGAACTGGCCGGCGAGCTGCGTACCGAGCGCGCCGAAGTCCGCTGTCTGCCCGGCGGTAGCCGCGGGGGGAGTGGTGAACGTCTTCAGCAGCTCGAAGAAACGCCCCGCCGCGGCCGTGAAGGCGGCGTCGGTGGCGGAGCCGGTCGCAAAAGGGTTTCCGATCATGTATGCACTGCGCAAATATGGGGTCTGCGGGGGTCTTCGACGGACTCCGAATTTGGGATTTTTATAGGAAAAACAGCGCTCCGCAAGGGGTGGCCGGCCGTTCGGCAGGACGTGATGTCCGTCATTGTGCGCCGCATACACCCACGCTAGTATCCCCGCCCACGATGGCCGAAGAGCGACTGATACGCAAATACGCCAACCGGCGTCTCTACGACGCGCGGGACAGCCGTCACGTGACCCTCGACGACCTGCGCAAGCTCATCGCCGGCGGTGAGCGCATCAAGGTCGTCGACGACAAGAGCGGCGATGACCTCACCCGCAGCATCCTGCTGCAGATCATCGCCAGCCAGGAACAGTTCGGCACCCCGGTCTTAAGCACCCAGCTGCTGGAGGCCATCATCCGTTTCTACGGCAACCCCATCCAGCAGATGCTGACGACTTACCTCGAGCGCAGCATCGGCGGGCTCTTGCGCCAGCAGAACGTGATGCAGGCGGAGATGGCGAAGGTGCTCGAGACGCCCATGGCGCCGCTCGCCGAGATGACGCGTCAGAACATGGAGATGTGGGCCAAGATGCAGGCCTCGATGCTCTCGGCCTTCTCCCCGACCCCCCCGGCCACGGAGGCCGACAAACCCTCGACCCCGGGCAGCGGCAAGCGCCGCGGCTGAAGGCCGGCGACGGCCTGAATCGAGGGTGCGGTGCGCCCTCGGCGCCAGGGTCGTGCCAGGCACAACGCAGCCCCGAGTAAACCCCAAGGAGTAATCGCAAGGTGGACGTTCGCGGTAAAACCATCGTGGTGACCGGCGCAGGCCGCGGTATCGGCCGCTCGCTGGCGCAGCATTTCGCGCGCAAGGGCGCGCAGCTCGCGCTCCTCGACACCAACGAGTCCGACCTCGCGCAGACGCGCGCGAGCTGTACCGAGCTCGGCGCCACGGCGCGCCCCTACCTCGCCAACGTGGCGAACGAAGCCAGCGTGATCGGCACCCTCGATCAGGTGACGCGCGACTTCGGCCGCCTCGACGGACTCGTCAACAACGCCGGCATCGTGCGCGATGCCATGCTGCTGAAGATCAAGGACGGCGCCGTCGTCGGCAAGATGAGCCTCGAGCAGTGGCAGTCGGTCATCGACGTCAATCTCACGGGCGTGTTCCTCTGCGGGCGCGAGGCGGCCGAGCGCATGGTCGCGCTCGGGCAC
>JAGWMP010000286.1 GCA_028871705.1 Gammaproteobacteria bacterium
CACCGCGAAGAACGCGGCTAAGTACCGCGCCTCCTACGACAAGATGGTGGCGTTCGTGGGCCAGCTGTACCGCGCCGGCGTGCCGCTCGAGGCGGGCACGGATGCCATCGCCGGCTTCACCCTGCACCGTGAGCTCGAGCTCTATGGCAAGGCGGGGATCGCGCCGGCGGACGCGCTGCGGATCGCGACCTGGAACGGGGCGCGCTTCACTGGCCGCCTGGCGGACCTAGGATCCATCGAGCCCCGCAAGCTCGCCGACCTGATCCTGGTGGACGGCGACCCGACGCAGAACATCAGCGATATCCGCCGGGTGAGCCTCGTCATGAAGGAAGGGGTGGTCTACTTTCCGGCCGAGGTCTACGAGGCCCTCGGGATCAGGCGCTTCGCCGATCCGCCGGCGATGCACCCCGCGACGCCCTGAGCGGCGTGTTTCCCGGCCGGCTCCGTGACCCGCAACACAGGTCACGGACCCGCGCTTGCGCGGCGGGTGCGCCGCACCCTACACTCGCCCCACTCATCGAGACCGGCTGAGGGATAAGGCCCTTAGACGCCGGGGCAACCGCCAGGCTTAACCACCCTGGAAAGGTGCTACTTCCTGCGACTCCCGCGGCTTTCGGGGAGTCGACAGATGAGCGGTTTGCGTGGCCTCCCGGGTTCGCCCGGCCGAGGATGGACGCAACAAGCCTCGCGCCTCCCGCGCGCAGGCACGCTCCGCAGGTGTCCGATGAGCAGGACTTCCGGCGGAGGAACCCGATGAGCGTCTTGGCCGAATCGATCCCGGTGCGCGCACCCCAAGCGGCGGCAGCGGCGCGCGTGCGCGTGGCCCGCACAGGCGGCGCCGAGGTGCGCGTGGAGGAGGGGGTGCTCGAGCTCCCCGGCGACTTCCCGCTGCATCACGGCGGCCGGCTGGCGCAGGTGCGCATCGCCTGGCGGCTGGCCGGTGCGGCCGATGCGCCCGTGGTGTGCGCGCTCGGGGGCATCTCGGCGCATCGGCGCGTCTGCCTCACCGAGGACGCGCGTGACAGCTGGTGGTGCGAGACGGCCGGTCCCCAGCGCGCACTCGACACCGAGCGCTTCCGGATCCTCAGCTTCGACTATCTCGGCGGCAGCGGCGGCTCCTCGGGACCGGTCGCGGGTACGCCGTTCCCAGCGGTCTCGAGCTACGACCAGGCCGAGGTGCTGCACGCACTGCTCGGGCATCTCGGTATCCGCGCGCTCGCGGCGATCGCCGGCGCCTCCTACGGCGGCATGGTGGCGCTCGCTTTCGGCGAGCGCTACCCCGAGCGCGTCGGGCATCTGCTGGTGATCGGCGCCGCGGATCGTCCCCATCCGCTCGCCACCGCCTGGCGCAGCGTGCAGCGGCAGGCGGTGCGCCTGGCGCTCGACTGCGGCCGGCCGCAGGAGGGACTGAAGCTCGCGCGTGCGCTCGGCATGGCGACCTACCGCAGTGCCGAGGAGTTCGCGGCGCGCTTCGCGGGAGCCCCGGCGCGCGAGGGCCGCCGCTTCGTCTTTCCGGTGGAGGAATATCTCTTCGCGCGCGGCGCCGATTATGCGGCGCGCTACCCGGCCGAGTCCTTTCTCGCGCTGTCGGAATCGATCGACCTGCACCGCATCGAGGCGGCGCGCATCTTCGTCGCGACCACCGTGATCGCGGTGCGCGAGGACCAGCTGGTGCCGCTCGCCGATGCGCGCGCGCTCGCGGCACGGCTGCCGCGCGGCCGTTTGCACGAGATCTCGTCCATTTACGGGCATGACGCCTTTCTCAAGGAGCCGCAGCAGTTGCGCTCCATCTTCGCCAGCGCACTCGGGAGCGCCCCATGAGCAGGATTCCGGATCATCGCCAGGTGACGCAGACGGTGCGCGCCGGCATCGAATGCGGCGATACGACCGGCTGCGTCGTGCCGCCGCTGCACCTGTCCTCGACCTTCGCCTTCCGCGGCTTCGGCGAGAAGGGCGCCTACGACTACACGCGCTCGGGCAACCCGACGCGCGACCTGCTCGCCGGCGCGCTCGCCGAGCTTGAGCAGGGAGCCGGAGCCGTCGTGACCGCAAGTGGCATGGCGGCGGTGACCCTCACCGGGTACCTGGTCCCGGCGGGCGCACGCATCGTGGCGCCGCACGACTGTTACGGCGGCACCTATCGCCTGTTCGATGCCTGGCGGCGCCGCGGCGAGCGGGCGGTGGAGTTCGTCGATTTCGGCGATGAGGCGGCGGTGCGCGCCGCGCTCGCCAGGCCCGCGGCGCTTCTGTGGATCGAGACACCGAGCAACCCGCTGCTGCGCATCACCGATATCGCCGCCTTCGCGGCCCTGGGTCACGCGGCCGGCGCCATCGTCGTGGTCGACAACACCTTCCTCTCGCCCGCCTGGCAGCTGCCGATCCCGCTCGGCGCGGATCTGGTGGTGCATTCGACCACCAAGTACCTCAACGGCCACAGCGACGTCGTGGGCGGCGCCGTGGTGGCGCGCGACAAGGCCCTGCACGGCGAGCTCGTGTGGTGGGCGAACTGCTTAGGATTGACCGGCGCGCCCTTCGACAGCTTCCTGACGCTGCGCGGGCTGCGCACGCTGCATGCGCGGCTCGAGCATCATGCGCGCAATACCCACGCGCTCGCCCACTGGCTCACCGGGCAGCCGAACGTCCGGCGGGTGTGGTATCCGGGGCTCGCGAGCCACCCCGGCCACGAGCTTGCGGCTCGCCAGCAGCGCGGCTTCGGTGCGATCGTCACCCTCGAGCTCGAAGGCGGACACGATGCGGTGCGTGAGTTCGTCGCGGACCTCGAGTGCTTCTCGCTGGCCGAATCCTTAGGGGGGGTCGAGAGTCTGGTGGCGCACCCGGCCACCATGACCCATGCGGCCATGGACCCGGGGGCGCGGCTCAAGGCCGGCCTGACCGACGGCCTGCTGCGCCTGTCGGTCGGCATCGAGGCGCTGGAGGATCTGCGCGCGGACCTCGCGCGGGCGCTGGCGCGCGCGGCGCGCACCGTGCCCGCGCGGCCGCTCAAGGCGGCAGCAGGCTGCTGACCACCGCCGCGGCGGCGGCACGCGTGGGCAGATGCGCCGCGCCCGGCGCCACCAGGTCCGCGGTGCGCACCCCGGCAGCCAACGCCGCATCCGCGGCCCGCTCGAGCGCGGCGGCTTCCTGCGCGAGCCCGAGCGAGTGCTCGAGGA
>JAGWMP010000035.1 GCA_028871705.1 Gammaproteobacteria bacterium
GGCGTCGCCGACCTGCTCTTCAGGGCGCGCGATGGAGCGGTGGCGCATGATTTTCGCGGCCGGCTGCCGGTCAGCTGGCCGCGCGCGCCCGCCGCGGCGGCCAGCGCGCCGCCGGGGCCGCTCTTTCCCTTCGGCTACGGACTCGGCTACGCGCCGCCGCGCTGAATGTTCGGCTCAGCCCTCGCCGCCGCCGCCGGCGGCGCCGACCGCGACCCAGGCGAGATCGGAATTGCTCACCGAGCCTAAGTTGAAGGCGCGCGCGGCCGCCGCCATGCGCGTCAGCGCCTCGCGCAGCGGCATCGGCGGAGCGGTCGCCCCCTTCTTCACCTTGTGGAAGCGCACCGGATTGATGCGCGCGACCACGTAGTTGCGCAGGTACGGGGACTTGAAACCGCGCGCCTGCAGTGCGGCGATCAGCGCCTTGACGCGCGTGTCGATCTCGAGCAGCCGCGCGGCGAAGCCCTCGCGCTCGCGCAGGCTCACGGCGAGTCCGCGCTCGCTGAAGCGATCCACCTTCTTCAGGAACGCGCTGTAGGCGCCGCCGGCGAAGCGCGGCGCGCGCTCGTAGACGATCCCGAGCGTGAGCAGCTCCGGCGCCTCGAATTCGGCGGCGAACTCGAGCTCCGCATCGCGCCCGCGGCTCTTCACGAGATTGCGCGCCATGCGCACCACCTCGAGGCTGCGGTCCTTCAGGTTGTGGGCCTTCTCGGTGTTGAGGGCGAGGATGCGGTAGGCGAGCGCCTCGTCGGGCGAGATCAGCGCGGTGATCTGCTTCATGCCGAGCACCTTCGCGGCCGCGAGCCGATGGCGCCCGTTCGGCGTCCACAGGCGCCCGTCCTCGCCCCGCACCACGATGATCGGATCGAGGAAGGAGGCGGTCTCGTCGATCTTCTGGGCCAGGCGTTTGGCGTGCGTCGGGGAGAGGTCGCGCTGGAAGGGCGTCGGCTGCACCGCCGCGAGCGGCAGGCTCGCGATGAGCAGCGCCCGCCCTCCGAGCGGCTCGTGGTACGCGCCGATCGGCGCCCCGCCCGCCGCGCGCACCAGCGCCGTGAGCGGCGCGAGCGAGGTCTCATCGAGCGAGGCCACCACCTCCGTCGCATCGAGCCCGCGCGAGCTGGCGCCCGGCGCGAGGCGCCCGCGGCGGCGTTTGGGTGCGGCGCGCGGCTTGGGTGCGGCGACGGATCTGGCTTTGGCCATGCGAACCTCGTCGCTCGTCAACGGTGTGCGAGAATGACGCAATCCTGCGGATGTTGCCATGAATTCGCCGCTCCACACGCCGGGCGCCGCCGCCCCTCTGCCGGCGCAGCGCATCGACGCGGCCGGCCACGCGCATGTCGACAACCGCGCGGTGCTCGCGCTCGCCCTGCCGCTGATGGCCAACAGCGCCGTGCAGATCGTCCTCAATCTCACCGACATGTGGTTCATCGGGCGCATCTCCACCAGGGCGCTCGCCGCGGTGGGCGCGGTGCAGTGGCTGGTGGTGGTCGCGGTGCTGGTGCTCGGTGGCGCCGGCACGGCCGTGCAGACCCTGGTCGCGCAGTCTTACGGCGCGCGGCGCTACCGCCGCGCGGCCCAGGCCACCTGGACGGCGCTGTGGGCGACGCTGTGCGCGCTGCCGCTGTTCGTACTGGTGGGTGCGGGGCGTCACCTGCTGTTCGCACCCTTCGGCCTCGATGCGGAAGTCGAGCGGCTCGCGGGCGCGTTCTGGTTCCCGCGCGTCGGCGGCGCGGCGACCGGAGCTGCGGTGTGGGCCATGCTCGGCTTCTTCAACGGCACCGGGCACCCGCGCCTGACGCTCCTCATCACCGCGCTGACCACGCTCGCCAACGCGCTGCTCAATCAGCTGTTCATCTTTCGGCTGGGGTGGGGCATCGCCGGCTCCGCCTGGGCAACCAATGCCGCACAGGTCCTGGGGTTGACGCTCGCGCTCGCGATCTTTCTGCGCCCCCACTACCGGCGCCGCTATGGCTCGCACCTGACCTGGCGGCCGCACGGCCGCCGCCTCCTCGAGCAGCTCAAGCTCGGCGTGCCGATGGGGCTGTCGCCCGCGGCGGACCTCCTCGGTTACGCGATCTTCCAGATGATGCAGACGCGGTTCGGCACCGTGGGCGGCGCGGCGACGCAGATCGTCACCATCCTCACCTCCATCGCCTACATGCCGGGGTTCGGTCTGGGCTGCGCGGGCACCACACTCGTCGGCCAGTCGATCGGCGCCGGCGCTCGCAACTGGGCCTTCACGGTCGGCAACCGCGTGATCCTGCTCGCGGCGCTCTACATGGGAGCGATCGGTGTGGTGATCGCCCTCGCGGGTCCGTGGCTGCTGCCGCTGTTCGCCGGCGCCGGCGACGCCGATTCGGCCGCGGCGGTCGCGCTCGGCATGCACCTCTTGTGGCTTGCCGCCGGCTACCAGTTCTTCGACGGCCTGAATCTCGGCAGCAGCCTGTGCCTGCGCGGCGCGGGCGACGTGCGGGTTCCCGCGGCGCTGGTGCTGCCGGTGTCGATGCTGATCCTGCTGCCGCTGGCGCATGCGTTCACCTTCCCGCCGGGACAGGGTTGGGTGCACTTCCTGCCGCAGTTCGGCTGGGGCACGGTGGGCGGCTGGGTGGCGGTGCTCATCTATGTCATGGTGCTCGGGTCGACGCTCTACCTGCGCTGGCGCTCGCGCGCCTGGCAGGCGATCCGGATCTGAAGGACGACACCGATGCTGTTCGTGCTGAAGAAGCTGCTGCGGACCGTGCTGCTGCCGCCCGCGGGACCCTTGCTGCTCGCGGCCATCGGCACGTGGCTCGTGCTGCGGCGTGACCCGGGCAGCGCGGCGCGCCGGGTGGGCGGCGCCTGCCTGGTCACGGGGCTCGCATCACTGTGGTTGCTATCGACTCCGGTGGTGGCGGAGGGGCTCTTGCGTCTCGCCGAACACTACCCGGCGATCGATCTCGGGCGGCCGTTGCACGCGCAGGCACTCGTCATCCTGGGCGGCGGCAGCGAGCGTATCGCGCCCGAGTATGGCGGCCCGGCGCTGGCGGACGCGGTGCTGGAGCGCGTGAGCTACGGGGCGTATGTCGCGCGCCGTACGGGCCTGCCGGTGCTCATCTCGGGGGCCGCGTCCGAGGCGGTGGCGATGCGCGCCGTGCTGGCGCGCGACTTTGCGATCACGCCGCGCTGGGTCATAGGCGACTCGCGCGACACGTTCACCGACGCGGAGCTCTCGGCCGCGCTGCTGCGGCCTGCAGGCATCTCGCGCGTCGTCCTGGTCACGAGCAGCAACCACGAGTGGCGCGCGGCGCACGAGTTCATGAGCGCCGGCCTCGAGGTCGAGCCGGCACCGGTGCACGTGTGGGCGCCGTACCCGCACCGTCTCAGCGACTACCTCCCTGGTCCGCTCGCGCTGCGCGACTCGACTGCGGCGCTCTATGAGCTGTTCGACGATGCGGTGCGGCGGGCGCTGGCCGCGACCCACCTGCGCCGGCACGGCGGCGCGGCGCCGGCGGCGCCGGCGGCGCGATGAGCGGCGATATACCCGTCACGGTGTTTCGTGCGCGCCAGCGCCGCGCCTGCGAGGAGCGGCTGCTGGTGCTCACCGCGGTGGGAGTCGTGGGCGAGGTCGTGCCGTCGTACGGTGAGTTCCTGCTGCAGGTGGACGCGCAGGACGCCGCCTATGCCGCGCGGCACCTGGCGCAATACGAAGCCGAGAATCGCTCCCCGCCGCCGCCCCCGCCGGCGCCGGTTTTCAAGCCCCACGCCTGGGTCGGCTGCGCGGCCTACGTCGCGGTGCTGCTCGGCGTCCCCTATGCGATGAGCAACGGTCTGGTGCGGCTCGATGCCTTCGATCTCGGCACGCTCGACTGTGCCCGGGTGCAGGCGGGCGAGTGGTGGCGCGCGTGGACGGCGCTCACGCTGCACCTCGACGGGCCGCATCTTGCCGCCAATCTCGGCGCGGGCGTCTGGTTCGGCTATCTCGCGGGCCGGCAGATCGGCAGCGGCACGGCCTGGCTTCTCACGGTGACCGGCGCCGCGCTCGCCAACCTCGCCGAAGGGCTCACCGGTCCGCCGGGCCACAGCGCCGTCGGCGCATCCACGGCCGTCTTCACCGCGCTCGGCCTCATGTCGGCCTACTCCTGGCGCGAACGGCTGCACCTGCCGCAGCACTGGGGGCGGCGCTGGGGCCCGCTGGTTGCCGGAGTGATCCTCCTCGGCTGGACCGGCTCGGCGGGCGAGGGCACCGACCTGGTGGCGCACCTCGCCGGGTTCACCACCGGCGCACTGCTCGGCGTGGCGGCTGCCGCGGGTCCTTTCCGCCGGCTGCTCGCGCGCGTCCCCGGGTGGCTCGCCGGCGGCGTGGCACTCGGCGAGATCGCGCTCGCCTGGCTGATCGCCCTGAGAAGCTAGCCTCCGGCGCTACGGTCCCTCGACCGTGTAGCCGCGTGCTTCCAGTGTCGCGAGCGCGCCGTGCTCGCCGAGCAGCCGGTCCATGGACTGCACCGCGAGCGTGCCGCGGTTGCGTGCCAGGCTGTCCTCGACCACCGTGAGCCAGTCATCCTGCGCGCGCGCGATGAGTGCGCGCACCCGCTCGGACGTCGAGACCGCCGCGATGCACGCGGTCTTGTCGTCGGCATGCGGCAGCTCGCGCAGCGTCTCGACGTCCCCGAGCGCCCAGGCGCGTGCCCGCGCCTGCATGGGACCCAGGTCGGACTCGAGCCGCGTGACTACCGCATCGAGGCAGGCGATCTCGGCCGAGAGCGGCGTCGCGCCCACGTCCTTCAGCACGTTCACCGGATCGTCGATCTTCAGCTTGTCCTGGCGCACGCGCACGCCCCGCTCGCGCGCCAGCGTGAGCACCGTCGCCTGCACCTCGTTGTGCAGCGCGAGCCCCGAGGCATCGAGCACCCGGTTCATGAGGCGCTCGGCGGCGAGCATCGGGCGCAGCTCCTCGAGGCGGCTGTCGTGCGGGTCGTACCTCGCCTCGAGCGCCGTCACGCGCGCGTAGAGCGCCGGCGGCAGCGTGTCCTTGAGCGGCAGCCGGTCGGGGGGCTTTTGCATGCGGCGCCACTGGATGAAGACCCGCAGCGCCGTGAAGGGATTGGCGCCGATGCCGTAGCTCGGCCAGGCGGGCACCACCTCCTGCGACTGCGCCAGCACTTCGCGCACGGCGTCCGGCTGCCACACCATCTTTTTCGGCAGCGGGTTGACCGTGCCCAGGATCCACAGCACGTGATCGCCGCGGCGCACGGTCCACATGCGCGGACCCTGATGCTGGCCCTCGACGACGACCTCGGGAAGCGCCGCCTCGGCTGCCGGCGGCGCCGTGCCGGGCGCGCCCTGCGCGCGCAGCGCGGGGCTCACCGCCAGCAGCAGCAGCGCGCCAAGCGGCGCCAGGGCGTGCGCGGGGGCGGCCAAGCTCAGTCGGTGCTCGGCACCGCAGGAGGCGCCGGCTCGGCGGTGCGGCGGTAGACGCGCGTCAGCTCGATCGCCGGGAGCTCCGCGGGTCCGATGCGCACCTTGTCGATCAGGCGCGTGCCGTCGGCGGACAGGCTCAGGCGCTCGAGCACGTTCGCACCGAGCTGCGCCTTGATGTTGATGACGAACTCGTGCCCGTGCCAGCCGGAAGTCTGGTCCGCCACGCCCATCTCGGCGGACACGACACTGCGACCGCCCGGCGTGTAGCTGCGCTGCGTGGTGCCGAAATCGAGCGACAGCTCATCGCTCCTCTGGCCCACCGTGAGGTATTCGCCGCGCGCGATCACCTGGGACAGCAGGTGCATCATGGGCGAGTGCTGCAGCGGGTCGGGGCGCGGCCCGTGGGCGCCGCCGCCCGGCTCGTCGGGACCGGACTGGGGACCCAGATCGGGGGGTGGCACACCCCCGCCGCGTGGCGATGCCGCCAGCGCGGCCGCCGCGGCCTGTGCCGCCTGGCGCCTGATGATCTTCTGCGCCTCGGTGCGCATCCTGGCGATCAGCGGCTGCGGATCGTCGCTCGCGGCGCGGTCGAGCTTCCAGTTCCCCGCGAGCATGACGCCCGCGCGGTTCTCGGCTTTGGGAGTGTCGGAGCAGGCCGCCAGCGTCACGGCCACGGTGAGGCACGCCGACAGCAGCGCGGCAGGGACTTTCCGCATATTGGCGTATCCTCGCACGATGACCCGGCGCAAGGCCACGGAGCTCGAGAACCTCAAGGGACGCATCGCGCGCCTCGATGCCGACAGCGTCGACCGGCTGTACGGGCTCGAGCCCGTCTACGAGCCGGGCGCGGACCGGCTCGCGGGGCTCGCGCCCGAGGAGTTCGTCGCGGTGCGCTGTCCGTGGTGCGGCGAGCGGCTCGAGACGCGCGTCGATGCCACCGCGGGCGATGGCGCCTACATCGAGGACTGCGAGGTGTGCTGCCGTCCGCTCGAGCTCACCGTGGAGCGTGCCGACAACGGCGCGCTGCTCTCGGTCGCGGTGAAGCGCCTCGAGTAGCGATTCCTGCGCTCAGGCGACGGCGCCCTCGAGGAAGGTGAGCGTGCGCGCGCCGGCATCGAGCCGCACGCGTGCACCGAGCGGGACCGGATCGTTGAGATCCCCATGGCCGATGGGAAAGCCGGCCGCGCAGGGCAGTCCGGTCGCGGCCGCGAGCTCGCGCAGCACGTCGGCGGCGCGGTAGTCCGCGTCCTTCTCCTCGCAGTTGACGAAGATGCCGAGCGCGATGCCGCGCACCCGCGCGAACGCGCCCGCGAGGGCGAGATGGGTCCACATGCGATCGAGCCGGTACGGCCGCTCGCCGACGTCTTCGAGCAGGAGGATCGCACCCTCGAGGTCGGGCATGTACGGCGTCCCGAGTACCCGCGTCAGCATCGAGAGGCTCCCCCCGAGGAGCGGCCCCTCGGCCACGCCAGGGACGTAAGTCTGCGCGGCCCGCAACGCGGGCGGCGGCGTCCCCGACTCGAGCATGGCGAACAGCCGTGCGCAGGTCGCCGGGGACAGCTGCGGCAGCTGCGTGAGCACCGGTCCGTGGACGCTGACGGTGCCATGGCTCTGCAGCCACAGATGCAGCGCGGTGATGTCCGAGAAGCCGATCAGCGGCTTCGGTGGCGCCGGCGGCAGCGCGGCGAGCCGTCCGAGGAGCCGCGTCGCCCCGTAGCCGCCGCGAACGCAGAATATCCCCCGGATGGCCGGATCGCCGAGCGCGGCGGCGAGCTCGGTGAAGCGCCGCTCGTCCGTGCCCGCGAGATAGCGCTGCCGCTCGAAGAGGCCCGCTCCGTAGCTCACCTGGTAGCGGGCGGCGATGAGCGCGAGCCCCGCCTCGAAGGAGGGGCGGTCGAAGGCGCTCGCCGGCGCGATCACCGCGACACGGTCCCCGGGGCTGAGGGCCGGGGGAGGCTGGTATGCGCGCGGGGTCCTCATGTGCGGTACGCTGCGACTGTGGCGTGTCGAGCGAGGATCGTCAAATGATCGCCTTCCTCTTGTGGCTGCTGCTGCTCGTCGTGTGCTGGCCGCTGGCGCTCGCGGCGCTGGTGCTGTACCCGCTGGTATGGCTGCTGCTGCTGCCGCTGCGGCTGGTCGGGCTTGCGGTCGAGGGGGTGTTCGAGCTGCTGCGGGCGATCATCCTGCTGCCGGCGCGCGTACTGTCGGGCGGCGGGACCCGCCGCGCCTAATCCGCGAGCGCCTTGAGGTCGCGCAGCAGCGCGGCGCGGCCGCGGTCGAGCTGGTCGAGTCTGAGCGCCGCATCGCGCAGGGCGATGAAGTCCTGTATCGGCGCCTCGTGCAGCCGCCGGTAGGCGTTGCGCGCCGTGAGCCACAGACGATTCATCCGGGCATAACGCGCCGCCACGTCGCGGCGCAGCTTGATGACCGTGAGCGGACTCGAATGCATCAGCAGTGCCAGTCTTGCGCGGGGCAGCCAGCATGCCGGCGGCGCGTGACAGGATTGAGACAGGCGTGGCTCATCGGGCCGATATGACGCTCGAAAACGCAGGCGCGCGACAGTGCAGACGTCACAGTTCGACGCGCGGCCGCAGACGTCGCCGCACCCCGGGGACGTTTTCTTAACAGCCCTATCACCCGGCACCGGCTAACTTCATCGGCCCGCAGCCGCGGGCGTTCGTGCCTCGCTGCGAAAGGTCTAAAGCATGGACATCGTCTTCGTCGTCGCGATCCTGGTCCTGTACGGCGCGACCCACTGGCTGGCCTGCGCCATCGCGCGGCTCGAGGGCGGCCAATGAACGCCATCTATCTCGTGAGCGGCCTGCTCACCCTCGGCCTGTTCGCATACCTCCTGTACGCGCTGTTCCGTCCGGAGAGATTCTGATGACCGCAGCATCGGCGATCCTGCTCATCGTGTATGTCGTGGTCGTGCTGCTGTGCGTGAAGCCGCTCGGCCTCTACATGGCGAACGTCATGGAGGGACGGCCGATCTGGCCGCTGCGGGCGGGCGCTCCCCTCGAGCGCTGGATCTACCGGCTATGCGGCATCGATCCCGCCGCCGAGATGGGCTGGAAGCAGTACGCCGTGGCGCTGCTCGTGTTCAACGCGCTCGGCGCGCTCGTGGTCTACGCATTGCAGCGGCTGCAGCTGTGGCTGCCGTTGAATCCCCAACACTTCGCCAACGTCTCTCCCGACTCCGCCTTCAATACCGCCGTCAGCTTCATCACGAACACCAACTGGCAGGGATACTCGGGTGAATCGACCATGAGCTATCTCACCCAGATGGCCGGGCTCGCCGTGCAGAACTTCCTTTCCGCTGCGACCGGGATCGTGGTGGCGATCGCCCTCATCCGCGGGTTTGCGCGCCACGGCGCGCAGGCAATCGGCAACTTCTGGGTCGACATGACCCGCGCGACGCTCTACGTGCTGCTGCCGCTCGCGACGCTGCTCGCCGTGCTGCTCGTCAGCCAGGGAGTGCTGCAGAACTTAAGCGCCTACGAGGACGTGACGACCATCGAGACGCTCGCGTACCAGCAGCCGAAGGCCGATGCGGCCGGCAACCCGGCGAAGGATGCCAAGGGCGACCCCGTGATGCAGAGCGCGATCACGCGTACCCAGACCCTGCCGATGGGGCCCGTGGCCTCCCAGGAGGCCATCAAGGAGCTCGGCACCAACGGCGGCGGGTTCTTCAACGCGAACTCGGCTCATCCCTACGAGAATCCGAACGCGCTCACGAACTTCCTCGAGATGCTGGCGATTCTCCTCATACCCACGGCGCTCACCTATACCTTCGGGCGCATGGTGGGCGACACCCGCCAGGGCTGGGCGGTGCTCGCGGCGATGGCGATTCTTTTCATAATCCTGGTCAACGTTGCCCTCGTGAACGAGCAGGGCGGCAATCCGCTCGTCGGCAGGCTCGGCGTCGACCAGAGCGCGGGCGCGCTGCAGCCCGGGGGCAACATGGAGGGCAAGGAGGCGCGCTTCGGGATCGCCGCCTCCTCGCTGTTCGCCACCGTCACGACCGGCACCTCCTGCGGGGCCGTGAACTCGATGCACGATTCGTTTACTCCGCTGGGTGGCTTCGTGCCGCTGTTCAACATGATGCTGGGCGAGGTGGTATTCGGCGGCGTCGGCACGGGGCTGTACTCCATGCTGATCTTCGCCATCGTGGGCGTATTCATCGCCGGGCTCATGATCGGGCGCACCCCCGAGTATCTCGGCAAGAAGATCGAATCCTTCGAAATGAAGATGAGCTCCGTGGCGATCCTCGTTATGCCGTTCATCGTACTGGTCGGAACTGCCGTGGGCGTGAGTGTCGCGGGCGGCCAGGCAGGCGTCGCCAATCCCGGGGCGCACGGATTCTCGGAGATCCTGTACGCCTTCGTCTCGGCGAGCAACAACAACGGCAGCGCATTCGCGGGTATTTCCGCCAACACCATCTTTTACAACACGGCTCTGGGGCTGGTGATGTGGCTGGGACGCTACTGGCCGATCGTGGCCGTGCTGGCAATCGCCGGCTCGCTCGCGGCCAAGAAACGTGTGCCGGTCACCTCCGGCACGATGGTGACTTACGGACCCACGTTCGTCGTCCTGCTGATCGGCACGGTGCTGCTGGTCGGAGCGCTGACTTTCGTGCCGGCGCTCGCTCTTGGGCCGATCGTCGAACACCTGATGCTCCGGGGTGGTTCACATGGTTGAAATCACGCAGGAGATGTCGCCGACCGCGCGGGCGCCGGGAGGTACGCGCCGGCGCCTGTCGATGTTCGACCGCACGCTGCTGCGGCCGGCGGTGGTCGATTCGTTCCGCAAGCTCGATCCGCGGGTGCAGTGGCGCAACCCGGTGATGTTCGTCGTCTACATCGGCAGCATCCTCACCACGGTGTTGTGGGTCCAGGCGCTCGCCGGCAAGGGCGAGGCGCCTGGCTGGTTCATTCTGAACATCGCCATGTGGCTGTGGTTCACGGTGCTGTTCGCGAATTTCGCCGAGGCGCTCGCCGAAGGGCGCAGCAAGGCACAAGCGGCGGCGCTGCGCGGCCTGAAGCAGGACGTGATGGCCCGCAAGCTCGCCGATCCGGCCGATCACGGCCGTCAGTCGCGCCTGCGCGGCGACCTGCTGCGCAAGGGCGACATCGTGCTGGTTCCGGCGGGCGAGTTCATCCCCGGCGACGGCGAAGTCATCGACGGCGCGGCATCGGTCGATGAGAGCGCCATCACCGGGGAGTCCGCGCCCGTCATCCGCGAGTCCGGCGGCGATTTCTCCTCGGTGACCGGCGGAACGCGCGTGCTGTCGGACTGGCTCGTCGTGCGCATCATGGCCAATCCGGGCGAGACCTTCATCGACCGCATGATCGCCATGGTCGAAAGCGCCAAGCGGCAGAAGACGCCCAATGAGATCGCGCTCACCATCCTGCTGGTGGCGCTGACGCTGGTGTTCCTGTTTGCGACGGCGACGTTGCTGCCGTACTCGCTCTACAGCGTGGCGGTCGCCAGGCTCGGCACACCCATCACGATCACGGCACTGATCGCCCTGCTGGTGTGCCTGATTCCGACCACCATCGGGGGGCTTTTGTCCGCGATCGGGGTCGCGGGCATGAGCCGCATGATGCAAGCCAACGTGATCGCCACCTCCGGCCGGGCGGTGGAAGCCGCCGGCGACGTCGACGTGCTGCTCCTCGACAAGACCGGCACCATCACCCTCGGCAACCGGCAGGCGGCGGCCTTCATTCCGGCCGCCGGCGTCACCGAGGAGGAGCTCGCCGACGCCGCGCAGCTCGCCTCGCTCGCGGACGAGACACCCGAAGGGCGCAGCATCGTCGTGCTCGCCAAGCAGCGCTTCCGGCTGCGTGAGCGCGATTTGAGCTCACTGCACGCGACCTTCGTGCCGTTTTCGGCGCACACGCGCATGAGCGGCGTCGATATCGGCGAGCGCCAGGTGCGCAAGGGCGCCGCCGACGCCATCCGCCGCCAGGTCGAGCGGCTGGGACAGGCGTTCCCGAAGGCCGTGCAGGCCAGCGTGGACGAGGTCGCGCGGCGCGGCAGCACGCCGTTGCTGGTGAGCGACGGCCCGCGCGTGCTCGGCATCATCGAGTTGAAGGACATCGTCAAGGGCGGCATCCGCGAGCGTTTCGGCGAGCTGCGCCGCATGGGCATCAAGACGGTGATGATCACGGGCGACAATCCGCTCACCGCCGCCGCGATCGCCGCGGAATCGGGCGTCGATGCCTTTCTCGCCGAGGCGACACCCGAGGCGAAGCTCAAGCTCATCCGTGAGCACCAGGCGCAGGGGAAGCTGGTGGCGATGACCGGGGATGGCACCAACGATGCGCCGGCGCTCGCGCAGGCGGACGTGGCGGTGGCCATGAACACCGGGACGCAGGCCGCCAAAGAGGCCGGCAACATGGTGGATCTCGATTCCAACCCGACCAAGCTCATCGAGGTCGTCGAGACGGGCAAGCAGATGCTGATGACGCGCGGCTCGCTGACGACGTTCAGCATCGCCAACGACGTCGCCAAGTACTTTGCGATCATTCCCGCGGCGTTCGCCACCACCTATCCGCAGCTCGATGCGCTCAACGTCATGCATCTCGCGAGCCCCTTCTCGGCCATCCTCGCGGCGGTCATCTTCAATGCGCTGATCATCGTCGCGCTGATCCCGCTCGCGCTCAAAGGCGTGAAGTACCGGGCACTGGGTGCGGCCGTGCTGCTGCGGCGCAATCTGCTGATCTACGGACTGGGAGGGATCCTGATTCCCTTCGCCGGGATCAAGCTCCTCGATATGGCGCTCGTCGTCGCTCACCTCGTCTGATGCAGCCGGAGAACCCGCCCATGTCCTCCATCCTCCGTCCGGCGCTCGTCCTGTTCGCGATGCTCACCGGCCTCACCGGCATCGTTTATCCGCTCGCGGTCACGGGCCTCGCACAGGCGCTCTTCCCGCATCGGGCGAACGGCAGCCTGATCCTCCTGGATGGCAAACCCGTCGGCTCGAGGCTCATCGCGCAGAGCTTCACGGAAGCGAAGTACTTCTGGAGCCGCCCTTCGGCTACGACCCCGCAGCCGTACAGCGGTACCGGCTCCGCGGGCTCGAATCTCGGACCGCTGAATCCCGCTCTCATCGATGCCATCAAGCCGCGCATCGCGGCGCTGCGCGCCGCGGACCCGGACAACAAGGTGCCGGTCCCGGTGGACCTCGTCACCGCCTCGGCCAGCGGCCTCGATCCCGAGGAGAGCCTCGCCGCCGCGCAGTACCAGGCAGCGCGCGTGGCGCGCGCCCGGGGGTTGCCGCTGGCGCAGGTGCAGGCATTGATTGCCGCGCATGCCGAGGGTAGGTTGTGGGGAGTTCTCGGTGAGCCGCGCGTCAACGTCCTCGAGCTCAATCTGGCACTCGACGCGCTGAAATGACCTGACATGGCCGAAGCCCGGCCGGACCCCGACCAGCTGCTCGAGCGCGTCAAGGCCGAGGAAGAGCGCGAGAAGCGCGGCCGGCTGCGCATCTTTTTCGGCGCCTCCGCCGGCGTCGGCAAGACCTACGCGATGCTCGAGGCGGCGCGTAACCTGCGCGCCTCGGGCACCGACGTCGTGGTCGGCTACGTCGAGCCGCACGGGCGCGTCGAGACCGAGCGGCTGCTGGAAGGCCTGCCGAGGCTGCCGACCCTGCCGGTGAGCTACCGCGGCATCGTGCGGCAGGAATTCGATCTCGACGCGGCGCTCGCGCGCCACCCCGAGATCCTGCTGGTCGACGAGCTGGCGCACTCGAACCTCGCCGGCGGCGAGCCCGCGCCGCGCCATCCCAAGCGCTGGCAGGACGTCGCGGAGCTCCTGGCGGCGGGAGTGAGCGTCTGGACGACCGTGAACGTCCAGCATCTCGAGAGCCTCAACGACCTCGTTTACCAGACCACCGGCATCCGCCAGCGCGAGACGCTGCCCGACCACGTGTTCGACGAGGCCGATGACATCGAGCTCATCGATCTGCCGCCCGATGACCTGATCGCGCGCCTCAACGCCGGCAAGGTGTACGTCGCCAGCCAGGCCGGCACCGCCGTCGAGCGCTTCTTCCGCAAGCAGAACCTGATGGCGCTGCGCGAGATCGCACTGCGGCGCGTGGCGGACCGGGTGGAGGCGGCCTCGCGCGAGCTGCCCGCCGACCGGACCCAGGCGCGTGGCGCGCGCGACCGGGTACTGGTCGCCGTCGGTCCGGACGAGCAGGCCGAGCAGCTGGTGCGGGCCGGCAAGCGCATGGCGGACGCGCTCGATGCGCAGTGGTCCGTGGTCTACGTGGAGACGCCGCGCCTGCTGCGGCTCTCGGACGCGCAGCGCAACCGGCGTATCGACGTGCTGCGCCTCGCCGAATCGCTCGGTGCCGAGTCGGTGACCCTCGACGGGCCTTCGGCTGCCGACGCCTTGCTCGAATACGCGCAGACGCGCCACGCCACGCGGATGATCGTCGGCGCCCCCAAGCGGCGCGGCTGGCGCGCGTGGCTGCGGCCCTCCGCCGCCACGGAGCTGGCGCGCCGGGCGCGCGGCTTCGACGTGGTGCTGATCGCCGCGGCCGGGCATGCTCCCGCGCCACGCGCCGGCGCGGGGCCGGCGCCGGTGCCGGGGACCGTCCGCTGGGATCGCTATGCCTGGGCGGTCACCATCACCGCGACCTGCACGGCGATGGCCTGGGCCATGTTCCCGCATTTCGAGCTGTCGAATCTCGTCATGGTCTACCTGCTCGGCGTGACGGTGGCGGGGCTCAAGCTCGGCCGCGGCCCCTCGGCCCTCACGGCGGTGCTGAACGTCGCCACGTTCGATTTCTTCTTCGTCCCGCCGCGCTATTCGTTCGCAGTCTCGGACGTACAGTATCTGGTCACCTTCGGCGCCATGCTCACGATCGCGCTGGTGATCGCCACGCTGACGGCGAGCGTGCGCCAGCAGACGCGCGTGGCCGGCGCGCGCGAGCGGCGCACGGCGCTCCTCTACGCCATGAGCCGCGAGCTGTCCGTGACGCGCGGCATCACCAACATGGCGCGGGTGGCGGTGCGGCACGTCGCCGAGGTGTTCCAGTGCCGTGCCACGGTGCTGCTGCCCGATGCGGCCGGCGGCCTGCACTATCCGGGCGAAACGCCGCTCGAGACTTCCTTCCGCGGCGCCGATCTCGCCGTGGCGCAGTGGGTCGCGGACAACGGCCGGCGCGCGGGCCTGGGCTCGGACACGCTGCCGGCCGCCCGCGGCCTGTAAGTGCCGCTCGGCAACGAGCGGCACACCGTCGGGGTGCTGGCGGTGCTGCCGGACAGCCCGCGCCGCGTGCTGCTGCCCGAGCAGAGCCACCTGCTCGAGACCTTCGCCAGCCAGGTCGCGCTCGCCATCGAGCGTGCGCATCTCGCCGAGATCGCCGAGCAGTCGAGTCTCGCGGCCGAGCGCGAGACGCTGCGCAACACGTTGCTGTCCTCGATTTCACACGACCTGCGCACGCCGCTCGCGGTGATGGCCGGCGCCGGCAGCGCGCTCGCGCAGCACGGCGCGACGCTCGATGCGGCGACGCGCGTCGAGCTGGCGCGCTCGATCGAGACGACCGCGCACGAGATGTCCGAGCTCGTCTCCAACGTCCTCGACCTGGTGCGCCTCGAGTCGGGCCAGGTCGCGCTGCGGCGCGACTGGCAGACGCTCGATGACCTCGTCGGCACCGCGCTCGCCCGCTACCGGCAGGCGCTGGCCGCCCACCGCGTGGAGACACGCCTGCCCGCGGACCTGCCGCCGGTCTGGGTCGACGCCACGCTCATCGTGCAGCTGCTCGGGAATCTCTTCGACAACGTCGCCAAGTACACCCCGCCCGGCACGCGCTTGTCGGTGTCCGCGGTGCCGGTGGGCGAGTTCGTGCAGGTCGCGGTGGAAGACGACGGACCCGGGCTCCCGGCCGGGGACCCGGCGCGGCTGTTCGAGAAGTTCCAGCGCGGCAGCGGCGAGGGCACCGTGGTGGGCGTGGGACTCGGGCTCGCGATCGCGCAGGCGATCGTGCGCGCCCATGGTGGCGAGATCGAAGCACAGCGGCGCGACGGCGGCGGGGCGCGCTTCGTGTTCACGCTGCCCTGCAGCGAAGGCCCCGGGGTGACCCGGGATGCGCCCGTATGACCGAGGCGATGCACCAGGTGCTGGTGATCGAGGACGAGCCGGGCATCCGCGCCGTGCTGCGCGTGCTGCTGACGGCCGCGGGTTACCGCTGCATCGAGGCCGACACCGCGCTGCGCGCCGAGATCGAGGCCCGCAGCCACAAGCCCGACCTGCTGCTCGTGGATCTCGGGCTCCCCGACGGCGACGGGCTCACGGTGATCCGCCGGGTGCGCGCCTGGTCGACGGTGCCGATCGTCGTGCTGTCGGCGCGCACCATGGAGGAGCAGAAGGTCGCCGCGCTCGATGCCGGCGCCGACGACTACGTCGTCAAGCCCTTCAGCGCACCGGAGCTGCTGGCGCGGCTGCGGGCGGCGCTGCGCCGCGTGACGCACGCCGCGCCGTCGGCGGTGCTCAGGTTCGGGCCGGTGCGCGTCGACCTCGCCAGGCGCGAGGCGCACGGCGCCGCGGGCGAGCTGCACCTGACGCCGCTCGAGTACCGGGTGCTCGGCTGCCTCGCGCAGCAGCTCGGCTCGATCGTCATGCAGCGGCAGCTGATCCGCGAGGTGTGGGGGCCGGGCCGCGAGGACGACTCGCGCTCGCTGCGGGTGTGCATCAAGAACCTGCGCGCCAAGCTCGAGCCGGATGCGAGCCAGCCGCGTTATCTCATCACGGAAACCGGAGTGGGCTACCGCCTGCGCGCGGACGAGGACGCCGCGGCCTGAAGGGCCGCTTCAGGTGAGGGAGACGACCAGCTTGGCCGAGTGGCTGCGCCAGTTGATGGGGATGATGAACGAGCGCAATCCCGGCTTCTGCGGGATGGCGGGCTTCTCGCCCGAGAGTACCGAGGGCACCGAGATGACGAACTCGCGGCCGAAGTCGCGCCGCGCATTACCCGAGATGGTATTGGCGACCTCGCCGACCAGATCGCGCATGGTCTCGTGGCTGAAGTCGTTCTCCTGCATCTTCATGAGCAGTACCGTGAGCATCGCCTTGGGCGCGGTGAAGAACACCACGCCCTCGCGTTTGCCGGAGATGTTGATGACGCCGGTGTACTCGTGCACCGCCGGAGTGCCTTCGAGCAGGTAAGGGGAGCCGATCGAGGCCGCCTGTTGCGCCGCCACCTCGAAGAAGTTCGTCGTGCCCTCGACGAAGGTCTTGAGCTCCTGTTCGTGCAACATCAGCGCATCAGCTCCGCGAAGGCCTCGTTCAGCTGCCGGTCGGTGAAGGGCTTGTTGAGAAAGCCGTTGGCGCCTTTCTCCATCGCCTCCACCGCGGTCGCCTTGTCGGCGAGCGCCGAGATCACCAGGATGCGCACCTCGGGCTTGAGCGCCACCAGCCGGCCGATGCACTCGATCCCGTCCATGCGCGGCATGGTGAGATCCATGGTGACGACGTCCGGGTCGGTGCGCTTGAAGAGCTCGATCGCCTCGAGGCCGTTGCCGGCGGTGCCGACCAGCTGCAGCTCCTCGAACTGCTGCGAGCGCTCGATGCGCCGGCGCATGATGTTCGAGTCATCGACGATCATGAGCTTCATGGGGCGCCGCGCGTTCATGCTCGGGTTCGCCCTCAGGCTACGGCGCTGTTGCCGGCGGCCTGGCCGCCGGGGAGCGAGATCTTGAAACGCGTGTACTTGCCGGGGTGGGTGCTCACCCCGATCTTGCCGCCGAGCGCATAGACGCTGCGCGCCACGACGTCCATGCCGACGCCGCGGCCGGCGTCCATCGAGACTTCGTCCTGGGTGGTGAAGCCGGGACGGAAGATGAGCGCCATCGCCGTGCGGGTGTCCATGGCGGCGGCCTCGTCCTCGGTGATCAGCTGCTGGCGCACCGCGGCGGCCTTGAGAGTGTCGGGCGCGATGCCGGCGCCGTCGTCCTCGAATACCAGGTCGAAGCCCTCGGCGCCGCGCTGGAATGCCACGCTGACGATGCCGACGTCCTGCTTGGCGAGCGCGCGGCGCACCTCGGGGGCCTCGATGCCGTGCACCGCGGAGTTGCGCAGCATCTGGATCAGGCAGTCCTTGACGGTCGACACGTAGGTCGCCGGCACTTCGTTCAGGCCGGTGAGCTTCAGGCGGAAGCGCTTGCCCTGATCCTGCGCCAGCCGCTCGGCGAGGGAGTGCAGCGTCGGCGCCAGATCCTC
>JAGWMP010000287.1 GCA_028871705.1 Gammaproteobacteria bacterium
TGAGCTTTACCTGCGGGCGGTGCGATGCGCGCACGACGCCGGCCTCGGTGCGCTTCCTCGGCCGGCGCGTGTATGTAGCGGTGGTGGTGATGCTGGGTTCGCCGCCGGCCGGCTCTGCCGCCGGTGCGCTCGCGGATCTGATGGCGGTGCCCGTGCGCACGGTGAGGCGATGGCGCCGCTGGTGGCAGAAGGATTTCCAGCGAACCGTGTTCTGGCAGTCGGCCCGCGAACGCTTCGCGCCGCCGGTCCCGGCCGAGGGGTTGCCGCGCAGTCTCCTCGCCCGGTTCCAGGGACTGACCGGTCATGAGCGGCTGATACAGCTGTTGCGCTTCATCTCTCCCTTGAGCAGCGCCTCCGTGATCAAGTAGATCGAGGGCCGCGAAGGCGCGGCCGCGCTCCCGCAGAGGATGCCGGTGGCGGGCCGGACGGAGGCCTCATAGCCTGCGCGCCACAACAACAACGCGGGCGTTGCCGCTCCCGGGAGGCGATCAGTGAGTTGCGATGACGATCCGCTCAAGCGCGATCGATGGGCCCGGCTGCGTTTTGCGATCATCGGCCCGCTGCTGGCCGCGCCGCCTGCGCCAGGGGATTTGCAGGCGGCACTGGCGGAGCTCGCCGCCCGTACCTGGCGCCATCCGCTGACCGGGCTCGAGGTGCGCTTTGGCGCCTCGACCATCGAGCGCTGGTACTACGCCGCCCGAGGCGCTACGGATCCGATGGCGGTGCTGCGCAACCAGATCCGCAGCGACATCGGCTCCTTCCCGAGTGTCGCCGTGCAGGCGGCCGAGGCGCTGCGGGGCCAGTATCTCGAGCATCCTGGCTGGACCGCCCAGCTGCACCACGACAACTTGCGCGTAGTGCTCAGCGCCGCCTCCCCGCCGGTGGTCTGTCCTTCCTATCCGAGCGTGCGGCGGTACCTGAAGTCCCAGGGCCTGACCCGCAAGCGACTCGTGCGCCGCGGCGCCGATCAGATCCTCAACGGCAACGCCGCGCTCACCGAGCGCGAGATCAGAAGCTACGAGGTCGAGTACGTCCTGCAGCTGATGCACCTCGACTTCCACCATGGATCGCGCAAGGTGCTGACCCGTGCCGGAGAGTGGATCACGCCTCTCCTGGTCGCCTTCATCGACGATCGATCGCGGTATCTCGGCCATGCTCAGTGGTATAGCGCCGAGGGCACCGAGCAGCTCGTGCACGGGTTCTGCCAGGCGCTCTCGAAGGTGGGGCTCCCTCGCTCGCTGATGAGCGACCGGGGATCCGCCATGATGTCGGGCGAGTTCACCGCCGGGCTCACCGCGCTCGGCATCCTGCACGTTCCGACGCTACCGCGGTCACCGCACGTCAACGGCAAACAGGAAAATCTCTGGTCGCGGGTCGAAGGGCGGCTACTCGCGATGCTCGAGGGAGAGACCAACCTCTCGCTCGATCAGTTGAACCTCGCTACCCAGGCGTGGATCACCCAGGAGTACCACCGCACCGTGCACCGCGAGATCGGCGCGACGCCGCTCGATCGGTATCTGGCTGGCCCCACCGTGGCACGCGAGTCTCCGGGAAGCGAAGCGCTGCGCGCAGCGTTCCGCATCGAGGTCAGACGCCGCCAGCGCCGCTCCGATGGCACCGTCAGCCTCGAAGGCCAGCGCTTCGAGATCCCCTCCCGGTACCGGCATCTCTCGGATCTACACCTGCGTTACGCCCGCTGGGACTTAAGCCGCGTCGATCTCATCGATCCACACTCGGGAGCCATCCTCGCTCCCGTGCGCCCGATCGACAAGACCGCCAACGCCGAAGCGTTGCGCCGCGTGCTCGAGCCCGTGGCCAGCACGCCGGCGCCTCAGCCGACAGGGATCGCGCCGCTCCTGAAGCAGATGATCGCCGACTACGCCGCCACGGGTCTGCCGCCGGCATACCTCCCCAACTCCAACTCGCAGGATGATCCCGCATGAACCCCAAGCTCCTCGCCCTCTACGGCCTGAAGTTCGATCCGTTCTCCCCCGAGGTGCCGACCGAGGCACTGTACCGCTCGGCGAAGATCGAGAACTTTTGCTGGCGCATCGAGCAGGCGCACCTGCGCGAGGGCGGCTTCGCCCTGATCCACGGCGATCCAGGCTCCGGCAAGAGTGTCGTGATGCGGGTGCTCGCCGAGCGCCTCGCACGCCTGGCCGATCTCTCCGTCGGCGTCGTGCACCACCCGCAGAGCAACCTCTCGGACTTCTACCGCGAGCTCGGCGACATCTTCGGCGTCTCGATCCGAGTCTCCAACCGTTGGGGCGGCTTCAAGGCGCTGCGCACCCGCTGGCTCGATCACCTCGGATCCACCACCCGCCGCTCCGTGTTGCTTTGCGATGAGGCGCAGGAGATGAGCCCCGTGGTGCTGAACGAGCTGCGCCTGCTCGCAAGCGCGCGCTTCGACTCCCAATCGCTCCTGTGCATCGTGCTCGCCGGCGACGCCCGGCTCCAGGAGAAACTCCGGCGCGAAGAGCTGATCCCACTCGGCTCGCGTATCAGAACGCGTCTGGCCGCCGAGGCCGCCACCCGCGATGAACTACTCGCCTGCCTCGAGCACCTGCTCACCGCCGCCGGCAACGCCAGCCTCATGACACGGGAGCTGCGCCAGACCCTCGTCGATCACGCCGCCGGAAATTACCGCATCCTCGTCTCCATGGCCGCAGAGCTGCTCATGAGCGCCGCGCAGCGCGAGATCACCACCCTCGACGAGAAGCTCTATCTGCAGGTCTACGGAAAACCCGAAACCCACACCTCACGCCGCGCTGCGGCCGCGCGCTGATCTGTCGCCCTCACTCAGGTCGTGCCGAATCCTCGGCACGATCACTCACCCCGTCCGTCCATCACCGATCGTGAAAACCGCTCCATCAGATACCGTGACCGCGCTCACGAGGGCCGCGCCAGACTCGAAGCCAAAGAGGCTGATCGCGACGGCGACCGCAAGCTCGAAGAAATTACTGGCGCCGATCAGGGAAGAGGGTCCCGCGACACAGTGCGCCTCGCCGGCGGCGCGGTTGAGGAGATAGGCGAGACCGGAGTTGAAGTACACCTGGACGAGGATCGGTACCGCGAGCAACGCGATCACGAGCGGCTGCGCGAGGATCTGTTCTCCTTGGAA
>JAGWMP010000036.1 GCA_028871705.1 Gammaproteobacteria bacterium
GCGGGTCAACGCCGAGATGCGCGCGCGCGCGATGGCCAAGGCGCTCGCCTATACGGGATTTCTCGAAAAGGAACTCGCCGCGACCGAGCTGGTCGAGACCCGGGCGGCCATCAGCCGCCTGATCGAGGAACAGATCAAGCAGCGCATGGTCGCTTCGGTGACCCAGGAATACGCCTTCCAGACGGTCGGGCACGCCTATCCCCCCGATGCCGACGACTTCGTGAGGCCGCAGCGCCTGTTGCTCGCGGTCGGTGGCATTTTCCTCGGGCTGTTGCTCGGCCTCGGCGCCGCATTCGTCGCATCGCTCGGCGGGGCGCCGCGCCGCGCACGGCCGGCGGCGACTGATCCGACAGGGACTACGCGCACAGGAGTCTGACGAGCAACATGCGAAACTTTCCCACCATCCGCGACCGCAGGATCCGTATCGCCGTCGTCGGCTGCGGACGGATCGCGCAGAACCACCTCGCGGCGATCGAGCGCCACGCCGGCGACCTCGAGCTGGCCGCGGTCTGCGACACCGATCCGACGATCCTCGCCAAGGTTCGCGAGAGCCGTGGCGTTGCGGCATTCGACAGTCTGGCCGAGCTGCTGAAGGCCGAGAGTCCGGACCTCGTCGCGCTATGCACGCCGAGCGGGCTGCATTCCGAGCAGACGATCCTCGCGGCGCAACGCGGCGCGCACGTGATGACCGAGAAGCCGATGGCCACGCGCTGGAAGGACGGCCTCGCGATGGTGAAGGCGTGCGACGCCGCCGGCGTGCGGCTGTTCGTCGTCAAGCAGAACAGGCAGAACGCCACCCTCCAGCTCCTGAAGCGCGCCGTGAGCGAACGGCGCTTCGGCCGCATCCACATGGTGCACCTCAATGTGTTCTGGGCGCGGCCGCAGTCCTACTATGATCAGGCGAAATGGCGCGGCACCTGGGAGTTCGACGGCGGTGCCTTCATGAACCAGGCAAGCCACTACGTCGATCTGCTCGACTGGCTGATCGGGCCGGTAGAGAAGGTGCACGCGATGATGAGCACGACGCGGGACATCCAGGTCGAGGACACCGGTGTGCTGAGCGTGCGCTGGCGCAACGGCGCGCTCGGCTCGATGAGCGTCACAATGTTGGCGTACCCGCAGAACTACGAGGGCAGCATCACGATCCTCGGGGACAAGGGCACCGTGCGTATCGGCGGGGTCGCCGTCAACGAAATCCAGACGTGGCAGTTCGCCGAGCCGAAGGATTACGATGAGCAGATCCGCGAGGCCAGCTACCAGACGACCTCGGTCTACGGCTTCGGCCACCCGCTCTACTACAAGAACGTCATCGATGCGTTGCGCGGCGACGACGAGCCCGAGACCGACGGGCGCGAGGGCCTGCGGTCGCTCGAGGTGCTGACCGCCGCGTACCTGTCGGCGCGGGACGGCAAGACCATCGCGCTGCCGCTCGAGTACTAGTCCCAGTGACCAACGAGAGATGAGCGCCGCCTCGATTCATCCGACCGCGATCGTAGATGCCGGCGCGACGCTCGGCGAGGGCACCCGTGTGTGGCACTGGGTGCACATTTGCGCCGGCGCGCGCATCGGCCGTTACTGCTCCTTTGGCCAGAATGTGTTCGTCGGCAACGATGTGTCCGTCGGCGACAACGTCAAGGTCCAGAACAATGTCAGCATCTACGATGCGGTCACGCTCGAGGACGACGTGTTCTGCGGTCCGAGCATGGTGTTCACCAACGTCTATAACCCGCGCGCCGCCGTCACCCGCAAGCACGAATACCGCCGCACGCTGGTCCGCAAGGGTGCGACGCTCGGCGCCAACTGCACGATTATCTGCGGCGTCACTATCGGCGAGTATGCGTTCATCGCCGCCGGTGCGGTGGTGCGTACCGCGGTGCCGGCTTACGCGTTGATGGCGGGAGTCCCTGCACGGCAGATCGGCTGGATGAGCGAGCACGGCGAAAGGCTGCAGCTTCCGCTCAGCGGCAGCGCCGAGGCCAGCTGCCCGTCCACCGGCGCCGTCTACAGGTTGAGCGGCGGGCGCGTGACTCGCGCCGGCGGCTAGGCGAGCGGTGGCGCAGAAGATTGTTTCGGTGGTCGGTGCCCGGCCGCAGTTCGTCAAGGCCGCGGTGGTCAGCGAGCAGCTGCGCGCCGCGGGGCTGCCGGAAGTGATGATCCACACCGGCCAGCACTACGACGCCAACATGTCGGACGTCTTCTTTGCCGCCCTGGGCATCCCCGAGCCGCGCTATAACCTCGGCATCGGAGGAGGGCGGCACGGCGAGATGACCGGCCGGCAGCTCGCCGAGATCGAGCGTTGCCTGCTGGAGGAGCGGCCTGACGCCGTGGTGGTTTACGGAGACACGAACAGTACGCTCGCTGGCGCGCTGGCCGCCGTCAAGCTCCACATTCCGGTCGCTCACGTCGAAGCCGGCCTGCGCTCTTTCAACAACCGCATGCCCGAAGAGATCAACCGTATCGTGACCGACCGGGTCTCCGCGGTGCTGTTCACGCCCTCGCAAGTGGCGTCCGCGAACCTGCGGGCAGAAGGCATTGCCGAATCGCGCATCGTCGAGGTGGGCGATGTGATGTACGACGCGGCGCTGCGCTACGGTGGGACGGCACGCCCGCCCGGTCCGGCGTCCGGGGGGTGCGTCGTGACCATCCATCGGGCCGAGAACACCGACGATGCCACCCGGCTCGGCGTCATCGTCGCGGCGCTCATCGAGCTGTCGCGCTTGATGCGGGTCACGTTCCCGGTCCATCCGCGCACGCGCAAGGCACTCACCGAGGCGGGCGAGTGGGGGCGGCTCGCCGCGCACGTGGAGCTGACCGAGCCGCTCGGATACATCGAGATGCTGGCCGCGGTCCGCGCGGCGGACGTCATCGTCACCGATTCGGGAGGGTTGCAGAAAGAGGCGTACTTTCTCGAGACGCCGTGCGTCACGCTGCGGGGCGAGACCGAGTGGGTCGAGACGGTCGCGCTCGGCTGGAATCGGCTCGTCACGGAGCTCAACGTGCCGGACATCGTCGCCGCGGTGAGCGGCGCACGGCCGCCCGCCACCGACGACGCGAGACCCTATGGTGACGGCCACGCGGCGGCGAAGATCGCGCAATTTCTGCGCGCGACGATCTGACCGAAGCCGCCCCGATGCCGGCCACGCGCAAGCTGCTGCTGTTCGCGATTGCCATCTACGCGCTGCTGCCGCTGCCGTGGGTGCTGTGGCGCCCGGTCGGCCTGTTCTACGACTTCGACCTCGCGAGACTGCCTGTGATCGTCGCGGCCTTCGTGGTCTTCACCGCCGGCTGGATGATCGGCGAGACCTTCAGGTTGCCCGGCGACTGGTTTGCGATGACGCCCGAGGCGGCGGCGGGGCGCCAGTGGGTGATCAGCGTGGTGGCGATCCTCGCCGCGCTGGCGTGCTCGTCCGCCGCGAACGCCATACTGGCCTCGATGGGCGCGCTGACCATCGAGGAGTCCACCGGCCGCGAACGCGTGCCGTTCCTCAGTACACTCGGCAACGCCCACATCTTCGCGCTGATCCTCGCCGCCTGCCTGATGTTCCCGAGCGGCAGCACCCGGACGTCGCGCTGGGCGATGTTGCTGGCGCTGGTCGCGGCGGCCATCACGGTCGGTCTCGGGCTCGTCGAGGAGCGGCGCACGGCCGTGCTGCTGCCGTTCGCGGTATTCATCGCCGTCGCGCTGGTGACCGGTCGCTCGCGCATGGTCTGGAGGCTGCTGCTGACCGCCCCGCTGTTCGTCGCGTTGTTCGCGTTCACTACCTACGATCGCCTCTACCAGGCAAACGACATCAACGAGGACGTCCTCGTGATCGCCGGCGATGCGGTCGTCGGGCGTCTCGGCAACCCGCTGCTGATCCTCACGCCGGTGCTCGAGAATCGCGAGTCGTCGGCGCAGCCGTTTCGCCCGCAGACGCTGCGGTCGGTGGCGGCGGCGCTGCCGAACCTCGGCCTCGTCAAGCCGCCGTTCGCGCACAGCTATGGCAACGAATTCGGGCAGCAGCTCGGACTGCTGCCGCCCGACAACGACTACACGGGCATCAACAGCGGCTGGCTCGGCGAGTTGCTGCTGCTCGGCGGATTCCCGGCGCTGCTGGTCGGCGGCGCGGTCCTCGGCTGGCTGGCAGCGAGCTGCTGGCAGCTGATCTCGGTCAGTCATCCGGCCGGGGTATTCCTGCGCGTGATGGTCGTGATTTTCGTCGTGTCGGGTTTCCAGATGGAAGTCGCGTTCCCGATCGTCAGCCTGTTGCGCGCGGCGGCGCTCGCGTTCGGGCTCGCGCTGGCCGAAGAGGCTGTCGCAACGGCACGCGGCACGCGATGAAGATCGTCGACCTGCCGCGTCTATACCTCGTTGCGGGCGCATTCGGCGGCGAAATTGTCCTGATGCTGGCTCTGCCGGCGCTGGGCCACCGCTACGGAGCGGCCGCCGTCGCACTGCTGAGCGTCGCCATCGCGGCCGCGAACGCCGGGAAGCTATTCGGCTGTCTGAAGATCGACGCCGCCATCACCAACGCGCCGGCGGAACAGGTCGCACTCACACACGCGGCCGCGGTCGTGGCCGCGGTGCTCGCCGCGGCGCTGCTCGCCTCGGTCATCGCGGTCGGCGCCGCGGTTGATGTACTGCCGTCGGTGGTCGGGACGGCCGGGGCGACGCTGTGCGTCGCCTTCCTCGGCGGCGCGGTGCAGCAGGCGTCCGCGATGCGCTCGCTGCGCGAGGAGCGCCTGGGCGTCTTCGCGCTCATCAAGGCACTGCCATCGCTGCTGGTCGTGGCAATCGCTCTCGGTGTCGACGTCGGCCTCCTAAGCGCCTACCAGCTGGCCTTCCTGGCGACGATAGGGGTTGCCGGGGCGGTGCACCTGCGCCCGCCGCGCGCGCACGGCGCCGGGCTGGCGGCCCGGACCGGCACCGTGTTGCGCGCGGTGCGCCCTTATGCGCTCTATGGGGCTCCGGCTTCGACCCTCGATGCCGCCAACGTATTCTTCGTGTCCGTGGTGACGCTTGCGGTGGCCGGCGGGGACGCGCTCGGCCGCGCAACCGAGGTCCAGCGGATCGCTCTCGGGCCGTCGTTCGCGATCGGGATGCTGCTCAGCCAGCAGCTGTGGCGCGAGCGTTTCGAGCAGCGCTCACACGGCGCGGCGCTGGCGAGCTACCACCGTGCGGCCGGCTTTGCGGCCGCCGGCGGGCTGGCGAGCCTGCTTACCTCGGCCGCACTATTGGCCACCCCGCTCGGCGCACTCCTGGTACCGGGCCTGGGCACCGGCCGGGTCGCCGTGTTCGCCTGCCTGGCACCGCTGCTCGCGCAATACATCGGCTCACCGCTCACCGTGTATTTCTTCAAGCGCGAGCGCGTGTTCCGCTACGGAATGCTGCAGGTCGGGATCCTGCTGCTGCTGGCGCTGGCGGCGGTGGCCGGCGTGCGGCTGCCGCCGACGGGCGAGTGGCGCCCGGCGCTGCTGCTCGCGTTCGCGGCGCTGACGCTAATGTTGACGGTGACGATGACCCGCGCGGCGGTCACTGCATCGGAGGGCCGGCGCTGATGTGCGGAATCGCCGGAATCGTCGGCCGTCCGGGGCAGCAGGACGCGGTGGCGCGCATGATCGCCGCGATCGCACACCGCGGACCGGATGGGCTGTCGGTGAGCGCCGCGGCAGATCACGCTCTGGGCCATGCGCGGCTCGCAATCATCGACCTCGAGTGCGGGCAGCAGCCCATGGCTTCCCGATCCGGCCGCTGGCTGATCGTATTCAACGGCGAGATCTACAACTACCGCGAGTTGCGCGCAGCTCTGGCCGGACGCTACGAGTTCGTGACGCACTCGGATACCGAGGCGATCCTCGCGGCGGTCGAGTGCCACGGCGTCGAGGCGGCGCTCGCCATGATTGACGGCATGTACGCCCTCGCGCTGGTCGACCGCCAGGAGCGCCGGCTGCACCTGGCGCGCGACCATTTCGGCATCAAGCCGCTGTATTACACGGCGCTGGCGGGTGGCGGCCACGCCTTTGCCTCGGAGCTGAAGGCGTTCGCCGCGATCGGCGTACCGCTCGCAGTCGACCCGGCCGCGGTGGCGACGCAGCTGCTGTGCCGCTTCATTCCAGCTCCCTACACGGGCCGAGCCGGCATCTTCAAACTGCGCCCCGGGGAGTGGCGCACGCTGTCCATGGATGGCCCCGCCGAGACCGCGCGCCGGATTGTCCCCGCGGCGCAGCGCAGAGCCGCCACGGACATCGCCGCCTCGCCGCAGGCGGCTTCGGACGCCCTCGAGGCCGGCGTGGTCGGGCAATTGGTCGCGGACGTGCCGGTCGGCATGCTGCTCTCGGGAGGCGTCGATTCGGCGCTGGTCGCCAGCTTCGCGGCCGAAGCACGCCCGGATATGCACTCTTATTGCGTAGGCTACGCGGCGCAGGATCGGGCGACGGAGTTCGTCGAGGCCGAGGCGAGCGCGCGGTTGCTGCACCTCAACCACAGCAGCATCGTCGTGGAACGGCAGGATTTCGCGGCTGCATTGCGGCACTCGATGTGGCATCTGGAGGAGCCGATCGCGACCACCTCACTGGTCACGTACTCGCTGCTGTGCAAGGCGGTCGCGGCGCAGCGCAAAGTCGTGCTGTCCGGTCAGGGGGCTGATGAGCCGTGGGCCGGCTACAGCCGGCATCGCTTCGAAGCGCTCCTGGAGCGGCACGGCCCGGCGATACGGATGCTGGCGCCCGCCGCGGCACGGATCTTCGGGCATGCCGGGCGCTCGCGTCTGCGGGCGGTTCTCGGCAGCCTCGACGACGAGCGCGCGCGCTGGATCGCGTATCGCGCGCTGTTCCCGCTCGAACGGGTACGGACGGCGCTCGGCGCCGAGGCGACCGAAACGGCCCTGCACCGCATTCATGCGGCGCTCGACTGGGCCGAGGGTCAGGCACCCGCGGCCGCCGCGGCGGGGCCGTTTGCGCGGTTGCTCGTCCGAGACAGCTACACCGATCTGTCGGACAACCTGCTGCTGCTTGGCGACAAGCTGTCGATGGCCCACGGCCTCGAAGTGCGGGTGCCGATGCTCGATGTCGCCTACGCGACGCGCGTGCTGCAGCTGCCGCGCACCGCCAAGCGCGCGGGGCTGACGATGCAGCGCTCCAAGGTGATGCACAAGGCCATCGCTGCGCGCCGCCTGCCGCGCGCGATCGTGAATCGCCACAAGAAGGGCTTCGAAACGCCGCTCGCCACGTGGTTTGCGACGGAGTTCGGCCGTGGCATCCGCGACAGCGTGCTGGCATCATCGGCGCCGCTGGCCGCGGTGCTGCCCGCTGCGACGCTGCTCGGCGGGGTGCCGCCGCTGCGGGCGGTGGGGCACGAGCTGCAGCAGCAGCTGTTCTCCCTGTGGGCGATGAACGAATGGATGCAGGTGTTCCGTTGAGCGATGTGGTGCGCGAATACTCACTGCTCGGCGTGTCTTGCACCGCTTATCCGAATAACGCGGGCGCGGTCGCCCACGTCAAGACGCTGATCGAGCGCGCCACGCGCGGCTATACCGTGGCCATCAACGCCGAGAAGATCGTGCGCAGCCAGGACGACCCGGCGTTCCGCCAGCTGGTGGAGAACGCATCGCTGCGCGTGCCGGACGGGGCAGGCGCCGTGCTGGCGCTGCGCCTGCTGTGCAAGGTGCGCTCGGCAAAGATCGACTTTCCGAAGGCGGTGCTCGAGGCCGCCGCCGCGCTGGGGGAGCGGGCGCGGATGGCCGTGATCGGCGCGACCGAGGCGAGTCATCAGCGGGCGATCGCCGAGATCCGCCGGCGCTATCCCGGCATTCGCATCGTCATGAATCGCTGCGGCTTCGTGGCGGAAGCTGAGTTGCTGCGCGAGCTGCACGAGACGAGGCCGCAGGTGTGCCTAGTCGCGATGGGAACTCCGAAACAGGAACGCTTCGCGATGCGCGCGGTCGAATCCGGCGTCCAGTGCCTGTTCGTCGGCTGCGGCGGTGCGCTCGACATCCTGTCGGGCCATGCAGTGCGCGCACCGAAATGGATGGTCGACAACTACCTCGAGTGGCTGTACCGGCTGATCCAGCAGCCCTCGCGCTGGCGGCGCCAGTCGGTGCTGCCGGTATTCCTCGGGCGGCTGCTCGCGGTGTGGATTCGTCGCCAGCCGTCCTGAGCGCGAGGCCGGTCGGCGCGCCGTGCGCCGGTGCCTCAGAGCCCGGTATGCAACTCGTTCGCCACGTAGAGGATGAGGCCGAGCGTGTGGGTCAGCTGCGTGCCACCGGCGGTGCAGCCGCCCTTGTACGGGATCTCCTGGATACCCACCGGCGAGAAATCGAACAGCAGTGCGCCGCCGAAGTCGCCCGTGGCGCTGAGGATCGGGAAGCCGGCGTAGATGTGTCCCCAGTCGTCGTCGATGCGGCCGTTGCGGTTGAAGTCATGGCCGACGTCCATGATGACGATGCGGCCGATTTCCGGTACGGGCTGCTGCGAGAGCGAGAGATAGGAGAACACCGGCATATCGGGCGCGTTCTTCTGCTTCTCCATGATGACGTTGCGCCAGATGTCCTTGCCGGCGGGGCCGAAGATGTCGCTCTTGAAGTTGAGCAGCGTCGACTGCCACTTGAAGACCGGGCACTTGTTGTCCCAGCCGTTGAGCCTGGAGATCGAGCCGTCGAACGGCTCGTACTTGACGCGGATGGTCGTCTGGCTGCGGCTGTAGACGCGTTCCGACAACGCGCCGACGACCTCATCCGGAGCGGCAGCGGTGGCGCCGGCAGCCGCGTTCGTGCCGCATCCGGCCGGGTTGGCCTTGTTGGTGAGGATCCGTCCCCACTTGCCGTTGCCCTGCGTCTCAGGCAGCGCCGTGAAGTACAGCGCATAGTCGCCATCGAAGCGCACGCACAGACCGTCACCCTGGACCCACCAGCTTCCGACCGCATGGCGGGCGCCGTCGCGGAAGCTCGCCGGGTGGCTGAGCACCTTGGCGCCGCGGTCGTGAAAGCGATCGGCCTGGATCTCCACGGTCGGCGAGAGCGGCCCGACATTCACCTGACGTGGGATCGGCTCGCGCTCGGTGTCGGTCCAGGCCTCGAGATTGGCCTTGCCGCCGCCGGCCAGTTGGACCGCGCCGTACTCGACGAATGCGGAGTTGCTGGCAAGGTTGGCCAGCACGAAGTCGAAATCCGCGCCCTGCAGGGAGGCGGCGGTCAGCGGCGCGGCTGCGGCGCACACCGCGCCGGCCATCATCATGCACACAGACGAGAATGCGACTGCGGTGATTCTACGGCTCATGGGGACAGCCTCCACTTTCGCTCGAGCGTATCGACCAGGTTGCCGATGATACGGCCGGCCAGGAGCGCATGCACGGGGATCACCCCGTCGGTGCCGTTGGCGCAGGACGCGCGCGCGGCGCGCTCGCGCTAATCGAGAGGCTGGTTCAGGCTGTAGGAGGCAGTATTGACCTGCCAGCCCGTGGCGCCGTGAAAGGTGTGCAGGGCGTTCGGGTACGACTCGAGGTAGTACACGTACATGAACGCCGGGAGCGATGCGTCGGCTTCGCCGGCCTTGAGGTAACCCTCGCGTATGCCCGGGTGCATGTAGTAGTTGAAGAAGCGGATGATTTGCCCGCTGGCCGACAGTGCGGCGTAGCGATCGCTCGCCGAGGATGCCGAAGCGACGATGCCGTCGCCGGTCATCTCCGCAGGGAGGACCGCACTCAGCGGACCGGTGACGATGGACAGGTTCGCCAGGGCATCGACCAGCATCGCCACCTTCGGACCGCCCGCGCTCGCCTGATAGACCAGAACGTCCAGAGCATGGGTGCTCTGCACCTCGGCCCGCTGAGCGAGCGGTGAGGTGTAGTCGGTCCAGATGCCGACGTAGCGCATGTCGATTCCCCAGATCTTGCCGAGCACCCGTACGGTTTCGGCAACCTCCCCGCAGTCGGCCGTCGGCATCCGCAGGAGCGAAGCCAGCTCATCGGCCAGCGTCAGCTGGCCCATCTGCAGGATCGGGAAGTCGTTTGGATTCGATGACTGGTACCAGCCGGTGATCGTCTCGTAATAGGTGGTCGGCTCAATTACGTGGTAGCCGTGCACGAGGTTCTGGATGATGAGCGCCTTGTACACGTCGGCGGGGTAGCCGGGGTACGTCTGGGCGAGCTGCGGCTGCACGGTGCCGTACACCTGGTTGAGAAACGCGAGCGTGTCGCTGACGAACTGAGCGCCGCGGACGCTGTTGTTGGTGATTTCCGCGAACGCCCACTTGCGCAGCACGTCCTGGAAGTAGCTCTGGAAGAACGCGAATGTCGTCGGCGTGTTGGACGAGGTGATCAGGGCGACATCCGAGGACGGCAGCGCGCTGTAGACGATCGCAAACGTCGCGCCCGGATCCCACACAGGCCCGGACAGATAAAAACCCGGCGCCTGGCTCCAGTCCTCGGTGTACTGGCTCGTGATACCCGCGAAAGAGTCCGTGGCGGCCGTCGCGACCCCGGGAAGGACGAGGGTGAGCGCCAGCAGCTTCCCGCAGACCAACTTCTTCGCTCCGGGCACTTCGGGACCCTCCGCAGGCTCAGGGCTCACCCTGGCAATTGTTGCGCAATTATTACGCAGGATTCCACACCGATAAGGTGAAGAAAATCAAAAAAATGTAACCTCGGCCGCCCGTACGGGCCCGCGCCGGCCCACCCGGAGACCTGAGGCGGCCTGGATCGCTGCGGTGCAAAATAGAGAGAGGCCGCGCACATTCTCTGCGTATGAGATCTGGCGCGCGCACGCGAAGTGGAACCACACGGCTGGGAACGCCCGATCGCCTCGCGGTTGCTCAGTCCCGGCAATGCGCTGCGATCTGTGCCGCCCACCGGGCTGTGAAGCTTCAGGCTTCACGGTCCTGTCGGTGCCCGCCGACACCCCGGGGCGGTGTCGGGTATGGGCGTGTCAACGTTGTTACATTTGAACCGTTCGGTGTTGTTGGTGTCGAAGGCGGTTGCCGATATCCGTATACTGCGTGCCCCGATTCGAGGATGAAGGCGCTCAGCTCACTGCGTGGCCGCCTGCAGAAGCGGGAAGTTTTTGCGACAGGAGTTGTGTGTTGGTTCTGGAGGCCGTAGCCAGTTTCTTCGTCTGCGCGCTGGCGATTCTCGCGCTGCGCCCGCTCGCCAAGGCCGTGGATCTCATCGATCGGCCGGGTGGGCGCAAGAGCCACCACGGCGAGGTGCCCGTCGTGGGCGGCCTCGCCATGTTCATCGGGGTCGTGTTGGGGATCGGCCTCGGACGGCTTCCGGGTACGGTCGGGGGCGCTTATCTCGCCGCCTGCGCGATCGTGGTGGCGGTCGGTCTCGTCGACGACCGGTTCAATCTCTCGCCCTGGACGCGACTTCCGGGCCAGATTGCCGCGACGCTCGTGTTGATCGCCGGGGCCGGAGTGGCGGTGACGAGTCTCGGCAACCCGTTTGCGCTGGGCCCCATAACGCTTGCCGGCTACGCCTCGGTTGGTTTCACGGTTCTCGTGATGACCGCCGCGATCAACGCATTCAACATGCTCGATGGTCTCGATGGCCTCGCGGGCTCGGTATCGCTCGTGTCGCTGCTCGGGATCGGCTATCTCTCCTGGACCGCGGGGCTGCCGGTCGCCTTGTCCGTGAGTCTCGTCCTGGTGGGCGCGATCTGCGCTTTCCTGATGTTCAACAGTCCGATCCGGCTCAATCGGGGTGTGCGCTGTTTCATGGGCGATGCGGGCAGCACGCTGCTCGGTCTGTCGATCGCCTGGCTGTGCGTCGAGATCTCGCAGAATCCACGCACCCACGTCTCCGCGGTCACGACGTTGTGGCTGGTCGCGGTGCCGCTCTATGAGCTGCTCTGGAGCACCGCGCGCCGCATCGTACGCGGCGTCTCGCCATTTCAAGCCGACCGCGACCACTTCCATCACCTGCTGCTCAAGGCGGGCTTCGGCGTTCGCGGCGCCTCCCTCGCTCTGGTCGCGGTGAGCGCCATCCTCAGCTGCATCGGCCTGGCTCTCGACCAATTTCGCGTGGCCGACAGCGTGTCGTTTCTGATGCTCGTCGTGTTCGGCGTGGCCACGATCAGTCTGATGTACCGCGCGACGCTCTTGTGGCTGCTCCTGCCGAAGCCGCGCCCGTCCGTGGAACTGCCAGCCGCGGCGCCGTCGCGGCCGGGTCTCACCGCCGCGGGGCACGTTCACCATAAGGCATCCAATCGGACCCGTGGGCTGACGGTAGCCGTGCTCCAGGGGAATGAACCCGGCGCGCGGGATCGTCAGCCGCCAGCCCGTCCGCACGCCTAGCAAGGCCCCCCGTCCTCGTTTCCGACTCCCCCGGGCGGCGGGGCGGGTATCCTGCGTGAACTCGCAATTGAGCGCGGCTTCGATTTGCTCTAACCTCGCGAACCTTATAAATCCAATACTTACGTTGACTTAATTCCATGCGGGTAACGATTTTCGGATCCGGCTACGTCGGTCTCGTCACCGGCGCCTGCCTCGCTGATGCGGGTAACCACGTGGTATGCGTGGATATCGACGCCCAGAAGATCGAGCGCTTGAAGCGCGGGGAGATCCCGATTCACGAGCCGGGGCTCGAGGCGCTCATCAAGCGCAACGCCGAGGCCGGGCGCATCGAATTCACCACCGATGCGGCCAAGGGCGTCGAGCACGGGCTGTTCCAGCTGATCGCGGTGGGCACGCCCCCGGGCGAGGACGGCTCGGCGGACCTGCGCTACGTGCTCGCGGTGGCGCGCACCATCGCGACTCACATGAGCCGCTACTGCATCGTCATCACCAAGTCGACCGTGCCGGTCGGCACCGCGGACCGCGTGCGCGGGCAGCTCGAGGCGACGCTCGCCGAGCGCGGTGCGAAAGTCGAGTTCGACGTGGTCTCGAACCCGGAGTTCCTGAAGGAGGGCGCGGCGATCGCCGACTTCATGAAGCCGGACCGGGTCGTGGTCGGCACGGACAACCCGCGCACCACCGAGCTTTTGCGTGCACTCTATGAGCCGTTCACGCGCAACCATGACCGCCTCATCGTCATGGACATCCGCTCTTCCGAGCTCACCAAGTACGCGGCCAACGCGATGCTCGCCACCAAGATCAGCTTCATGAACGAGCTCGCCAACATCGCTGAGCGCGTCGGCGCCGACATCGAGAAGGTGCGTATCGGGATCGGCTCGGATCCCCGCATCGGCTACAGCTTCATCTATCCCGGCACGGGCTACGGCGGTTCCTGCTTCCCGAAGGACGTGCAGGCCCTTATCCGCTCGGCGCACCAGGCGGGGCATGAGCCGGCGATCCTGAATGCCGTCGAGGCGGTGAACGCACGGCAGAAGGAAGTGCTGTTCCACAAAATGACGCGTCACTTCGGCGGCGAGCTTGCCGGGCGCACGGTGGCGCTCTGGGGGCTCGCCTTCAAGCCCAACACCGACGACATGCGGGAAGCGCCCTCGCGTACGCTGATTGATCTGCTCCTGAAAGCCGGGGCGCGCGTGCGCGCCTTCGATCCGATCGCCGCCGCCGAGGCCGAGCGCATCTACGCGGGGGTCGCGGGCTTCTCGCTCGCCAAGAGCGCCTATGAGGCGGCCGAGGGGGCGGATGCGCTCGCCATCGTCACGGAATGGCAGGAGTTTCGCAGTCCCGATTTCGACCGGCTGCGCGAAGTCCTCAAAGGCGCCGTCATTTTCGACGGTCGCAATCTCTACGATCCGGCGATGGTGAGCCGCTTCGGACTCACCTACTACGCCATCGGCCGCGGCAAGCCGCTCGCCGACGCCTAGCGCCCGGCCGAGGAAACAAGCGATGCTGACACCGGTGATCCTCTCGGGCGGCGCGGGCACGCGGCTGTGGCCGCTGTCGCGTGAGCTCTATCCGAAGCAGCTACTGGCGCTCACCGGCGCGCGCACCATGCTGCAGCAGACGGCGCTGCGCCTCGAGGGGCTCGGCGCCGCCGCTCCCGTCGTCGTCTGCAACGAGGCGCACCGCTTCCTCGTGGCCGAGCAGCTGCGGCAGCTGAAGATCGCGCCGCGCGCCATCGTGCTCGAGCCCGCCGGCCGCAACACCGCCCCGGCGATCGCACTCGCCGCGCATGCGGCCCTCAAGGGCAGTCATGAAGGCGAGGCCGACCCGGTGCTGCTGGTGTTGCCGGCCGATCACGTCATCCGCGACGTGCCGGCGTTCCAGCGCGCGGTGCGCCAGGCGCTGCCGGCGGCGGCGGCCGGGCAGCTCGTCACCTTCGGCATCGTGCCCACCGCGCCCGAGACCGGCTACGGCTACATCCAGCGCGGTGCCGCGAGCGGGGAGCTCCACCGCATCGCGCGCTTCGTCGAGAAGCCCGATGCCGCGCGCGCGGCGGAGTTTCTCAAGTCCGGCGATTATTACTGGAACAGCGGCATGTTCATGTTCGGCGCGCGGCGCTACCTCGCCGAGCTCGCGCGTTTTGCGCCCGAGATCGCGCGCGTGTGCGAGGCCGCCTTCACGGGCGCGCGCGCCGACCTCGAGTTCACGCGCATCGCCCCCGAGATATTCGCCAACTGCCCCTCCGACTCGATCGACTACGCGGTGATGGAGAAGACCGCGGAGGCGGTGGTGGTGCCGCTCGCGGCCGGCTGGAGCGACGTCGGCTCGTGGGCGGCGCTGCACGATGCGACCGAGGGCGATGCGCACGGCAACGTGACGCATGGCGATGTGATCAGCGAGGACTCGGCCGGCAACTATCTCTATTCGGAGAGCCGCCTGGTGTCGACGGTGGGTCTGAAGGATCACGTCGTGGTCGAGACCAAGGACGCGGTGCTGGTGGCGCCCAAGAGCCGGGTGCAGGACGTGAAGAAGCTCGTGTCGCAGCTGAAGGAGCGCGGCCGCTACGAGCATTCGCTGCATCGGGAGGTGTTCCGCCCGTGGGGCAGCTACGACAGCATCGAGTCGGGCTCGCGCTTCCAGGTGAAGCGGCTGAAGATCAAGCCGGGCGCACAGCTGTCGCTGCAGCTGCACCATCACCGCGCTGAGCACTGGATCGTGGTGGCGGGCACCGCGCGCATCACCCGCGGCGAGGAGGAGTTCCTGCTGGAGGAGAACCAGTCGACCTACATCCCGATCGGCATGAAGCACCGCATCGAGAATCCGGGCACCATCATGCTCGAGATCATCGAGGTACAGTCGGGCTCGTACCTCGGCGAGGACGACATCGTGCGCTTCGAGGACCGCTACGGCCGCAAGGGCACGAACACCTGAAAGGACCGCGCGCGCATGGTGAACCTCAACTCCTTCAAGGCGTACGACATCCGCGGGCGCATTCCGGACGAGATCAACGAGTCGCTCGCCTACGACGTCGGCCGTGCGTACGCCGCGTTCGTGAAGCCGAAGCGCGTCGCCGTCGGCTACGACATCCGCCTGTCCTCGCTCGAGCTCGCGCGCGCGCTCAAGCGCGGGCTCACCGACTGCGGCGTCGACGTGCTCGACATCGGCCTCTGGGGCACGGAAGGCTCGTACTTCGCGACCTTCGCCGAGAAGCTCAACGGCGGCATCATGGTGACGGCGAGCCATAACCCGCCCGACTACAACGGCATGAAGTTCGTGCGCGAGGGCGCGCGGCCGATCAGCGCCGATACCGGCCTCATGGAAATGCGCGCGCTCATCGAGAGCGGCCGGTTGCCCGGCAAAGCGGCGCAGCCCGGCACCGAGCGCACTCTCGACATCCGCGCCGGCTACCTCGATCACCTCATGAGCTACGTCGACCGCGGCAAGCTCGGCAAGCTGAAGGTAGTGGTGAACGCCGGCAACGGCGGCGCGGGGCTCATCGTCGATCAGCTCGAGCCGCGTCTGCCGTTCGAGTTCGTGAAGCTCAACAACAACCCGGACGGCACGTTTCCGAACGGGGTGCCGAATCCGATGCTGGAGGAGAACCGCGCCCCGACGGCGGAGCTCGTGCGCCGCTCGCGCGCGGATGTCGGCATCGCCTGGGACGGCGATTACGATCGCTGCTTCTTCTTCGATGAGACCGGGCAGTTCATCGAGGGTTACTATCTCGTCGGTCTGCTCGCCGAGGTGTTTCTGCGCAAGGAGCCCGGGGCGCGCATCGTCCACGACCCGCGCCTCACCTGGAACACCCTCGACATCGTCAGCAAGTACGGCGGCACGCCGGTGCTGTGCAAGTCGGGGCATGCCTTCATCAAGGCGAAGATGCGCGAGGTGGATGCCGCCTACGGCGGCGAGATGAGCGCGCACCACTACTTTCGCCAGTTTGCCTATTGCGACAGCGGCATGATCCCCTGGCTGCTGGTGCTCGCGGTCATGAGTGAGCGCGGCCAGCCGCTCTCGGCGCTGGTCGGGGAGCGCATGCGGCTCTTCCCGGCGAGCGGCGAGATCAACCGCCGCCTCGCCACCGATGCCGCCTCGATCTTGAAGCGCGTGCGCGCGCGGTACGAGAGTGAGGCGTCCGCGATCGATCTCACCGACGGCCTGTCGATGGAATTCGCCGACTGGCGCTTCAACCTCCGCGGCTCGAATACCGAGCCGCTCGTGCGGCTCAACGTCGAGACGCGGGCCGACGAGCCGCTGATGCGGGCGAAGACCGCCGAAGTGCTGGCGCTCGTCGACGGGTGAGGGCACTGCCTGAGCGCGCCGGCGAGCAATCCTCGTCCTGCAGGACCGATTCTCCCGGCGTTGCATGAACTTTTCCGCCGAGGCGGCGCAGCACCTCGGGCGAACCGTAGCGCGCGGCACGCTCTTGCACACTCGAGGACGGAATGGCGAGCCGCAGCGGCGACACCTGGGCTATTGCCTGGAAGTCGCGGTCTCTCGCCAGCAGCTCGTAGTCGTGCTTCAGGCATAGCCCCGCGATGAGGCACTCCGCCGTGGATCGCGGAGTCATCCCGCGGGCGCGACAAGCACGGTGGAGTCTTGCAGCCTGCTCGTAATCGGCTCGCTCCAGCTCGGGAGCAAGGTCGAACGCGGACATCACGCGGGTTATACGGGCCGCCTCGACGTCGCTGCGCGCCCCCAGGAGTATCTCAGTGAGAACCAGGCCCGGAATGACCAGCTCCCGTCCCTCGGCGATACAGAGCGTGAGGTACGCAGCCTCGTCGGACGGGTGGGTGTTGAGGTAGTCCACCCACACGGACGTGTCGACGAGGATCACGGCTTGCGCCCGACTCGAGTGGCACGCAACGCGGCCAGATCTCCCTCCCAGCGCACCTGCCCGCGCATGGCCAGCAATTCGCGGCGCTTCAGGACCTTGGCGTACTCCGCGAGCGCCGTATTGACTGCGGCCTTCTTGGTGGCGAAGCCACCCAGCTGGAACACCTCTTCAAGCACCTGATCATCGAGTTCGATGTGTGTTTTCATTGAAGAAATGTACACGAATTCACCGGTGCGGTGTACAGCAGATAAATACAAAAAAAAGACGAATT
>JAGWMP010000037.1 GCA_028871705.1 Gammaproteobacteria bacterium
CTGCGCCGCGATCCCGGGGATCGCCTCGGCGCCGTGGATCGCGTCATAGGTGACGAGCGCATCGAACCGCGGGCGCAGTGCCTCGAGGTCGGCGCGGATGCTGGCAGGATCGGCATCGTGGGCGCGGCCGTCGACGAGCGCGAGCGAGGTGGGCTCGTAGGCGATGAAGCGGCCGTGGGCCATCGCCGCGGCGAGCTGCGCACGGGCCGCGGCCGCCGCCGCCGGCCGGGCACACTGGGGCTCCGCGGCCGCCGGTCGTGACCCAAGTGCCAGTACGGAGGCGAGCACCAGAGCCAGCACGAGGGCCCGCGGCGCCGGGGCGTGTTGGTTCCACATCGGCGGGAGCCTAACATGGCACCGGCCGCAGACCGGCGGCCATCGTGGCCTGAAGGAGAGTGTGCCGTGAGTGCGACCCAGTCCGAGCAGGCCGTGCGCTTCAGGGCGCTGCACGAGCGTCCGGGTGTCTTCGTCATCCCGAACGTCTGGGACGGCGCCTCCGCGTGCCTGATGGCGGGACTGAAGTTCGAGGCGCTTGCCACCTCGAGCTCGGCATGCGCCGCGACGCTCGGCAAGCTCGACGGCGGCATCACGCGCGCCGAGGCGCTCGCGCACGCCCGCAGCATCGCGGCGGTCAGCGAGCTGCCGCTGTCGGGCGACCTCGAGCAGGGGTTCGCCGATCAGCCCGAGGCGGTAGCGCAGACCATTCGCCTCGCGGCCGCGGCGGGTCTCGTCGGCGGCTCGATCGAGGATGCGAGCGGCAATCCGCGCGCACCCATCTACGACTTCACCTTCGCGGTCGAGCGGGTCGCGGCGGCGGCGGAGGCGGCGCGGCAGCTGCCGTTCCCGTTCACGCTGACGGCACGGACCGAGAACTACTTCCACGGGCGTCCCGATCTCGACGATACGGTGCGGCGGCTGCAGGCCTTCGAGCGCGCGGGTGCGGATGTGCTGTTCGCGCCGGGCCTGCCGGACCTCGCCGCCGTGCGCACGGTGTGCGCCGCCCTCACCAGGCCCGTCAACTTCATGGTCGGCATCCGCGGCCGTTCCTTCAGCGTCGCCGAGCTCGCCGCCGCCGGGGTGCGGCGCATCAGTCTTTCGACCTCGCTCTACCGGGCGGCGATGACCGGCCTCTGTACCGCCGCGCGCGAGGTGCGCGAGTCGGGGACCTTCGGCTACCTCGAGACCATCATGGGAGGCGCCGAGCTCGAGGGCTGCCTGAGGAGGCCGCACGCCTAGCGCGGTGCGCGGTCTGCGGGCGCGGCGTGCCGCGCCCACTCGAGAAAGCGCGCGACGCCGGGCTCGCCCTCGGCCGGCGCCCAGGGCGCGAATGCGGATGCGGTGGCGGGATCGTAGGGTCCCTGCTTGACCTCGAGAAAGGCGGTGGCGTCGTCCCTGACGACCACCGTATGCCAGATGCCCGGCCCGTTCTCGTAGGCGAGGTTGGCCGCGCCCGCTCCGAACGCGTGGCGGGCCGTGACCGTGCCCGAGTCGTCGAACACGAGAAGATCGAGGGCGCCGCGCACGATGAGGGCGAGCTCGGCGCGCGTCGTGTGACGGTGCGGGCGGAAGTACGAGCCGCGGTTCGCCACCACCATGTAGCGCTGCACCAGGTCGGCGGGCCCCGCGTGCAGGTTGTAGTGCGTGCGGCCACGGGGGCTCGCGGCCGCCGCCGTGGCGAGCTCCTCCAGCAGACTCGAGGTGAGCAGCTTCATCTTCTAAGGCGCGGTGGCTTCCGCTGCCGGTTCGATCTGCGCGGGCGGCGGGCGGTGGTGCCTGACCTCGGGAAGCAGTCCGGCGAGCAGCCCGATGAGCGGCAGGAAGGCGCAGATCTGGTAGACGGTATCGATGCCGAAGTGGTCGGCGAGCTTGCCGAGTACCGCGGCGCCGACGCTGCCCATGCCGAAAGCGAGCCCGAAGAAGAGCCCGGCCACCGCGCCGGTGCGCCCGGGCAGCAGGTCCTGCGCATACACCACGATCGCCGGGAACGCCGAGGCGATGATGAGTCCGATCGGCACCGTCAGCACGCTGGTCCAGAAGAGGTTGGCATGTGGCAGCAGCAGCGTGAAGGGCAGGACGCCGAGGATCGAGATCCAGATGATCTTCTTGCTGCCGATGCGATCGCCGATCGGGCCGCCGACGAAGCCGCCGACCGCCGCGGCGGACAGGAACACGAACAGATGCAGCGGCGCACTGCGCACCGACTGGTTGAAGTGCTCGATGAGATAGAAGGTGTAGTAGCTCGTGATGCTCGCCAGGTAAAAGTACTTGGAGAAAATGAGCGCCAGCAGCACGCCGATCGCGCCGGCCACGCGCCTTGGTGAGGCCTCGATGGCACGCGTGCGCGCCGCATGCTTCAGGCGCGTGAGGCCGTGGGCTTTGTACCAATGCCCGACGTGGAACAGCACGAACATGCCGAGCAGCGCCACCGCCGAGAACCACGCCACGCTCGACTGGCCGTAGGGCAGCACGATGAAGGCGGCGAGCAGTGGCCCGCAGGCGGAGCCCAGGTTCCCGCCGACCTGGAACACCGACTGCGCGAGCCCATGCTTGCCGCCCGACGCCATGCGCGCGACGCGCGAGGACTCCGGATGGAACACCGAGGAGCCGGTGCCGATGAGCGCCGCCGCCGCGAGCAGCAGCGGGTAGTTGCCGGCGAAGGCGAGCAGCAGGAGTCCCGCGAGCGAGAAGGCCATGCCGGTCGCGAGCGAGTAGGGGCGGGGGGTGCGGTCGGCCAGCGCCCCGACCAGGGGCTGCAGGAGCGAGGCCGTGAACTGGAAGGTGAAGGTGAGGAGCCCGATCTGCCCGAAGCTCATGTGATAGGTGCTTTTCAGCATCGGATACAGCGCCGGCAGGAGCGACTGCATCATGTCGTTCAGGAGATGGCAGAAGCTGATGGCCGCCAGGATGGCGACGGCGGTGCGGCCGGCGGACTGCACGCCGGCGAGGCGCAGGGCGGATTCGTTCATGGCAGGGGGCAATCTGACTGAATCCGTGCCCGAAGCCAATCTCCCGGAGGGGGCGGACCCCGCGCAAATGCCGGCGCCGCGTCACGATAGCCACGGCGCCCGGGCTCATCTAATGTGGCGCGCTGGCATACAGGGGGAGCGATGAAGGACCTGACTCAAGGCCCGGTCACCGGGCAGTTGATCGCAATGGCGGTGCCGCTCGCCATCGGCATGCTGTTCCAGACCCTCTATCTGCTGGTCGACATGTACTTCGTCGCCGGGATCGGCGAGGCGGCCATCGCCGGGGTCGGAACCGCGGGCACCATCATGTTCGTCATGATGGCGCTGACGCAGATGCTCGGGGTCGGCACCGTCGCGCTGGTCTCCCATGCCGTCGGCCGCAAGGACCAGCCCGAGGCTAACCTGATCTTCAACCAGTCGGTGGTGCTGTCGGCGCTGTGCGGCGTGCTGACGCTCGCGACCGGCTGGCTGCTCGGCGGCTTCTACGTGCGCTCCATGGCGGCCGATGCGGCCACCGCCGCCGCCGGCACCGCCTTCCTGTATGCGTATACGCCGGGCCTGGCACTGCAGTTCGCTCTGGTCGCGCTCGGCTCGGCGCTGCGCGGCACCGGCATCGTGAAGCCGACCATGGTGGTGCAGGTGCTGACCGTGGTCCTCAACACGATCCTCGCGCCGATCCTGATCGCCGGCTGGCTGACCCATCACCCGCTCGGAACCGCCGGCGCGGGGCTCGCGAGCAGCCTCGCGGTGGCTGCCGGAGTGGTGTTCCTGTGGGTCTACTTCGCACGCCTCGAGCACTACGTGAAGCTCGACCCACGGCAATGGGCGCCGCAGGCGGCCGTCATCCGCCGCATCCTCAACGTCGGCCTGCCGGCGGGCGGTGAGTTCTTCATGATGTTCGTGATCCTCGGCGCCATCTACTGGGCGATCCGCGGCTTCGGTCCCGGGGCACAGGCCGGCTTCGGCGTGGGCGGGCGGGTGATGCAGGCGCTGTTCCTGCCGGTGATGGCGCTCGCGTTCGCGGTGCCGGCGGTGGCCGGCCAGAACTTCGGCGCGCGCAAGTTCGAGCGCGTGCGGCAGACGTTCTGGAGCGCCGCCGTCATTTCCTCGGTGCTGATGCTCGCCCTGACGCTCGTGTGCCAGTGGCGGCCGGAGCTCTTCATCCAGTTCTTCAGCCGCCAGAGCGAGGTGGTGACGGTCGGCGCGACTTATCTGCGGGTGATCTCACTCAACTTCATCGCCACCGGGCTCATCTTCACCTGCTCCGGGGTGTTCCAGTCGCTCGGCAACACCTGGCCGTCGCTGGCGAGCTCGGCCTCGCGCCTCGTCACCTTCGTGTTGCCCGCGGTGTGGCTGTCCACCCGGCCGGGTTTCTCGCTCAACCAGGTGTGGTATCTCTCGGTGGCGACGGTGACGCTGCAGGCGCTCACCAGCCTCGCGCTGCTGCGCTGGGAATTGCGGCGCAAGCTCGGCGCGCCGGCCGATCCGGGTTTACGAGGCGCTAACCGGCCAGCTGTGTAGCGGGCAAAGACCCGTGCGCCAGCCTCGCTACGAAGTGCTCGGCTGCTGAAGGGATCCTGGCTACCGCCCATCGAGCCCCGCTCTTTGCCCGCGGGCCTGAACGCGCTGTCGGGTTGGCCTGCGCGCGCCGCCGCAGGCGCCGCGCGCCAAATCTACTTAGGCTCGCTGCCGGGTTTCGGATCGGCCAGCGGGAAGGACTGCGCGCCGGCCGGGGCGGCCGGTCCGGGTGCCGGTGCCGCCGGCCGCGGTGCGGGCGCCGCGGACGCCTGGCGCTCGCTCTCGGTGCTGGTCGAGACGGCCGCGAGGAAGCGCCGCGCCGACTCGTCCTGGCTCTTCACGCTGCCCGCCATGATGTCGCCCGCGAGCACGCCGGGCTTGCCGTAGAAGTCGGCGTCCGAGTCGTCATCGATCGAGATGACCGTACCGTCGAGCGCAAGGCCGACGAAGGCCCCGCGGCTGCGCGAGTAGGAGTAGACCTCGGCTTTGAAGGTGGCATCCGTCGCGGCGGAGGCATCGCGTCCCACCGGGCCGGCCGCGACCGACAGGTCGCCGCCGAGCGTCACCTTGCCGCCGTTGATGCCCTGCACGCCCCGCGGCGTCGTGAACACCAGCACCACGTCGGTCGACTGCACGCCCCACTGGAAGCCGAAGCTGCCGCCGGTCATGGTGACGAAGATGGGGCTCGAGAAGCGGCCGTCCTTGTCGCGCACCACCAGCACGCCGTGGCCGCGGCGTCCGCCGAAGAACCAGGCGATCTTGGTCGTGTCGGGGATCACCGCGATGCCGTAGGCACGCTCGAGGAGGCGATCGGGGATGGCCTGGTCGCGCGAGCCGCGCATCTCCTGCAGGACCTGGCTCGCCACCAGCAACCGGCCTTCCTCGCGCGCCTGGGCGTGGGCGGCCGTGGCCGAGGCAATGAGCGCGAGCCCCGCCAGCAGAGTGAATAGATTGGTGCGTAAGCGCATGGATCATCCCTCCTTCGCAGAACGAGCGAGACGGAAGCTTAACCCAGCCGCGGCCGGGCGGCGCAGCGGGTGTGCGCCGCGCGCGCGTTCAGCCGCGGTTCAGCTCAGTACCAGATAGACAGGAAAACTTCGAGGACGTTCGCGTCGAGTTTGTAGAGCGGCTCGCTGCCGGCGCCGTACTGGGCGGCGAGCAGGGCGTCGCGGTAGTCCTTGTAGTCGATCATCATGCGGTCGTAGCGGATGTTGGCGGTGCTCTTGTGGATCCAGGGCACCTGCGGGATGTCGAACTGGTAGGTGGCGCCGACGCCGAGCGTGACGCTGTCGAAGGCGGCGAGCTCGCGGTCGCGCGCCATGAAGTTGGAGTAGTTGGCGTACGGGAACAGGTCGCTGAAGAAGCTGGCGTGCGTCTGGGTGTAGTAGCGCACGCTGCCGTCGAAGATCCAGCGCTTCCAGACCGGCAGGGTGTAGTCGGCCTCGATGGTGCTGCCGGTCACATCCCAGGTGTCGTGGTAGAAGCGGTACGAGCCGGTGAGCGTGGCGCGCCACGGCAGGTAGTACTTGAGCAGCACCGAGGCGGCGTTGCTGGTGCGCGTGTTGGGGTAGATCTGCGGCGCGAGCGTGAAGCCGGCGCCGCCGGTGGACTGGTAGCGGATCTGGCGGTAGGGATTGGCGAGATAGCCCTGGTCGGTGTCGATCTCGTAGTTGAGCGTCGCCAGGAGGTTACGCGTCAGGATCTGCGTGAGGCCGAAGCTGTAGCCCCAGTGATCGGCCCGCTCGTGGAAGGTCGGGTCGTTGATGATGTCGGGGCACTCGGAGTTGGTCGGATGCGGCGCCGCGCACAGGTCGCGGTACACCTGGTCCCAGCCGCGGCGGTAGCCGAGCGTGATGGTGGTGAGGTCGCCGAACATGTCCTGGCTGATCGAGTAATAGGACGTGCTCGCGATGTAGTCCGGCTCCTTGCTGTAGATGTAGCCGACGCTGTAGGTGGTCTTGCCGTGCAGGTAATCGGCGCCGAAGCTGTTCTGCTTCCTGATCTCGTGATACGGGCTCGCCGAGAGCTTCACGTCGATCGAGGCGCTCGAGATCATGTCCTCGTAGTAGTTATAGGTGAGCGACAGGCTGTCGCCGACCTTCTTGCGGATCAGTACCGAGGGTCCGTTCACGGTGATGTCGCCACCCTGGTAGGAGTGGTACATGAGGTCGGCCTCGTCCTCGGGCAGCACCCCCGCAAGCGCCGGCGCCGCGAGCACCGCGAGCGCCAGCAGCGTACGCGCGAACGGCGGCAGCAGCCGGCCGCCCAGCCGCCCGGCTAGTTGCATCCGCAGCCGCCTCCGACCGCCCCGGTGGCGCCGTGCGAGCCCTCGCGGGTCTCGAACACGTGGTCGCGGTAGCTGGCCGCGATCGAGTTACGGCCGAGCGACATGATGGGATCCGCCAGGTGCTCGCGCTCGTAGGGCTTCACCCAGGGCTCGAGCGGCGCGCAGCCGCCGAGCGCCGCCCCGAGGGCGAGCACGGCGAGCAGCGCGCCACGCACGCGGCGCACCGCCGACCCGCGTCCGCTGCGCTGCTCCCCGTATGCCCGCATCGTCGTTACTCCCGCACCAGCGTCCGGATGCTGTCGAGATACTCGTTCTCGTCGCCGGGCTTGTAGCCCCGGTGGAGCACGCGCACCTTGCCGGTGCGGTCGATGATCACGGTGCTCGGCATGCCGGCGACGTCGTACATCTTGCTGACCTTGCTGTCCTTATCATAGAGAATCGGGAAGCTCACCGGGGTCTGTTTCAGCCATTCGTTGGCGGCATTGGAATCGGGCTCGACGTTCACGCCGATCAGGGTGAACCCCATGCGGTTGTACTTCGTGTAGATGCTCTCGAGCAGCGGCATTTCCTGGCGGCACGGGCCGCACCAGCTCGCCCAGAAGTTGAGCATCACCACCTGGCCCTTGTACTGGGCGAGGCTCACGGTGGAGCCGGCGCGCGAGCCGAGCGTGAACGCCGGGGCCGGTGAGCCGGTCGGATCGGCCGCGAGCGCCGGCAGCGCCAGGGCGGCCGCGGCTATGATGGCGGGCAAACGGTTCCTCATCGTGCGTCCCTCATGACTAGAAGAAGACGGTCGCACCCATCCGCGCCTCGATGTTGTTGGTGAGCTTGGTGACGCCGAGCAGGCTCGTCTGGAAAACGTGATCCTGCACCGTGACGTGCAGCGCCAGCCAGTCCGCCGGTACGATGCGGTAGCCGCCGCCGAAGTTCACCGTGAACTTCGTATCCCCGGCGAAGTCGGTGGCACCGAAGCCGCCGAGGAGATAAAAAGCGCTCGTCATGGCGATGCCGCGACCGATAAAGGCCTCGCCCGGCAGGAAGTTGTAGCCGAGAGAGAGGTCGTAGTACGTGAAGCGCCTCTCAGCTTCGGTAAGCAGCTGAATGTTCCCGCTCAGAGTCTCGAAACTGGTGCGTCCGCCGCGCGAGCGGCCCGCCTCCCCCTGGAAGAAGAAGTCCTCGGTGATGTGGTAGGCGGCCGTCACCCCGTAATCCGGGTTGGTGCCGAAATCCTCGATCGACAGCGCCCCGTAGAACACGCCGAGCTCCACGTTCGAGCTCTTGATCTTCGGCACCTTGATCTGCCGGCGCTCGACCTGCGGCTCGATCACCCGCGGCGGGGCCGTATCCTCGCCCGCCGCGGCGGTGGGGCCGGCAGCCTCCGTGGCGGTGCCGGAGCTCTTGTTGCCATGGTGGAACCAGCCGCGCACCGTGGCGCAGCCGGGAAGCACGGCGAGCGCTGCCGTCAGTAGAAGAACGCGAATCCCAGTTTCCATTCGTCCTCTTCCTCGTTCTCGTTGCGCTTCGTGAAGATGTAGTGCGCCTTGTACTCGAGGCGCAGGAAAAAGCGCCGCGTCAGGTAGTAGCGGATGCCGCCGCCGGCGTAGGCGGTCTGCTCGGTGCGGTTGGACGGGGTGACCAGCGTCGCCTTCGGCTCGATGTGCGCGATGCCGACCCCGAGCATCAGGAGCGGCGACCAGCGCGATTCGGGCGAGATCACGTGGGTGAAGCCGAGATCGCCGGTCTCGCCGTTGGCGAAGCGCCCGAGAAACTGTCCGGCGGCCGCTTCCACCGCCAGCTGCGGGTTGAGCGACACCGACCAGTAGGCCGAGAGCAGGTTGGCGCCGCCGTATTCGCCGCCGAACACGCCGAGCTCGTAGCGATGCGCGCTGAAGCCTGCCTGGTCGCCGACCTCGAACTTGAAGGGCGAGCCGTCCGCCAGCACCGTCTTGAGCATGTCGGCCTGGGAGGCCCAGCCCTCGACGCCGCGTTCGGTGCGTACCTTGAACCAGTCGGTGCGGCGGAACAGCACGTCGACGCTCTCGTCGCGCGGCACGGCGTGGAATACCGGGTAGCCGCGCCCGGGGCCGGTATGCAGCTCCAGGTAGGGCTCGGTGACGAACAGCTGCAGATATTCGCGCGCCCCCGCCACCGCCGGCAGCAGCGCGCCGAGCAGCAGGGCCGCCACGGTGAGCAGAGCCGCGCGCGGGCGCCGTCGCGCACGGTGCATCAACTCGTTCCCTGGCTCACATGGGCGCCGCTGGGGCGAAGGGGTTGTTGTGGTACTGCGCACCGATATCCAGCCACTCCGACAGCAGGCGAAGCTCCGCGATGTTCAGCCAACCCACGTGCGAGGGGCTGTTGCATCCGGAACCTGTTGCGAAGCAGCTGAAGAATGCACCCGAGGCCCCGCCATTGGCGCTACCCGCACTCATGAACGGACCGACCGTCGGTCCCGGCTGGCCCATGATAACCGTAGTGTGCGGGGTAAGCAGCTGTCCGTAGGAGGTGAACTCGTTGGTGTTCGCATCGACGCTATTGGTCAGGTCGAGATTTCCGGCCGGAGTCTGCGCCGCACCCGCGGCATTGACCGGGTTGTGACAGCCACCCTGCGAGCAGGTGACGCTCGTCTGCACGCCGCCGACGGTCATCATGCGGGCCGCGTCCCAGATCGGCTGGATGTGCTGCGGGTAGTTGATGACGATGCGGCAGTTGGCCGCCCAGGCGGTGGCGCACAGCGCGCTGGTCGGGATCGCCGGCACCGGATTGGTCGGATCGGTGTAGCTGTAGGTGATCGGCGTGCCGGGGGTCGCCTTCGCCGGGTCGGTCCACAGGTCGGTATAGAGGACGTTGACGCTCGGCAGCATCTGCAGGCACGGCGGCGTGTCGGTGCTGCAGCTCACCGCCATGCGCGCCTGCGCCATGGTCTCGTTCTGGTTCTGCGGGATGAAGGCCGCGGGCCCGCTCGCGATGGTGTCGGGGAAGGGGGTGCCCGCGGTGGCGCCGAGCCATGCCGAATTGAAGGCGCCCTGGCGGCCGTACGACACGGCGTTCTGCGCGCCGCCCTGGGGCTTGTGGCAGCCGTTGCAGGCGACCGTCTCGCCCGGCTGCACCTGCAGCCACACGCCGCTGCCGGGGGTGATGGCGCGTGCATTCACATCGAGCACGTCGAGGTGCAGGGCGACCTGCGCCGGCACCGCGATGTGCACCGAGCCGTCCGGCTCGATCGGGGCGTAGCCGAGGATCTCCATCATGTTGCCGGTGACGCCGAAGTCGGCGTTGGTGAGCGTCACGACGGTCTTGTCGGGGATCGAGACGGCCTTGGAGATGCGGATGAAGCGCGCCGGCCGGTTGGCGACCGGGGTCTTCGCCGTGTCGGCGATGTTGGCGATGTTGACCGCTGCGCCGGTGGCCGGATTCACCTGCATGCCGTCGAAGTCGTAGACGCTCCTGATGTCGATGACGCCGACGCCGTTGCTCGCGAAGGTCTCGGCCTGTCCGGTCGGCACGGTGTCGAGGTAGATGTGGGGCACGGGCTTGGGCTGCGTCGCCACGACGTCCGTGATCATGACGCCCTCGACCGGGGCGACGATCGGCATCATGGTGCCGTGCGCCGGATCGAGCATCCAGAGGCTGTAGAGGGGCAGGGCGCTCTGCGCCGTCGGGCTCGCGAGCGCGCTGGTCGTGCAGGGCACGATCACCGGCGGGGTCTGCGTGGTGTCGAGCAGCCGGCACTCCGACCAGCTGACGATGATGCGGTTGGTGCCGTCCCACAGCGGGTAGGCGGAGCTGAAACGGCCGCCGGGCGAGGGGCCGGGGACGGTGTAGATGTTGTTGAGGGGCGTGGCCTGCGTCTGCGCCGGGCCGGGATAGGTCGCGGGGCTGAAGTCGAACGGCGTGCCCTCGAGCGTCTGCGTGTTCTCGACGTAGTGGACGCCGTCGATCTCGATGAGGTTGCCGCCGTCGTCGACGTCGGTGTACTGGCGCACCAGTGCCATGATGTTGCCGTTCTGCATCTCGTGCGGACGCGTGAACTCGATCACCGTGGGCGTGGTGGTGCCGGGCGCCGGCGTGCCGGTCATGTGGCTGTTGAGGCCGTAGTAGAGCTCGATGTCGGTGCCGTCGGGGTAGGAGGAGTAGAGCGACATGGCGTCGTGTCCGAAGGCGCCGTCCCAGCGGCTCCACAGCACCCGCCCGCTCTGCAGCACGGTCGCATCGAGGTCGTGGCTCTGGTTGAAGGAGATCTGGTGGATGTTCGTGCCGTCGGCGTTCATCACCTCGAGCACGAAGGCCGGCTGGGTGCCGCCCTGGTCGGCGGCCGACTGATCGTCGAGCGCGCTGAACTGCTGCTTGCCCTCATCGAGCAGAATGCCCTGCGCGTTGGTCTGCCGCGAGCTCGAGAACACGATGCGTCCGTCGGCCAGATAGTGCGGCGAGACGTCGTTGACGGTGAGCGGATCGGGGTCGATCGCCGGGTTGATCACCGGCGCGAGCGTGTCGGTGGTGATCACGTACTGCCAGATGCGCCACGAGGGTGGGTTCTTGGCCTGCTGGTTCTTGGTGAGCGGGCCGCGCATGGCGAACACCACGCGCGTGCCGTCGGCCGACACGTCGACCTGCTTCACGTCGTAGCGCGAGCCCGCCGTGACCCGCGCCGTGATATTGACCTCGGCGGCGCTCGGCGAGGCGGTCGCGCGCATGTAGAGGTCCGCGCCGCCCGGCACCAGGTCGCGCGGGATGCGCAGATCGTCCTGCACCAGCGCCCCGGCGGCATTGGTGGGCACGGAGCGCTTCACATAGAAGATGGGATAGTCGACGGTCGCCGGGTCACCGCCCTGGCTGTTGGCGATGTTGACGCTGCCGGAGCCGCCGGAGCCGTTGCCGGCGCAGGCGGCGAGCGCCGCCAGCAGCGTCGCGGCGAGCGCCAGCGTGCGCAGCCCGCGCGCGGCCGTCCGGCGCGGCGCACTGCCGGGCTCGTCACACTGCATGCCTGCTGACCTGATCCTCACTTGACACCACCGTTTCCGCAGGCGCGCGGCCGTGCGAATGTAACGTAATTATCCGACGCAATTCGCGTTCCTGGATAAGTTTCCTTGCGACGGCATTCCGTCACGGTACCGGCGCCCGCTGCGTGTTGTGCTCACCCCGCGAGCGCTACCGCCGGTACGACCGCTACTGGTAGTCATTCGCAGGCATGCCCGCCGTGATCTGGCTCGCAGTTTGCCGCGCAATCATCCGCGCGCACCGCTCCGGAGCAAAACTGTCGGCGGGCAGCGACGTCAGGCAGTTGAGACATTCTTGCGCGGTTGCGCGGCCCGTATAGTCGGCCTGCGCTTACAGCGCATTTGAGGGAGACGACGAGCGCCATGAACGCCATGACTACAGGCACAGGTCCCGGCCGCGCACGCCGCGTCACGCTGACGGCGGGCGCGCTGCTCATGATCGCGCAGCCGTTCGCGCCCGCCTACGCGGGTCCCTACGAGCAGGCCAAGCGCATCTACGAGCGCATCGCGGGCGTTCCCCCGACTCCTGCGATCCTCAATCAGATGGCGAGCGCCATCTGCGGCGGCACCTGCGCCGCGGGTGCCGCGGGCGCCGCGCCCGGCAGCGCCGGACTGGTGCAGGCCGCGCAGATCGCCACCAACGCGCCGACCTTCTACAACGTGACGTTGAAGAACTGGGCGATGCCGTGGACCAACCGCAGCGCCACGGTGTTCTCGCCGCTCAATGATTCGGTGGCGACCGTCATCGGCATGGTGCGCGACGGCGTGCCGTTCAACACCGCGCTCTCGGCCGACATTCTCTATACCAGCAACGCCCCCGGGCTCCCGGCGGCGTCCCCGGCCAACAACAACCACTACGCGATGGCCGAGCAGAACGGCGTCAACCTGATGGCCACCCTGGTGAAGACCACGCAGTCGGCCACCTACGGCACGTCGAGCGCCGCGGTCGCCGGCCTCTTCACCACGCGCGGCATGGCCTCCGCGTTCTTCGTCAACGGCACCAATCGCGCGATGTTCCGCTTCACGATGATCAACCAGTTCTGCAACGACCTGCCGGCGATGGCCGACACCACGCGGCCGACGGACCGCGTGCGGCAGGACGTGGCCCGCTCGCCGGGCGGCGACAGCCAGATCTTCATGAACAACTGCGTTGCCTGCCACAGCGGCATGGACGCGATGGCGCAGGCCTTCGCGTACTACAACTACGACGCGACCGCCGGGCAGATGGTCTATACCGCCGGTCAGGTGCAGCCGAAGTACCTGATCAATGCGACCAACTTCCCGTTCGGTTTCGTGACGCCCGATGACAGCTGGGTGAACCACTGGCGCCAGGGTCCCAACACCGTACTCGGCTGGTCGGGGAGCCTGCCCGGCAGCGGCAACGGCGCCGCTTCGCTCGGTCAGGAGCTCGCCTCGACCAGCACCTTCGCCCAGTGCCAGGTCACCAAGGTGTTCCAGGCGGTGTGCTTCCGCGCGCCGCAGAGCAGCGCCGACCTCGCGACGGTCGCCTCGCTCACCTCGAGCTTCACCGCCGGCGGTTACAACCTGAAGACCGTGTTCCAGCAGACCGCCGCCGCCTGTCCGGGCTCGTAAGGGAGCGCCCCCACATGCACGCCGCATTGAGTAACGCCATGGACAAGATCCTCGCCCGCCGTACGCTCGCGCTCTGCGCCGCGGCCGCCATGCTGGCCACGCTGGCTGCCTGCAGCTCCTCCGGGGGAGCGGCGACCACGGTCAACGGGCCGCCGCCGACCTCGACGACGCAGACCTACTCCGGGCCGCCCGCGCAGAACGCGGACATCGAGGCGTTCCAGGTGAACCTCTGGCAGAACATCATCGCGTCCAACCGCTGCGGTGGCTGCCACCACCAGGGCGGGCAGTCGCCGATGTTCGCGCGCTCGGACGACGTGAACCAGGCGTACAACGCCGCGCTGCCGCTCGTGAACCTCACCAACCCGAGCCAGTCGGAGCTGGTGCTGAAGGTCGGCGGGGGACACAACTGCTGGGTGGCCGACCCTTCCGCCTGCGCCGCCACCATGCTGGTGTGGATCCAGAACTGGATCGGCGCCGGCAACTCTTCCACCACCGCGGTGATCCTCAACGCCCCGCCGCCGCAGGCCGCCGGTGGCGGCAAGCAGTTCCCGGCGGATCCGACCGTCGGCAACCCGAGCTACCAGAGCACGGTCTATCCGATCGTCACCCAGTTCTGCTCGGGCTGCCACAACCCGGCCTCGGCCAGTCCGCAGCAGCCGTACTTCGCCGACCCCAACAACATCGACGCCGCCTATATCGCGGCGCAGCCGAAGATCAACCTCGCCACGCCCAACCTGTCGCGCTTCTATCAGCGCCTGGCCGACGACCTGCATCACTGCTGGCCGACGGCGGGCTCGGGCGGGGCGCCCGACTGCCCGGGGAGCGCGGCGGCCATGCTGGCGGCGATCACGGCATTCGCCAACGGCATCCCGGTCACCCCGATCGACCCCTCGCTGGTCGTCTCGAACGCGGTGACGCTCACCCAGGGCACGATCGCCTCGAGCGGCAGCCGCTTCGAAGGCTCGATGATCGCCAAGTACATGTTCGAGACCGGCCAGGGCAGCACCGCCTACGACACGAGCGGTGTCAGCCCCGAGGCGGACCTTTCGCTCTCCGGCAACGTGACCTGGGACAGCGCCTGGGGCGTGATCTTCGGGCAGGGCAGCCAGGCGCAGGCGTCCACCAGCGCGAGCTCCAAGCTCAGCACCATGATCCAGGAGTCCGGTGAGTACTCGATCGAGGCGTGGGCGGCGCCCGCCAACGTCACCCAGACCAACGCCTGGATCGTGAGCTACTCGGGCAGCAATACCACGCGTAACGCCACCCTCGGCCAGGATGCCGAGCAGTACCAGGGCTTCGCGCGCTCGACCGTCACCGACACCAACGGCATGCCGCCGCTCACTACGACCACCACCAACGGCGCGGCGCAGGCGGCCCTGCAGCACATCGTGCTCACCTACGACCCGGTCAACGGCCAGAAGCTCTACGTCAACGGCGTCTTCACCGGCGACGTCGATCCCTCCAAGGGCGGCTCGCTCGCCAACTGGGACAACACCTTCGCACTGGTGCTCGGCAACGAGACGAGCGGCCAGCGCCAGTGGCTGGGTGAGATCAAGCTGGTGGCGGTCTACAACACGGCGCTCACCCCGACGCAGATCACGCAGAACTTCAACGCCGGCGTCGGCCAGAAGTACTACCTGCTGTTCAACGTCAGCGCGCAGACCGGTGTCAACCAGTCGTACGTCATGTTCACCGCCAGCCAGTACGACAACTTCAGCTACCTGTTCTACCAGCCGCGCTTCATCAGCCTGGATCCGAACGCCACGGTTGCGGCCAGCATCCCGGTGAAGGGCATGCGCATCGGTGTGAACGGACAGCTGGCGCCCTCGGCGCAGTCCTTTGCCACGCTCAACACCACCATCGGCGGCTCCGCCTACACGCCTGGCATCTCGCCGACGAGCGGCCAGGCCCTGTCGCAGCTCGGTACGGTGATCCCGGTGAGCCTCGGCTCGGCGAACGACCTGTTCTTCCTGTCGTTCGATCAGCTCGGCACCTTCAGCCACACGTTCGTCGATCCGCCGGGCACGCCGGTGGCGCCGGTGCCGAACAATACGCCGGTGCCCGACTACGGCATCGCCACCTACGAGCGCGTCAACAACAGCTTCGCGCTGATCACCGGCGTGCCGGTCACCGACCCGGTGGTGCAGCCGCTGTTCGCGAGCTCGCAGCAGTCGATGCCGGCGACGTCGCTGATCTCCGGCTTCATCGCCTCGCAGCAGACGGCGATCTCGGCGCTCGCCAACGCCTACTGCGGCGAGCTGATGGCGAGCGGCGCGCAGCGCGATGCCTTCTTCGGCACGGGGCTCGACTCGAGCCTCAGCGCCAGCGCCTCGGGCTTCTTCGGCGCGAGCGGCAGTGGCAACCGCGCCATCGTGCTCAACGCGCTGGCGAACGGCGCCGTGGGCACGAACGTCTCGCCGCAGGCGGTGAGCGCGGTGCAAAGCGAGGTCGATGCGCTGCTCACGAGGATCCCGACGATCAACTCGGCTGCGACGGTCACGCAGGCGACGGTCGCGGCATGCACCGCGACGCTCGCGAGCGCCGCCGTCACCCTGCAATAAGGGATTTGGAGAGGTAACTCAGATGCTGATTCGCAAGCGTCCGCCCCGGCCTACCCCGCCCGGCACCCCGTTCCGGCACGAGAATCATCCGCGTCCGGTGACGCGCCGCGACTTCCTCGCCGCCGGCATGCTCGGCGCCCAGGGCATGGTGATCGGCTCCGCCTGGCTCGGCGCGCTGCTCAAGGCGCACGCGGCCCGCGCCAGCGGGCTCGACGTCGACATCCAGGCGCTGACCGCCCAGGGCCAGTGCAACATTCCGACCGGCTCCGGGTCGCTCCCCTTCATCGTGTTCGACCTCGCGGGAGGTGCGAACCTGCTCGGGTCCGAGGCGCTGGTCGGCGTCAAGGGCGGCCAGGCGAACTTCCTCTCCACCGCGGGCTACGGCAAGCTCGGTGTGCCCGGCAACATGGTGCCGAGCTCGAGCGCCAACATCAGCACTGCGCTCGGACTCCTGTGGCAGGCCGACGGGGCCATCCTGCGCGGCATCCAGTCGGTGGCCGCGGTCGCCACCCAGGCCGGCGTCAACGGCGCGGTCATCCCGGCGATGTCGCAGAACGACACCCAGTCGAACACGACCAACCCGATCTACGGCATCGCGGAGGCCGGCGCCAAGGGCACGGTGGTGAGCCTGGTCGGCTCCAACTCCTCGGTGTCGGGCGGCAATTCGATGGCGCTCATGTACACCATCAACCCCGCGCTCCAGCCCGCCACCATCCAGCAGCCCTCGGACGCGGTGGCGCTCGCGCCGCCGATGCCCCCCGGGGGCGTCGACCCGCTGGCGCTCGCGGAGCTCGAGTCGGAGGCGCGCATCAGCTCCGGCACCGCTGCCTATCAGGGCGCGGGCTCGACCGGCAGCGAGTTCACCGGCGTACTCGGCGCGCCGAGCGGCTCGACGCCCGGCGTGCAGCTCATTCCGGGTGGCGGCAGCACGGATGCGGCGCTCAAGAACCAGGTGCGCTGCGCGTACGTGCAGGCCTCCAATACCGCCAATATCTTCGCCGCGGGCCCGGCGGGACTCGATCCGGCACAGGATCCGCTCATCGTCGGCGGCACCACGCCGATCTTCACGGCCGCCCAGCTGCAGGGCAACGGCGACGCGGCGACCACGGCGTCGATCATGAAGCTCGTGATCGACGGCTACGCGGGCGCCGGCACCATCTCCCTCGGCGGCTTCGACTACCACGATGGCACGCGCGCGAGCGGCGAGTCACGCAACTTCACGGCCGGTCAGATGATCGGCGCGGTACTCGAGTACGCGGCCCGCAAGGGTTCGCCGGTCATGATCCAGGTCATGAGCGACGGCTCGCTGTCGGCGAACAGCATGGTCGATACCAGCACGGCCGGCCGCAACAAGCTCGGCTGGCAGGGCGACAACTCCTCGGTGGCGGGGACCTTCTTCCTCGTCTACAGCCCCAAGGGG
>JAGWMP010000288.1 GCA_028871705.1 Gammaproteobacteria bacterium
GAGCCGCGCGGCTCGGATGCGATCGTCGGCGCCTGGCTGGTGCCGCCCGTCGATCCCACCTGCGCGGCGGGCGTCATCTACTTCAACAATGCCGGCTACCTCGGCATGTGCGGTCACGGGACCATTGGCCTGGCGGTCACACTGCGCTATCTCGGCCGGATCGCTGCCGGCGTGCATCGCATCGAGACGCCGGTCGGCATCGTCACCGCGACGCTGCACGAGGACTCCTCGGTATCGGTCACCAACGTGCCGAGCCACCGCGCCGCGCGCGGCGTGCGGGTCGAGGTGCCTGGCATCGGTGCGGTGAGCGGCGATGTCGCCTGGGGCGGCAACTGGTTCTTCCTCGTCGAGGCCCATGGTCAGGATCTCGCGCTTGGCAACGTGAGCGCGCTCACCGATTACTGCACGCGGGTGCGCGCCGCCCTGAATGCCCAGGGCCACCCCGAGGTCGATCACGTCGAGCTCGTCGGTCCAGCGCAGCTGCCCGGCTCGAACGCGCGCAATTTCGTGCTCTGTCCGGGTGCGGCCTACGACCGCTCGCCGTGCGGCACCGGGACGAGCGCCAAGCTCGCCTGTCTCGCCGCCGACGGCGAGCTCGCCGCGGGCGTCGAGTGGGTGCAGGAGAGCATCATCGGCAGCGCCTTCCGCGCCAGCTACGTCAAGAGCGGCGAGCGCATCGTGCCGACCATCCGCGGCAGCGCCTGGGTGAACGCCGAGGCAACGCTGCTGCTCGATGAGCGCGACCCGTTCTGCTACGGGATCCGGCGATGAGCGCGGTGCCCGAGGCGCCGCTCGCGCGCGGCGTGACCGCGCAGCTCGCCGCCCGCATCCGCGCCAAGATCCTGAGCGGCGCCTATCCGCCGGGCTCGGCACTGCGCCAGGACAGCATCGCCGCCGAGTACGGCACCAGCAAGATTCCCGTGCGCGAGGCGCTGGTGCAGCTGCGCTCGGAGGGGCTCGTCGACGTGTACGTGCATCGCGGCTTCCAGGTGCGCACCCTCTCGCGGCACGAGGCGCAGGAGGTGTTTCGCCTCCGCCTGGCCATCGAGCCCGCGGCGGTGGCGCTCGGCGCCCGCGCGGCGAGCGACGCCGACCGCGATCAGGCCCGGGCCGCGCTCGCGGCCCTGAGCGCCGCCCTGGTTGCGGGGGATCTGCGCGCGGCGGGCGATCGCAACTGCGAGTTCCATCTTTCCCTCATCGTGCCGCAGCTGCAGCCGGTGGCGGCGGAGATGCTCTTCCGCCTGCACACGCTCGCGCAGCGCTACGTGCGCTTTCACCTTCTCGGTCCCGGGCGCGTGCGGCGGGCCAACCGGGAACACGCGGCGTTGTGCGCAGCCTGGGCCGCAGGCAGGGCGCGCCAGGCGCAGCGCCTCGCCCGCGCCCATATCGAGGAGACGCGCGGGGAGCTCTCGCAAGTGCTCGCCGAATGAACGCGCGCGCCGCGGCGGCGCACTCACGAGCGGCGCACTGCTGCGTCGCGCGTTCCGCCACCGCCCCATGAGCCACCGTTCCCCGAATCTCCCGCTGATCGCGCTGGCACTGTCGCTGGCGCTGGCGCCCTTGACCGCGGCACCGCTCGCCGCGCCCGCACCTGCTCCCGGCAGCGGCTGGGTCGCGAATCCGCAGGTGCAACGGCGCCTCGCCGCCGGCGAGGTGGTGGTGGAGACCGCGGCGGAGGTCGATCCCGAGCACCCACGCGGCCGCGCGCGCGCCGCGGTGCTGATCCATGCGCGGCCGGAGGCCATCTGGCGCGTGATGACCGATTGCGCGCAGACGCTGCTCATCGTACCGGGGCTCAAGCGCTGCCGCCGCGTCGCGGGCGCCGCCGACGGCCGCTGGGAGGACATCGAGCAGGAGATCCGCTACTCCTGGTACCTGCCGTCGGTCGTGTACGTGTTCCGGGCGGACTATGACCGCCCGCGCCGCATCGACTTTCACCGCGTGAGCGGCGATCTCAAGGAGGAGGAGGGCAGCTGGGTGCTCGGCCCGACGGCCGACGGGTCGGCGACGCTGGTCGAGTACGAAATGTACCTCGAGCCGGGATTCTGGGTGCCGCAGTTCCTCGTCAACCGCTCGCTGCGCCGCGACCTGCCGGCGGTGCTCGCGGGGCTGCGCGACCGCGTGGAGCAGGCCCGCAAGACGCCCTGAGCGCTGCGCGCGCATAGTGTTCTCGCGCCGCAGCCGGTAATCTCCCGGGGGGCGGAGCACGATCCGCGCGCTCGGGGGACGCATGGCGGCCGGCGGCCATACCACGGTCATTCAGCGGGTGCTGGAGAGGCGGGCACAGAAGCCGCCGACCACGGAGGATGGCACCACCGCCACGGTGGCGGTGATGGTGCGCGTGCTGCCGCCGCCGAAAGCCCTGCTCATGTTCGAGGACGCGCCGATGCGCATCTTCATGGAGCAGCGCGTGCGGCCCGATATGCTCGACTTCGAGCTCGTCGAGACGCAGGCCGAAGCCCTGCGGCGCTTCGAAGCCGAGTTCCGTCCGGTCGTGGTCACCGACAACGCCGAGCTGGTGCGCAAGCTGCGCGCGCGCGCGGCCCAGCGCCAGCCCTACATTCTTTATGTCGCCGAGCTCGACGATTCGCCCGAGCGCGAGGCGGGACTCACCGCCGGCGCGGACGACTGCGTCGGCCGGCGTGCCTCGGAGCGGGAGTTCGAGGCGCGGGTTGGCGCCGCGAGGCGCATCGCGGAGCTCGAGGCGGCGCTGCGCATCACGCTCGCCGAGAACCGCAAGCTCTCGGCGACGGACGATCTGACGCGCGTCGCCAGCCGGCGCTTCTTCGGCAAGCATTTCCCGCGCGAGGTCGAGCGCGCCGCGCGCTACGGGCGCTCCCTGGCGCTGATCCTGTGCGACATCGACAACTTCAAGAAGATCAACGATACGCTCGGCCACGCGGCGGGCGATGACATCCTGCGCCAGTTCGGCCCGCGGGTGGAGCGGCAGCTGCGCAAGGGCATCGACTGGGTGGCGCGCATCGGCGGCGAGGAGTTCGCCATCGTGATGCCCGAGACCCGCTACGAGGCGGCGGTGGCGGTGGCGCGCAAACTGCGCGCCGCGGTGGCGGGCGCGGCGTTCAAGGCCACGGGCAAGAC
>JAGWMP010000289.1 GCA_028871705.1 Gammaproteobacteria bacterium
ACCCGCCGGCCCGGGTGGCGATTGCACGATGGTCTCAATACCTACGCCGGTCGCTACCAGGATCGACGTACGTGAGCACCACCGGACCGATGCCGTTGATCTGAGTGATGTACTCCCCGGACTTTGCCCAATGAAAGTGGGCCATGCCGCCCGGCACCACCAGCACGCTCCCCGGAGCGTGGGCCGTGAGCAGGGTTTCGTCGAATTTCTCCCCGAGGCCGATGTAGAAGACCCCGGAGATCACCGTGTGCACGTGATCCTCGGCGTGGGTGTGCGGCATCATTCTCTCGCCGGCGGGCACGCGCACTCGAACCAGGAAGGGACCACCCTGGTTGGGGTCGCCCACGAGCACTGCGAGGCGTGCGGCGTTGGGGAATCCCGCGAATGGCTGCCAGTCGATCTGCTCGGGGGAGATGACGCGATACTCACTCTCGCCCGGCTGGTGAGTGCCCGACATGCCTCTCATGCAAACACGGGCACCCCGTCTCACGCGATAGCACGATGGTGTGGGGACCCGCCGCCGGTGCGCCCGGCGCCCGATACCATCGTGCAATCGCCCCGGCTGCGCGCCTGCGGCGAAAATCGGCAGCTACGATGCCCTACGAGAGCCCGTTCGTCGCCGCGCGCCGGCAACAGATGTTTCCCGTGCTCGAGGGCGCAGAGCTCGAGCGCGTACGGCGCTTCGGGACCACCCGCGCCTATACCGACGGGGAGTATCTCGCCCGGATGGGTGAGCGGTCCCGCGGGGTGATGGTCGTTCTCGAAGGCCAGGTCACCGTGTACCGCAGGGATGTCACGGGAGCCGGGGAGCCCATCGTTACCCACGGGCGCGGTGGCTTCTTCGGCGAGCTCGCCGACATCACGGGGCGGCCGTCGCTCGTCGATGTGCGCGCCGACGGCGAGGTGCTGGCCGTGCTTCTCGTGCCGGAGCGGCTGCGCGCCGTCTTCATCAGCGAGGCGGAGCTCGGCGAGCGGATCCTGCGGGCGCTGATTCTGCGGCGCATGCTGGCGCTCGAGATCGGCGCCGGAGGTCCGCTGATCATCGGCGCGCCCGACGATCGGGACGTGCTGCGTCTGCAGGAATTCCTGCGGCGCAACGGTCATCCGCAGCGGACGCTCGACCCGGGGACCGATGCCGAGGCGCGCGCGCTGCTCGCGCACTTCGCGATCGGCGCGGGAGAGCTGCCGCTGGTGCTGTGCCCCAACGGCACGCTGCTGCGCAATCCGGCGGAGGGCGAGCTGGCCCGGTGCCTGGGCCTGAGCGCCACACTGGACGCCGAGCGAACTTACGACGTCGCCGTGGTCGGTGCCGGCCCGGCGGGCCTGTCGGCCGCGGTGTACGCAGCCTCGGAGGGCCTTTCGGTCCTGGTGCTCGACCGTCATGCCTTCGGCGGACAGGCGGGCGCCTCGACGCGCATCGAGAACTACCTCGGATTTCCCACCGGCATCAGCGGCATGGCGCTCATGGGCCGGGCGTACAACCAGGCGCAGAAATTCGGCGTCGAGATGGGGATCGCCAAGCCGGTGCTCACCCTCGAGCGGCCCAGCGGTGCCCGTGAAGCCTTCACGCTCCGTCTCGCCAATGACGAGAGAGTGCGCGCCCGCGCGGTGGTGGCGGCGACCGGCGCGCGCTATCGCCGGCTCGGGGTGGAGAACCTGGTGGCGTTCGAAGGCTCGAGCGCGCACTACTGGGCCTCGCCGCTGGAAGCGCGGCTGTGCTCCGGGCAGGAGGTGGCGGTGGTCGGCGGCGGCAACTCGGCGGGTCAGGCGATCGTGTTTCTCGCCGGCGGGTCCCGCAAGATCTGGGTGCTGCTGCGCGGGACGGATCTCGGCGCCAAGATGTCGACCTACCTGGTCGATCGCATCCGGGGCCTCGCGAACGTCGAGGTCGTGCCGGAGGCCTCGGTGACGGCGCTCGAGGGCGCGAACGGAAAACTCCAGACCCTCCGTTGGCGGCCGGCCTCGGGCGGGGACCGGGACCTGCCGGTTCAGCATCTGTTCCTGTTCATCGGCGCGGAGCCCAATTCAGGCTGGCTGGCGAGCGCGGGTGTTGCGCTGGACAGCAAAGGGTTCGTGCTCACCGGCGGGGACGTCGCGCAGCGCGATTGCCGCTCGCTCGAGACGAGCGTGCCGGGTGTATTTGCCATCGGCGACATGCGGGCCAACTCGACCAAGCGCATTGCCACCGCGGTCGGCGAAGGCGCTCAGGTGCTGCAGGGGTTGCACCGGTTCCTGGGAGAGCTCAAGGAGCAACGCGCGGCTCTCGCGGGCGCCGTCGGCATGGCGCCTGCGGTACGCCCGCGGGCGATCGCCGACCTGACCTAGTCGGCGCGCGCGGAAAGCTGCGACCTCGCGCGGGCCACCATATCCTCGGACACGGGCGCGGCGCCGCGCCCGAAGCCGTTGCGGACGTACGTGAGTACCGCCGCGACCTGCGCATCGTCGAGCTGCGCGCCGTAGGCAGGCATACCCGGAGCGGTCGGCTCGGCGGCGGTGGCGGCGCTGCGCGCCCCGCGCAGGACGATGCGCACCAGGCTCGCCGGGTCCTCGGACCGAACCAGCGCTGAATCGGCGAGCGCGGGGAACAACAGCGGCGTGCCGCGGCCGCCGAGGCCATGACACGCCGAGCATTGATCCCGATAGATCGCGGCACCCGCGACCATCCTGGGATCCGCGGCACTCAGCGGCGGCGGCGGCTGGCTCTTGCCTGCGATGGACTGAAGGTACGCCGCGATCGCCCCGAGGTCCGCATCGGTCATCTGCGAGGTGGAGAGCTCCACCACCTCCGCCATCGGGCCGGTAGCGGCGCTGATCCGATTGTGGCCCGACTTCAGATACCCCGTGATGTCATCGTGCGTCCAGCTGCCGAGACCGAGCTGCGCATCGGCGGTGATGTTCGGCGCGAACCACTCCTGGAGCGGCGAGCCTTCGAGGGTGCGACTCTCCTTGTCGCCGCCCAGGAAGGACTTGGCGGTATGACACGCGGCGCAGTGCGCGGGACCGGTGACGAGGTAAGCGCCGCGATTCCATTCGGGGGACTGGTGCGGGTCGGGCCGGTATTCGCCTTCCGTGAAATACAGTCCGTCCCACACGCCG
>JAGWMP010000290.1 GCA_028871705.1 Gammaproteobacteria bacterium
CGCGACCGGCTGGTGTGGGACGTCGGGCACCAGGCGTACCCGCACAAGGTGCTGACCGGCCGGCGCGAGCGTCTGCACACCATCAAGCAGGACGGCGGGCTCGCGCCCTTCCCCTCGCGCGCCGAGAGCGAATACGACACCTTCGGCGTCGGCCATTCGAGCACCTCGATCTCGGCGGCGCTCGGCATGGCGGTGGCGGCGGCGCGCGCCGGCGACGACCGGCGGGTCGTCGCGGTCATCGGCGACGGCGCCATGACCGCCGGCATGGCCTTCGAGGCGCTGAACCACGCCGGCTCGCTCCCCGCGGACCTGCTCGTCATCCTCAACGACAACGACATGTCGATCTCGGAGAACGTCGGCGCGCTCTCCAACCACTTCGCGCGCGCGCTTTCCGGGCGCGTGTACGCGCACCTGCGCGAAGGCGGCAAGAAGGTGCTGCGCCAGATGCCGACCGTGTGGGAGCTGGCACGGCGCTCCGAGGAGCACCTGAAGGGCATGGTGCTGCCCGGCACGCTGTTCGAGGAGATGGGCTTCAATTACATCGGGCCCATGGACGGGCACGACGTCAAGGCGCTGGTGTCGACGCTGCGCAACGTGCGCAAGCTCCGCGGCCCGCAGTTCCTGCACGTCGTGACGCGCAAGGGCAAGGGCTACGCGCCCGCCGAGGCCGACCCGATCAAGTGGCATGGACCGGGACCCTTCGATCCGGCGAGCGGCACGATCTTCAAGGAGAAGGCCAGCGGCCCGAGCTACAGCCAGGTGTTCGGCCAGTGGCTGTGCGACATGGCCGAGCGCGACCCGCGCATCATCGGCATCACGCCGGCGATGCGCGAGGGCTCGGGGCTGGTGGAGTTCTCCAGGCGTTTCCCCGAGCGCTACTTCGACGTGGCGATCGCCGAGCAGCACGCGGTCACCTTCGCCGCCGGACTCGCCGCCGAGGGCCTGAAGCCGGTGGTGGCGATCTACTCGACTTTCCTGCAGCGCGCCTACGACCAGCTGATCCACGACGTCGCGCTGCAGAACCTGCCGGTGGTGTTCGCGCTCGACCGCGCCGGGCTGGTCGGCAGCGACGGCGCCACCCACCAGGGCGCGTACGATCTGTCCTACCTGCGCTGTATCCCCAACACGGTGGTCATGGCGCCGGCCGATGAGAACGAGTGCCGGCAGATGCTCTACACCGCGAGCACGCTTTCCGGTCCGGCGCTGGTGCGCTACCCGCGCGGCACCGGCCCCGGGGTGCCCGTGGCGGCGGAGATGACCGCGCTCCCGGTCGGCAAGGCGCAGCTGCGCCGCGAGGGCGCGAGCGGGCTCGCGATCCTCGCTTTCGGGGCGCTGGTCACCCCGGCCCAGGAGATCGCCGAGGCGCTCGACGCCACGCTCGTCAACATGCGCTTCGTCAAGCCGCTGGATGAGGACCTGGTGGTGGCGCTCGCCGGGCGCCACCGCGCGCTCGTTACCGTCGAGGAGAACGCGACGCTCGGCGGCGCCGGCTCCGCCGTCGGCGAGCTGCTCGCCTCCGAGGGACTGCTGATTCCCCTGCTGCAGCTCGGCATCCCCGATCGCTTCATCGAGCACGGCTCGCGCGAGGGCTGCCTCGCGGCCGCCGGCCTCGATGCGGCCTCGCTGCGCGCCAGCATCGAGCGCTGGTGGGCACTGCACCGCGCGGAGCGGCTGCGCTCGGCCGGGGGAAGCTGAGCTCCACCGGAGGGTGGATTTCAGCGCCGCGGCCCATTCCTGTAGGCTTCCGTCCATGACACCGCCCCCCGCCGGCGCCAACGCCAAGCTCCTCCGCGCACCGGTCACCGAGGTCGAGGACGTCCAGGCACGCGCCGACACGCGCCGTCTGCCGATCAACCGCGTCGGCATCAAGGACATCAGCCATCCGGTGCGGGTGAAGGACCGCTCCGCGGGCGAGCAGCACACCATCGCCACCTTCAACATGTACGTGAGCCTGCCGCACAACTTCAAGGGCACGCACATGTCGCGCTTCGTCGAGACGCTGCACGCCGAGCGGGAGATCTCGGTCGAGTCCTTCCGCGCCATGCTCGAAGGCATGACCGCGCGGCTCGAGGCCGAAACCGGCCACATCGAGATGAGCTTTCCGTTCTTCGTCATGAAGAAGGCGCCGGTGTCGGGCGTCGAGAGCCTGATGGACTACCGCGCGAGCCTCATCGGCGAGCGCCGCGACGGGCGCACGGAGCTGTGGGTGCGGGTGGCGGTGCCGGTGACGAGCCTGTGTCCCTGCTCCAAGCGCATCTCCGACTACGGCGCCCACAACCAGCGCTCGCACGTCACCATCACGGCGCGGCTGCGCAGCCACATGTGGATCGAGGAGCTCATCGAGATCGCCGAGAGCGAGGCGTCGTGCGAGCTCTACGGGATCCTGAAGCGCCCGGACGAGAAGTACGTGACCGAGCGCGCTTATGACAACCCGAAGTTCGTCGAGGACATGGTGCGCGATGTCGCCGCGCGGCTGAACGACGACGCGCGCGTCGCCGCCTACGTGGTCGAGTCGGAGAACTTCGAGTCCATCCACAACCATTCGGCCTACGCGCTCATCGAGCACGACAAGGACCACGACAAGGACGCCTGAGTCCGCACGCCGCGCGGCGCTGCGCGCAGCTTCGCATGACGATTTCTTAATGCCGCCGTCATGGCCGCGACAGGGCCCGGCCGTTAGGATCCTCCGCATGAGCTTGCGTCTCTTCCTGGCCGCGCTGGCGATCGCCGCCTGCGGCAACGCGCTCGCCGCCGAGCCGCCCGCGGCGCCGTCCGCCGTTCCCGTCAGGCACCCGTCGCTCAAGTCGTGCAACCGGGAAGCGACCGCGAAACAGCTCTCCGGCAAGCGCCGTGAGCAATACGTGAAGGACTGCACGGCGGGCAAGACCGCCGCGGCCGCGGTGCCGGCCGCGGTGCCGGCGGCGATCCCCACGGCTGCCTCCCACTAGACCGCCGCGCGCGCCGTTCGGGCTATACCGGTAACTCCACGACGACTCTGAGCCCCGGCTCGTTGCTCTCGAGCTCGAGCCGGCCGCGATGCAGCCGCGCGATCGCCGC
>JAGWMP010000291.1 GCA_028871705.1 Gammaproteobacteria bacterium
CCGGCGGCGAGGTGCTCTTCACCCGCAACGTCAACATCATGATCGGCGAGCTCGACGGCAGCGACAGCGCGCGTGCACGCGAGCTCGCCCGCACCATCGATGCGGCGGGGGTGCGCGCCGCCGCCACCCGCGAGATCGTGACGCTCGAATGGTCGAAGTTCTGCGCCTGGGTGGGACTCATGGCGCTCTCGGTCACGACGCGCGCCGAGACCTGGAAGTTTCTCTCCGATCCCGACGCCGCGCTGATCCTGGTACGGCTGGTGCGCGACGTGGGCGCCCTCGCCCGGGCGCTCGGCATCGCCTTGAGCGATCGGGCGATCCTGCCGGTGGCGACGCTGTGCGCGGGCGCGGAGCACGACGCCGTCGCGCTCATCGTCGAGGCGGGCGGGCACTACCGCACGGGCGCACCGCAACACCGCATGTCGGCGCTGCAGGATCTCGCCGCCGGCCGCCCGCTCGAGGTGAACGAGACGCTCGGCTACGCGCTCGAGCGCGCCCAGGCGCTCGGACTCGGGCTGCCGATGCTCGATTGCTTCCGTCACCTCATCGCCGGCATCGACCGCGCGCGGCGCGCGCCGCCGGCCTGAAGAGCCTTCAGCCGCCGCCGGCGAGCCCGCGATACTCGAGCAGCGGGCCGATGTCGGGCGCGTGTCCGTAGAAGTTGCGGAACAGCACCTGCGGATCCTCGGTGCGTCCGCGCGACAGCACCATGCGGCGCAAGGTGTCGCCGTTCGCGCGCGTCATGCCGCCGTGGGTGTGGAACCACTGGCCGGTGTCGCGCGCCAGCACCTCGCTCCACAGGTACGCGTAGTAGCCGGCCGAATAGCCGCCGGCAAAGATGTGCGAGAAATAGTCCGAGTGATAGCGCGGCTGGATGGGGGCGTATTCGAGTCCCGCGCCCTTGAGCGCCGCGGCCTCGAAGTCCGGCACGCCCGCCGGCTGCGGCGCCTGCGCCGCACTGATCAGGTGCCAGGCGAGATCGACCTGGGCGGCTTCGACGTACTCGAGCGTCGCGTAGCCCTGGTTGAACTTCTGCGCCGCCAGCACTTTCGCCAGGAGCTCCGGCGGCATGGGCGCGCCGGTGCGGTAGTCGTGCGCGTAGTGAGCGACGACCTGCGGCTCGCGCGCCCACATCTCGTTGTACTGGGAGGGATACTCGACGAAGTCGCGCGGCACCGCGGTGCCCGACAACGTCGGGTAGCGCACGCTCGAGAGCATGCCGTGAATGGCATGGCCGAACTCGTGGAACATGCCGGTGACCTCATCGAACGTGAGCAGCACCGGCTGGCCCGGCTGTGGCTTGGGAATGTTGAGGTGGTTGGCGACCACGGGCCTGAGCTTCATGAGCTTCGACTGCGCGACGTAGCTGTTCATCCACGCCCCGCCCTGCTTGTTGTCGCGCGCGAAGTAATCGGCGATGAAGAGCGCGAGCGGCTTGCCGTCGGCATCCGAGACCTCGAACACGCGCACGTCCGGCTGGTACACCGGCAGGTCCTTGCGCTCCCTGAAGGAGAGGCCGTAGAGCTCGTGGGCGGCGTAGAAGAGCCCGTCATGCATCACGCGCTCGAGCTCGAGGTACGGCGCCACCTGCGCCTGGTCGAAGTCGTAGTGGGCCTTGCGCACCTGCTCGGCATAGAACGACCAGTCCCAGGGCTCGAGCTGGAAGGACGGCACGCCGCGGGCGGCGGCCTGTGCATCGATCAGCTTCTGGATGTCGGCGGCCTCCTCGCGCGCGCGCTTCAAGGCCGCCGGGGCGACCTGGCGGATCATGTCGGCGACCGCGGTCGGGTTACCCGCCGACTCGTCCTCGAGCACGTAGGCGGCGTGGTTGGGGTAACCGAGGAGCTTCGCCCGCTCGGCGCGCAGCTTCACCGTCTGCGTGACGATCTCGCGGTTGTCGGTCGCGCCGCTCAAGCCGCGGCTGACGGACGCGCGGTAGATGCGCTCGCGCAGCGCGCGGTTGGTGAGGCTCGCGAGCGGGGGCTGATTGGTGGTGTTCTGCAGCGAGATGAGCCACTTGTCCTTCAACCCCCGGGCGGCGGCTGCCTGCGCGGCCGCGCCGATCTGCACCGGGGTGAGGCCGTCGAGATCGGACTGCTGGTCGACCACGACGGCGCCGTCGGCGGTGGCCTTCAGCACGTTCTGGCGGAAGCGCGTGGTGAGCGTCGAGAGCTGCTCGTTGATCTCCCTGAGGCGCTTCTGCTCGGCGGCGGAAAGCTGCGCGCCGGCGCGCACGAACTGGGTGTGATAGCGCGTCAGGAGCTGCAGCGACTCGGGGTCGAGGCCGAGGCTCGCGCGCCTGGCGTACAGCGCATCGATCCGCCCCCAGAGCGCCGCGTTGAGGAAAATCGCGTCCTGGTGAGCGGCGAGCTTCGGCGCCATCTCGGTATCGACCTTCTGCATCGCATCGTCGGTGTTGCAGGAGTTGAGGTTCGAGAACACCGTATCCACGCGGTCGAGGAGGCGCCCGGAGCGCTCGAGGGCGACGATCGTGTTCTCGAAGGTCGCGGGCTCGCTGTTGTGGGCGATGGCCTCGACCTCCTTGAGCTGCGCGCGCATGCCGGCCTGGTAGGCGGGCAGGTAGTCCGAATCCTTGATCTTGTCGAACTGCGGGAACTCGAAGGGCAGCGGGCTCGGGTGGGCGAAGGGATTGTCGGCAGCCATGATGGTTCTTCCTGCATCCTTGGTGTCCGCAGCGGCGGCGAGCGCGGTCATCAACGGGATGGCCGCCAGAGATACGACCAGAAACACGAGTCGGGCGAAGCGCATGGGATCCTTTCCTCGGGCCCGTGCCCCGCGGGGGAAACGGGCGGTCTGAAACCTGACCGCCAATGGTATTCTGCGGCGCCGGCCGCTGCAGCTTTTCGCGGACCCCCGGCGCGGCCCGCGGCAAGCGCCTTGACAGCGCCGAATGCCGCGCGCTAAGAGTCGCGGCGCGGCATACTTTCCCAACCCGTCTGACTGCGAGAACTCACGTGCGAATAGCCCTGATCGGGCAACAGGCCTTCGGCAAGAGCGTATTGGAGGCGTTTCTGGAACGCGGCTCG
>JAGWMP010000292.1 GCA_028871705.1 Gammaproteobacteria bacterium
AGGCGTCGGAGGTGTCCACCACCTTCTCGAGATCGGCGTTGGTCACCCGCGTTTCAGGAAGGTAGCCCCCGACGCCGGTCACGGCGCTGCGCATCACTGAACTCACTGGGTGGTCTCCACCGGCTCCGACGCCGGGCCTTCCGAAGGGCCTGAACCCGGCAGGGCGGCGGCCAGGTGTTTCATGTTGCGGTCGATCTGGGCGGCGTAGCCGCTCGCCGCAAGGTCGTAGGCCACCTTGATGGCGTTGGCGAAGCCTTTCGCATCCGCGCCCCCGTGGCTCTTGATGACCAGGCCGTTGAGCCCAAGAAGTGGGCCGCCGTTGACCGAAGACGGGTCGAGACGCTCGCGGATGCGCTTGAGGGCCGGCCCGGCGATCACGGCGCCGAGCTTGGCCTGCCAGCTGGAGGTGAAGGCGTCGCGCATCACCTGGCGTACGAATCGCGCCGTGCCCTCGGCGGTCTTCAGGGCCACGTTGCCGGTGAAGCCGTCGGTCACCACCACGTCGACGTCGCCGGAAAAGATGTCGTCGCCCTCGACGAAGCCGACGTAGTTGAGGCCGCTCGCGCCGAGCAGCGCGTGCGCCGACTGCACCACTTCGTGCCCCTTCATGTCCTCCTCGCCGATGTTGAGGAGTCCGATGCGCGGCGCCGCGACGCCGTACACGTCGCGGGCGATGATGGCGCCCATGGCGGCGAACTGCCGCAGCTGCTCCGGCGTCGCCTTGGTATTGGCGCCGAGGTCCAGCATGTGCGTGTGGCCGTGGGCGGCGGGAATGGCCGAGATGATCGCCGCGCGCTCGACGCCCGGCAGCGTCTTCAGCACGAAGTGCGCGATGGCGGTGAGCGCCCCGGTGTTGCCGGCGCTGACGCACGCCGCGGCCGCCCCTTCGCGCACCAGGTCGATCGCGATCCGCATCGAGGAATCCTTCTTGTGACGGATCGCCTCGCGCGGCTTCTCCTCCATGGTGACGATCTGGGAGGCGGCCGCGACGGCGGCCCGCGCGCGCACGGCGGCGGGCGCGGCGGCCAGTGCCGCCTCGATCAGGGCCCGATCGCCGACCAGCGTGGCCCGCAGCTCACCGTCCTCGGCGAGCGCGCGCAGCGCGCCGGCGACGTACTCGCGCGGCTCGTTGTCGCCGCTCATCACGTCGATCGCGACCGGCAGCACGCGAGCCCCTGGGCGCAGCGCGTCGACGGGAGCTATTCCTTCTCTTCGGTCTCGGCCGGCTTCTCGATCACGCGCCGGCCCCGATAGAAGCCATCCGGAGTGATCCGGTGCCGCAGGTGGGTCTCACCCGATTGCGGGTCGGTCGACAGCGCGGGCTTCGCGAGACCGTCGTGCGAGCGGTGCATGCCGCGTCGCGAGGGTGTCTTGCGGCTCTTTTGAACGGCCATGGGTCTTTCAGCTCCTGGTTCAGTCCGTCTCTAACGTTTCATCAGCTCTGCAAGCCGCGCGAACGGCTTGTGCGTGTCCTCGGTGTGCCCGGCGTCCGCGGGAGTCTCCGGCGGCGCGGCCGCGCACGGCTCACCTTCCCGGTGCAGCGCCACGATGGGCAGCGTCAGCAGCAGCTCCTCCGTGATGAGCTCACCGATGCTGATACGCCCCCCCGCCGCCAGCACCGGCTCGAGCTGCGCCGGCACACGCGCAGCATCGCCCTCCGATGCGACCAGGGCCACACGTTCGTCGATCTCGAGATTCAGGGTCATCGGCTGCATGCACCGCTGGCACTCGAGCGTCGCGCTGCCGTGCGCCGCGAGCCGCACGACCGCGAGGCCTTCGACACGCGTGAAGCGCGCCTGCCCCGCGACCTCGCCCGTCACTCCTGCACGGACGCCGGGCAACTCGCGCAGCGCGACTGCGAAGGCGACTTCGGCCCCATTGTCGGCCAGCCGGTCGACGTCGAGGGGCCTCGACCAGGTCGCCATTTCCCGGGGGCCCCGCATGGGGCGCGTATAATAGGTATCGGGTTCCCTCAAGTCAAAGCCGAATGACGGGCTAAGCCCTTGTTTCTCGTGGGCGATTCCCGCCTCTTGAGCTTCGCGTGCCGCAACTCCTCCTCGCTTCCACGTCCCCCTATCGGCGCGAGCTGCTCGCGCGGCTGCGGCTGCCGTTCGCAGTGGCGGCCCCGGGGGTCGGCGAGGAGCACCGCGCCGGTGAGTCCCCGGCAGACCGCGCGCTGCGCCTCGCGACCGCCAAGGCACGGGCCGTGGGGGAGAGGCACCCGGGGGCCCTCGTCATCGGGAGTGATCAGGTGGCGGCCTGCGGCGGCGAGGTCCTCGACAAGCCGGGAGACGCCGCGCGCTCCCGGGCGCAGCTCGAGCGACTCTCCGGCCACGGCGCCGACTTCTACACGGCCTGCGTGGTGCTGCGCCTCGAGCCGGCACTGCACCTGGCGCACGTCGACACCACCACGGTCGTGTTCCGGGCGCTCTGCGCGGCGGAGATCGGGCGCTACGTCGAGGCCGAGCGGCCTTTCGACTGCGCCGGCGGCTTCAAGGCCGAAGCCCTCGGAATCGCCCTCTTCGAGTGCATCGAGAGCCGCGATCCCACCGCGCTCATCGGGCTGCCGCTCATCTGGCTCGCCGGGGCGCTGCGCAGCGCGGGCTGCGCCCTGCCCTAGCGTCCGTGCGCGGCTCGTCCGCGAGCCGCTCGAGCACCGCCGCGAGGTCGGGGGGCAATGGCGTGTTGACGCTGTACTCCCCGCCCTCGGGCCAGTGGAAACTCAGGCTCGAAGCGTGCAGGAACATGCGCGTGAGACCGAGCGCGCGCAGCCTCGCGTTGAAGTCCGCGTCGCCGTACTTCTCGTCCCCTGCGACCGGGTGGCCGGCGTGCGCCGCGTGTACGCGGATCTGGTGGGTGCGCCCGGTATCGATCTCGACTTCGACCAGCGTCGCCGTGCGGCCGAAGAACTGCACCGGGCGGAAGCGGCTGACCGAGGGCTTGCCGGAAGCATCGGCACGCACGGTGCGCTCGCCGCCCACGCGCGTGTCGGTGCGCAGCGGCACGTCGATGCGCTTCTCG
>JAGWMP010000293.1 GCA_028871705.1 Gammaproteobacteria bacterium
AATCGGCCGCGGGCCGATTTTTCCAGTGAGCTAGCGCAGCAGGATGAGGATCGCCTGGATCGCGATCGTCGCCCAGAGCGGGGAGAGATCGAGACCCGCGACCGGGGGAATGAAGCGGCGGAAGGGTCTGAGCACCGGCTCGCAGAGCGAAGTGAGCACCGACTGCAGGGGCGAGTAGCCGCCGGGGGCGATGAAGCTCAGCAGCCAGTAGATGAGGATGGCGTAGCAGTAGGTCCACAGCAGCGTGTGTGCGATCTCGAGCGCCAGGGCATCGAGCCAGGTGAGGGGGTCCGGCCAGCCGCCGCCGCGCAGCGCCGCGACGATTGCGACCTCGATGCCCGCCACCAGGATCACCGCCACGACGGAGGCGGTATCGACCTTGCCGATCGGCGGCAGCACGCGCCGCAGCGGCACGATGAGCGGATTGGTGAGCTGCACGACCGCCTGGCAGAGCGGGTTCCTGAAATCGGCGCGCGTCAATTGCAGGAGGAGGCGCGCCAGCACCACGAACAGGGCGAGCGACAGCAGCGTCTCGACGATGTAGATGATCGCGCTCATTGAGCCCCCAGCTCACGGCTGCGGCGGGCCGCGGCGCTGAGCGCCCGCCCGACCGTGCCGGCGAGGCCTTCGGCCGCGAATACCGCGAGCGCCGCCTCCGTGGTGCCGCCTTTGGAGGTCACCGCCTCGCGCAGCCGAACCAGGTCGGCATCGCCGGCGGCGGCCATGAGGCCCGCGCCGTGGAGCGTGGCGGCGGCGAGGCGCCGGGCGGTCGCCGGCGCGAGCCCGAGCTCTCCGGCCGCTTCGGCCATCAGCTGCGCCAGCAGGAAAAAGTACGCCGGTCCGCTACCCGAGAGTGCGGTCACCACGTCGAGCTGCTGCTCCTCGCTCACCCACACCGCCTCGCCCACCGCGCGCGCCAGCCGTTCGGCGGCGGCGCGCTGCTCGCCCGCCACTCCGGCGGGGGCATAGAGCGCGGTGACGCCGGCGCCGAGGAGTGCCGGCCGGTTCGGCATGGCGCGCACCACGGGCACGCCTGCGCCGCACCAGGCCTCGAGAGAAGCGAGGCGCACACCCGCGGCGACCGACACCACCAGCGGCTTTGCGGCGCGCAGCTGCGGCGCGAGGGCGCTGAGCACGGCCTGCGCCTGGTAGGGCTTCACCGCCAGCACGACGAGCGTGGCACCCGCGACGGCGCTGGCGTTATCGGCGGTCGCGGTCACGCCGAGCTCGCGCGCCAGGGCGAGGCGGGCGGCGGCGTCGGCCTCACCGACGCTCACCCGTTCGGGACGGGTCCCCGAGCGCAGCAGGCCGCTGATGAGCGCGCGGCCCATGTTGCCGCCGCCGAGTACGCTGAGTCGTGCTTCGGGCATGGTGGAGGGGATTGTAGCCGCTCGCGTACCGCGCGGCGCCTAGGGGCGCGGTCCGAAGAGCGCGGTTCCTACCCGCACGAGGGTGGCGCCTTCGGCGATCGCCGCCTCGAAGTCGCCGCTCATGCCCATCGAGAGCGTGTCGAGCTTCAGCCCCTGCGAGTTGAGCGAGGCGTAGAGCTGCCCGAGCTCACGGAACCAGGCCCGCTGGCGCGCCACCTCGGTCTCCTCCGGCGGGATGCACATCAGACCCCGCAGCCTCAGGCGCGGCAGTGCCGCCACCGCGCGGGCGAGCGCCGGCAGCTCCACCGCCTCGACGCCGCCCTTGCTCGCTTCGCCGCCGATGTGCACCTGCAGGCAGACATCGAGCGGCGGGGCGTAGTGGGGCCGCGGCGCGGCGAGCCGCGCGGCGATCTTCAGGCGGTCGACCGCGTGCACCCAGGCGAAGCGCTCGGCGATGGTGCGGGTCTTGTTGGCCTGGATCTGGCCGATGAAGTGCCAGGTGAGCGCGCGATCCCGCAGCGCATCAAGTTTCGGCAGCGCCTCCTGCAGGTAGCTCTCGCCGAAGTGCCGCAGGCCGCAATCGGCGGCCGCGCGCAGTACTTCGGGCGGTTGGGCCTTGGTTGCGGCCAGGAGTGTGACCGAGTGCGCACTCCGGCCGGCCCGGGCGGCGGCCGCGGCGATGCGTTCCTCAACCGCGCGAACCCGCTCGGGTAAATTCTGCGGACCCCGTAACATATTGGACGTGTAACCCCTCCGCTATACTGCCGCGGCTCAGGCGCGTGCCTGGCTGGTCGCTGCGGCGCGCGCCCGGATTGTTTCCGAGGGAGCATCAATGGCTGTCGACATCGCGCAACTCCTGGCTTTTGCCGTCAAGAACAACGCATCGGACCTGCACCTGTCCTCGGGAGTGCCGCCGATGATCCGCGTCGACGGCGACATGAAGCGCATCAACATGCCCGCGCTCGCGCACAAGGAAGTGCACAGCATGGTGTACGACATCATGAACGACAAGCAACGGAAGGCTTTCGAGGAGTTCTTCGAGACGGACTTTTCATTCGAGATCCCCCAACTCGCTCGCTTCCGCGTCAACGCATTCAACCAAAATCGCGGTGCCGGCGCCGTCTTCCGGATGATTCCGTCGACGATCCTGTCGCTCGACGACTTGAACGCCCCCAAGACTTTCAAGGACTTGTGCATGTTGCCGCGGGGCCTCGTCCTCGTCACCGGACCGACCGGATCGGGCAAGTCCACGACGCTCGCGGCGATGGTGAACCATTGCAACGACAATCGTCCCGATCACATTATCACGATCGAGGACCCGATCGAATTCGTGCACGAGAGCAAACGCTGCCTCGTCAATCAGCGCGAAGTCCATCGGGATACCCTCGGGTTCAGCGAGGCCCTGCGCTCGGCGCTACGCGAGGACCCGGACGTCGTCCTGGTCGGTGAGATGCGCGACTTGGAGACCATCCGCCTCGCACTCACCGCCGCCGAAACCGGGCATCTCGTCTTCGGCACCCTGCATACCAGCTCGGCCGCGAAGACGATCGACCGAATCGTCGACGTGTTTCCCGCCGCCGAGAAGGAGATGGTCCGGGCGATGCTGTCGGAGAGCCTGCGCGCCGTCATCTCGCAAACCTTGATG
>JAGWMP010000294.1 GCA_028871705.1 Gammaproteobacteria bacterium
GCGCGCTCCGTGCCGCTTCGCCCGTGCCGGGCGCGGGCGCGCGCGGCTCCGTGGCATGCGCCGGGAGCGGCGCGTCGGCTGCCGTGGCGGACGCGGCCGCCGTATCCGCGTGCCCGCCCTTGCGCGCCTGCCAGCGCAGCTCCGCCACCGCGCTCAGCACGTCGGCGCGCCGCACGGCATCGCGGTTGTCGGTATAGGCGGCCATCATCGCGGTGTCGCACAGCGTGTTGATGAGACGGGGGACGCCGGCGGTGAAGCGGTAGATCTCGTGGTAGCTGTCGGGCGCGAAGATCTCGCGGTTGCCGGCGCCGGCCACCTCGAGGCGGTGCTCGATGTAGGCGCGCGTCTCGGCCTCGGTGAGCGTCGCCAGGTGAAAGCGCAGGCGCACGCGCTGCGTGAGCTGCTCGAGTCGCGGGGAGTTGAGCGTCTCGTTGAGCTCGGGCTGCCCCGCGAGGATGATGCGCAGCACCTTCTCCTTGGTGGTCTCGACCCCGGAGAGCAGGCGGATCTCCTCGAGCACCTTGGGAGAGAGGTTCTGCGCCTCGTCGACGATCAGCAGCACGCGCCGTCCGGCGGCGTGCTGCTCGATGAGGAAGTTGTTGAGCGTGCTGATGAGCTCGGCCTTGCGCATCTTGAAGGGCGAGAAGCCGAACTGCACCAGCACCGTCTGCAGGAAGTCGCTGGTGGTGACCTGCGTCTGGTTGATCTGCGCCACCACGACGTCGGCCGGGACTTCCTTCAGGAACGATTCGATGACCGTGGTCTTGCCCGCGCCGATCTCGCCGGTGATGACGACGAAGCCATCCGTCAGCCAGATGGTCGACTCCATGTACGCCTTGGCACGGGCGTGCTGCTTCGAGAGGTAAAGGAACTGCGGGTCCGGGCTTAAGCGGAACGGCAATTCCTTGAGTTTGAAGAGCTCGAGGTACATGCGAGTGGGACCCGCGGGGAATGTTACGGGATGCGCACTCCGGCGGCCAATCTGGCGGCGAGGCGGCGCGCGCGCGCGTCGCGCCGGGCGGCGGTCGGCTCGACGATGGTGCAGTGCCCGACCTTGCGGCCCGGGCGCGGACGCTTGCCATAATCGTGCAGGTGCACGCCTTCGAGGGCGAGCAGCCGCGCGCGCGGCGGTATGCGTCCGATCAGGTTGACCATGGCGCTGTGTCCGAGCGGGCGCGTCGAGCCGAGCGGCAATCCCAGGATCGCGCGCAGGTGGTTCTCGAACTGGCTGGTGACCGCCCCCTCGATGGTCCAGTGCCCGGAGTTGTGCACCCGGGGAGCCATCTCGTTGGCGATCAGCCGCCCGCCGCGCACGAAGAATTCGATGGTGAGGACGCCGCGGTAGCGGAAGTGCGTGAGCACACGCTCGAGATAACGCGCCGCGAGCGCCTGCCAGCGCGCAGGCCCGTAGGGCGCGCAGGTGACGCGCAGGATGCCGGCGCCGTGGACGTTGCCGCACAAGGGATAGACCGCCACCTCGCCGCGCGCGCCGCGCGCGCCGATCACCGACACCTCGCAGTCGAAGGGCACCCACTCCTCGTAGATGAGCGGCGCGCTCCCGAGCCGGGCGAAGGCGCGCTCGGCCGCGGCGCGGGTGCGTACCACCGCCTGGCCCTTGCCGTCATAGCCGAGGCGCCTGGTCTTCATGACGCCCGGCAGTCCCACCGCGGCGAGTGCCGCGGCGAGCTCGGCGCGCGAGCCGACCGCGCGCCAGCGGGTCGTGGGGATGGCGAGCTTCTCGAACAGGCGTTTCTCGCTCACCCGGTCCTGGGCGCAGCCGAGCGCGGCCGCCGGCGGAGCGATGCGTGCGCCGTGCGCGCCGCGCTGCATCGTGCGCAGGCTCGCGACCGGCACGTTCTCCCAGTCGAAGGTCACCACCTCGCAGCGCCGTGCGAGCTCGCCGAGGAGCCGGCGATCGGTGAAGGCGCCGTTGAGCAGCGGTGCCACCTGCCCCGCGGGCGCATCGCCCGCCGGATCGAGACACAGGAAATCGAGTCCGAGCGGGTAACCCGCCAATGCGAGCATGCGGCCGAGCTGGCCGGCGCCCACGATGCCGACGGTCATGAGCGTTTGAGCTGACGCGGGTCGGGGTTGTCGAGCACGCCCGCGGTCTGCTGGGCGCGGAAGGTCTCGAGCGCCTGGTGCACGGCCGGATGTTTGTTGGCGAGGATGGCCGCGGCGGCGAGCGCCGCGTTGGTGGCGCCGGCGCTGCCGATGGCGAAGGTCGCGACCGGCACCCCGGCGGGCATCTGCACGATCGAGAGGAGCGAGTCGAGCCCGGAGAGGGTCTTCGACTGCACCGGCACGCCGAGCACCGGCAGAGTGGTCTTGGCCGCGGTCATGCCCGGCAGGTGCGCCGCGCCGCCGGCGCCGGCGATCAGCACCTCGAGGCCGCGCCCGCGCGCGCCCGCGGCATACTCGAAGAGCAGGTCCGGGGTGCGGTGCGCCGAGACCACGCGCACCTCGTAGGCGACGCCGAGCCGGTCGAGGGTATCGGCGGCGGCCTGCATGGTCTCCCAGTCGGAGGCCGAGCCCATGATGATGCCGACGAGGGCCTTCATCACGGCATTGTATCCAACAATGCGCGCAGCGCGCGAAACAACTCGCGCGCGGCGCCGGTGCGGCCGCCGCGGGCGCGTTCGGCGCGGGCGGCGGCGATGCGCCGCGCCCATTCCTCCATGTCGATCTGCGGGTGCTCGCGCGCGAGCGCGGCGAGCGCGGCCGGGTCGTCCCCGATCAGGCGTGCGCGCCAGGCCTCGACGCGGCGGAAGCGCTCGGCTTCGCGCGCGCTCACCGCGCCGCGCGCGGCGAGCGCGGCGCGGATCGGCTCGGGATCGAGCCCGCGCATCAGCTTGCCGATGTACTGGCGCTGGCGGGCGAGCCCGGCGCGGCTCGTGATGCGGCGTGCCTCGCGCAGCGCCGCCACGAGCTCATCGGGGATGCCGAGTGCGGCGAGCTCTGCGTCGGGGATTGCGATCAGCGCTTCGCCGAGGTCCTGGGCG
>JAGWMP010000295.1 GCA_028871705.1 Gammaproteobacteria bacterium
GAAATGCGCGCCGGGATGCAGCGCGGCTTCACGCCGCCACGGGTGACGCTCGAGGGGCGCGACGCCTCCATCACCGCCGTGACCAACGCCACCCCGGAGGCGAGTCTCTTCTACACGCCGTTCAGTCAGATGCCGGGCATCGCGCCCGACAAGCAGGCGGCGCTGCGGGCCGAGGCGCTCGCCACCATTCACGATGTGGTGCAGCCGGCGTACGTGAAGCTTCTCGCCTTCATGCGCGATGAGTACCTGCCCGGCACCCGCACCACGCTCGCGGCCGAGGCGCTGCCGGACGGCAAGGCGTACTACCGGGCGAAGATCCGCGAGTTCACCACGCTCGACATGGACCCGGCCGAGATCCACAAGCTCGGCGAGTCCGAGGTGGCGCGGCTGCACGCCGCCATGCTCGAGCAGATGCACGCCACGGGCTTCAGCGGCGACTTCCCGGCGTTCCTCAGGTTTCTGCGCACCGACCCGCGCTTCTATGCGAAGACGCCGCAGGAGCTCCTGATGCGCGCGGCCTGGATCGCCAAGGTGTTCGACGGCAAGGCCGCGACCTACTTCGGCTACCTGCCGCGGGCGCGCTTCGCCATCAAGCCGGTGCCGGAGGATCTCGCGCCCTTCTACACGGCGGGCCGCGGCGGCCCGGGCGTCTATCTCCTCAACACCTACGACCTGCCGAGCCGGCCGCTCTACAACCTGACGGCGCTGACGCTGCACGAGTCGGCCCCGGGGCATGCGTTCCAGATTCCGATCGCCATGGAGCACAAGGGCCAGCCGGACTTCCGCCGCCTCTCCTACATCTCCGCCTACGGGGAGGGCTGGGCGCTCTACTGCGAGCAGCTCGGGGACGAGATGGGCATGTACGAGACGCCCTACGACCGTTTCGGCATGCTCGGCTATCAGATCTGGCGCGCCGTGCGCCTCGTGGTCGATACCGGGGTGCACGCGCAGGGCTGGACGCGCGAGCGGGCGCTCGCCTACATGCGCGAATACACGGCGCTGCCCGAGCGCGAGATCGGCACCGAGGTCGATCGCTACATCGCCTGGCCCGGCCAGGCGCTCTCCTATTACCTCGGCGAGCGCACCATCCTCGAGGGGCGCGCACGTGCCGAGAAGGCCCTCGGCGAACGCTTCAACCTGCGCGCCTTCCACGACGCGGTGCTCGAGCTCGGCTCGGTGCCGCTGCCGGTGCTCACGGCGCGCATCGACCGCTTCATCGCCGAGGGCGGCAAGGGCCCGTACCCCGACATGGAGTAGCCGGGCAGCGGGTGTACGATAGGCGCGGTTGAGCTTTCATCCATCCAACAGCGTACAGGGGAGGGGGACATGAGACGGATCACAGGCGCGATCGTGGCGGGTGTGGCACTGGCATTGCTCGCCGGCTCCGCGGCGTTTGCCCAGGCGGCACCCGCGGGCACCGCGGCGATGAAGCCCGCCAACAGCCAGCAGGAGAAGATGAAGACCTGCAACGCGGACGCGACCGCGAAGGGCCTGAAGGGCGAGGAGCGCAAGTCGTACATGAAGACCTGCCTCTCGGATCAGCCGGCGCCCGCGGCCAAGACCAACAGCCAGCAGGAAAAGATGAAGAGCTGCAACGCGGACGCGACCGCGAAGGGTCTGAAGGGCGATGACCGCAAGGCCTTCATGAAGACCTGCCTCAAGGGCTCGGGCGCAGCGGCGGCCAAGTGAGGCTGCGGCGCCTCTCGCGCCGATGAGCGCCCAAGCGGAGCATGAGGCGACGGGCGGCTGCGATTGCCGCGGGGTGCGCTACGCCATGCGTGGCGCGCCCCTCATCGTGCACTGCTGCCACTGCCGCTGGTGCCAGCGCGAGAGCGGCGCGGCATTCGCGCTCAATGCGCTGATCGAAGCCGACCGCGTGGTGCTGCTCGCAGGCGCGCCCGAGGCGGTGCTGACCCCGAGCGCGAGCGGCAAGGGCCAGACGATCTGGCGCTGCCCGGTGTGCCGCATCGCGCTCTGGAGCAACTACGCGGGCGCCGGCGACGTGCTGCGCTTCGTGCGGGTGGGCACGCTCGATGACCCCGACGCCCGCCCGCCGGACATCCACATCTTCACCGAGTCGAAGCAGCCCTGGGTGGTGATCCCGGCGGGGGCGCGCGCGGTGCCGCAGTACTACAAGAGCGCGGAGGTGTGGAGCGCGGCGAGCCTCGCCAGGCGCCGCCTGGTGCTCGGCAAGTGAGTCGCATGCCGGTATAGAAGAATTGCATACCGGAGGGTAAAAAAACGATTATTCCTTAGGTATCGCGTTTCACTACACTGCGCGCCGCATGCGCAGTCCCACCCCCGCGGAGCAGTACCCCTTCCTGGGTCAGCAGCTGCCGTGTCTGATCGGTGGCGAGTTCGTCACCACCGCGCGCAGCTTCCCCAACGTGAGCCCCGTCGACGGGCGCGTGATCGCGAGCGTGTCCGAGGCCGATGCGGCGCTCGTCGGGCGCGCGGTCGCGGCGGCGCGTGCCGCGCTCAAGGGGCCGTGGGGCCGCCTCACGATGCAGGAGCGCGCGGCGCTGATGCGCAAGGTGGCCGAGCGCATCGAGCAGCGCTTCGCCGAATTCGTCGCCGCCGAGATCGCCGATACCGGCAAGACCCACGCCCAGGCGAGCTCGCTCGACATCCCGCGCGGCGCCGCCAACTTCCGCGCTTACGCCGATCTCGCCCTCGCGCGCGCCTCGGAGTGCTACGAGATGGGGACCCCGGATGGCCGCGGCGCACTCAACTACAGCGTGCACAAGCCGCTCGGAGTGGTGGCGGTGATCGCACCCTGGAACCTGCCGTTTCTGCTGCTCACCTGGAAAGTGGCGCCGGCGCTGGTGTGCGGCAACACGGTCGTCGCCAAGCCCTCCGAGGAGACCCCGTCCTCGGCGCAGCTGCTCGCGCAGGTGATGCAGGAGTGCGGCGTTCCGCCCGGCGTCTTCAATCTGGTGCACGGCTTCGGCCCGGGCTCAGCCGGCGAAGCGCTCGTCAGCCACCCGGACGTCG
>JAGWMP010000296.1 GCA_028871705.1 Gammaproteobacteria bacterium
CGGCGGTGACCATCATGCGGCCATCGGTGATCTTCGGCGCGGGCGACTCGCTCACCAATCGCTTCGCGAAGCTCCTGCGGCTCACCGCGGGCTTCCTGCCGCTGGCGCGCGCGCCGGCGCGCTTCGCGCCCATCCACGTGCTCGACGTGGCCCAGGCATTCCGCCAGGCGCTCCTCAGCCGTGCGAGCTTCGGGGCCACCTACCAGCTGTGCGGGCCTGATGTCATGACGCTCGCCGAGCTCGTGCGGCTCACGGCGCGCGTGGCGCGCCTGCCGTGCCACATCCTGCCGCTGCCCGATGCACTGGCACGCCTGCAGGGGCTCGTCATGGGACTCCTGCCCGGCACGCCCTTCTCGCTGGATAATTTCCGCTCGCTGACGGTGGACTGCGTTTGCCGCGAGGACGGCTGCGCGCAGCTCGGCATCCGCCCCGCGCACCTGCTCGCGGTGCTGCCCACCTACCTCGGCAACGACGACGTCGAGACGCAGCTCGCGCTGCTGCGCCGCACGGCCGACCGCTAGAGCCTCAGGGCGCGGCCGCGGGAGCGGAGGCGGCGGCGCAGAGCGCGGCGTGGCGCTCGCTGCGGGATTCGAGCGCGAGCGCGCGCACCGCCGCGTAGAAGCGCGGCAAATCGCCCTGCTGCGCGGCCAGCAGCCGCTCGAATCCCGGTACGCAGTCGTAATAGGTGGCGAGCGAGGCGAGCTGCGCGTTGTTGAGTCCGCGCGCCATCCATTGGTCGTACACGCCGTAGTGCACGCCCTCGCGGCGCTCGAGCGCGCGGACTTCGGCGGCGAGCTGCGCGAAGATGCTCTGCTTGGCGGCGCGCATCTGCGCGGCGGAGACCCCCGACCCGTACAGCGTCGCGAGCTGCGCGCGCGCCGGGGCGAGGAGCGCCAGCAACGCCGCCTCGCGCCGCTGCTCGAGATCGAAGGCATCGATGCGCCGCGCCGCGCCGCGTTGCGCGAGCCAGCGCTTCAGGCCCTCTTCCTCCACCGCGGTGGCGAACGCCTCGTTGAACGAGGAGTCGTTCTTCACGTAGATCAGCTGGTGCGCGAGCTCGTGGAACAGCGTCGCGATGAGCTCATCGTCGTCGTAGCGCAGCATGCTCGAGAGCACCGGATCGGCGAACCTGCCGAGCGTCGAGTAGGCCGGCACGCCCTCGACCACCACGTCGAAGCCGCGCGCCTCGAGGGTGAGTGCGAGATCGTGCGCCTGGCGCTCGTGGAAATAGCCGCGGTACGCGACACAGCCCACCACCGGAAAGCACCAGCGCTTCGGTGCCAGTGAGAACTCCGGCGCCGCCACCACGTTCCACACGACGAACTCGCGGCCGATGTCGGCGTAGCTGCGGTAGCTGTCGTTGTCGGGGAGTCCGAGCTCGCGTGAGGCGAATTCGCGCGCCGCGTGCACCTCGGTGAGCCGCGCGCGCAGCTGCGGCGGCGTGGCGGGAGCGGCGATGAGCGCATCGATCGGCTGGCGCGCGTGCAGCACGCGGTACTGCCCGAGCGCCGCCTGCGTGAGATAACAGCCGCTCAGCAGCGTGCCGGCCGCGGCGGCGAGCAGCACGCCCCGGCCGGGGCTCTCGGTTAACATGCGCACCATGCGAGTTTACTTGGTCGGTGGCGCCGTCCGGGATCGCCTCCTCGGCCTCGCGCCGCGCGAGCGCGACTGGGTCGTGGTCGGCTCGAGCCCCGCGGAGCTCGAGGCCGCGGGGTATCTGCCGGTCGGGCGCGAGTTCCCGGTGTTCCTGCACCCGGCGAGCCACGAGGAGTACGCGCTGGCGCGCCTCGAGCGCAAGGTGGCGCCCGGCTACCGCGGCTTCACCACCGAGTTCTCTCCCGCGGTGACGCTGGAGGAGGACCTGCGCCGCCGCGACCTCACCATCAACGCCATCGCCGAGAGCGATGCCGGGGAGCTGATCGACCCTTACGGCGGCCGCGCGGACCTCGAGGCGCGGCTGCTGCGGCACGTGTCGGACGCCTTCGTCGAGGATCCGGTGCGCGTGCTGCGCGTGGCGCGCTTCGCGGCGCGCTTCGCCGGACTCGGCTTTCGCGTCGCCCCCGAGACGCTCGCGCTCATGCGCCGCATGAGCGCCTCGGGCGAGCTGGCCGCGCTGGTGCCCGAGCGCGTGTGGCAGGAGACCGAGCGCGCGCTCGACACCGGGCACCCCGAGGTGTTCTTTCAGACGCTGCGCGAGTGCGGCGCGCTCGCGGTGATCTTCCCGGAGATCGATGCGCTCTACGGCGTGCCGCAGCCGCCGAAGTGGCATCCGGAGATCGACACCGGGGTGCACGTCATGCTCGCGCTCGCCTGGGCCGCGCGCCACGGCGCCTCCACGGCGGTGCGCTTCGCGGTGCTGGCGCACGATCTGGGCAAGGCGCGCACGCCGCGGGAGCTGTGGCCGAAGCACCACGGCCACGAGGAGCTCGGGGTACCGGCGGTCGAGGCGCTCGCCGACCGCCTGAAGGTCCCGGGCTCGTTTCGCGAGCTGGCGATCCTCGCCACACGCGAGCACACCCTGGTGCACCGCGCGCTCGAGCTGCGGCCCGAGACGGTACTGAAACTCCTGCAGGAGTGCGATGCGTTCCGCCGCGCGGAGCGCTTCGGCGAGCTGCTCGAGGCGTGCGAGGCCGACGCCCGCGGCCGCACGGGGTTCGAGACGCACCCCTACCCGCAGGCGGCTTATCTGCGTGCGGCGCTCGCGGCGGCCGCGGCGGTGACGTTGCCCGAAGAGGAGCGCCGCGGCCTCAAGGGTCCGGCCATCGGCGCGGAGATGCGGCGCCGGCGCGTGCTGGCGGTGACCGCGGTGAAATCCGCCGCGGCGGCTCAGTAGTAGTTCCCCATCGTGCTGCGCCCGACCCCGAGGGAAGAAGCGCAGGCGCGGTGGACTTGGAGAAGATTTGGATGCATAGAGTGCGCTGGACGGCGGGACAGAGGTCGGCTTTTGCTTGGTGCCACGAGCCCGTTCAGTAGTTGGACC
>JAGWMP010000038.1 GCA_028871705.1 Gammaproteobacteria bacterium
ACCGTGAACACCGATTACGCGATCGTGAACAGCCTTTACGGAACCACCCGAAAACTGTTCACGATCACGCCCATTCCGTGTTCACGATCGCCCGTAATCGCTGTTCACGATCCTCCGTAAACCCTGTTCACCATCGAGCGGCGCCCGCATTCGGATGAGCGTCCCGAACGAACCGGAGGCGCACCTTGGGCCCGAACACCAGGCAATGGGTCGAGCCCCCGAACTGGAAATAGCCGAGCTGATCGCCTTTGGCGAGGTGCTGGCCCTCTCGAAGCGCGTGCCCGGACGCAGCCTCGAGTAGGCACGATGAGACCTCGGCCATCCCGATCGCGACGAAGCACATGAGTCCGATCCGCGGGTCGTCGGCGTCGATGAATATGAGAGCCCGCGTGGCGACGTGCGCGAGGTAGCCCTGGGAGTTGTTGGGGCCGACCGGATCGAAGTGCTCGGAGCTGGCTTCCGCAAAGTAGGTGCCCGGGACGTGCTGGAGTTTGCGGATGGTGCCCGATACCGGGCTATGCCAGCGGTGATAGTTCTTGGCGCTTAAGAAAGCCTGGTAGACCGTGCCGCCGACGAATTGCTCCACGATGTGGCCGGCGAGCAGGTCGCGCAGCGAGTAGGGCTGCTCCTTGATCCAGAACGCAGCGCTCGCCCGTACCCGCCTCTGCAGGGCGAACGGCGCGGACTCGCAGGCGTTGATCACGATCCCGGAGTCACCCGGCGCGGCGATGGGCCGCCGACCGGGCTTGAACTTGCGGATGAAGAAGTCGTTCCAGCTCTTGAAACCGAGATATGGCGCGAGCGGGTCGGTCTGGAACTCCTCGAGGTGCAGGTGCGCGCGGGCATGCGCGCTCAGCCAGCCGCGCGGGGAGTCGTTGAGGACAGCGCGCGAGCGCTTGCTGCCGAGGAACTCGCTCCACACCGCAAGGTATCTGCGCAGCATCGCGTTGACCCGCTCATCCGCGAAGGCCGCGAGTCCCGTGGGCGTGATCATCGGGCAATCGAGAATCGCGTTGATGGGACAGCCCACCATGTAGGTGCGGTTGTATTCCGGTGCGTGCGTCAACACGTGGTTCAGGACTTCGAGCATCTCGAGGTAGTTCTTGACTCGGACGTCGCCCCATACCGCCTTCATGCGCCGGTGGGGTTGCTCCTGGAACATGCGCGTGAAGTACATGCGCAATACCGGGTCGTCTTCGATCAGCTGCTGGAATTCCCGGACGATCGGATGAAAGGCCGCGCCGTGCTTGCGGATGGCCGCCCGGGTGGTCCGCAGCCAATGACTGAGATGGCGCCGGTCACCCGGCAGCCAGGCGCCGAGACGGCTCATGCGGTGTGAGTGGCGGTCCGATCTCATTGGAATCGCGCGCGCAGATGCCGGGTCAGGGAAGGGGGATTCGCGCCATCGGGCCCGGTACCGTGCGCAGATGTCTCTCGAGGAATGCTACTAAATCGGTAAACGCCCGTCGTGAGTAGTGATCCGCCGCCGCGTCCGGCTCGAGGCGGTATTCCTTGGTGAAGGTCGCGTGGGGGCGTTCCCCGAGACGATTGCGATCGTGGACTTGCGCGTACTCGCGAATCTCGAGTCCCACCGGAAACTCCCTTTGCAGGCGCTCGATCTTCGCCCGGGGGCAGATACGATCCGAACGGCATCGGACCGCCAGTAGATGCGCCTCTCCGGTCTCGAGCCGGGCGCGCGCGGCGGCGATCTCGGCGTCACTGACGTTGAGCCGACCGAATTGCGGCTCATGCCCGAGGCCGAGCATGGTGAAGAGCGGCGACAGGGGCACCGACGGCTGGGCAGCAACCGCGGCCACGACCTGCGGATCGATGATGAGGGGGATCGCGAAGGCGCCCGTGAGGCACATGCCGATCGCGCCGACCGGCCTTCCACCCGAGTGCCGGCTGATGTGGGCCGTGAGCGCGCGCAGCCAGGTCGTGATCGGGGACGAGACCCCGGCGCGGAGATTCGCGAATTCACGCGACACGCAGAGGCGCATGCCGTTGCGCAGCGGCGCTCGCGCGCCGAGGGGCCCGAAGAGCCACGGCACGAAGACCCTGAAATGGGCCTCCATCAGCCGCTCGGCAAAGAGGATGAGTCCGGGGGAGAAGCCGGCGATCTCGGGCAGCAGCAGGACCGGTGGAGATTCAGGGTCGCCCGCATAGTAGACGGGGTAGGCGAGTGGGCCGGACGCGAAAAAGAATTGCTCGAACCGTCCGAGCCTGCCGCCCCTGCGCACGGTCCCGGCACTGGCGCTGTCGGGAATTCCTGTGGCCGGCGATGGGGGCATCGGCGGCCATCCTACCGGGCACGACGTCTCCTGCGACACCTCCACCCCCGTGAGGGGTGGAGGTGTGCGATTCACTGAGGGCTCGGGTGTCTGCCGCTCAGGGGCGGTTGAGAATCCGATCGACCGAGGACTCGGCTAGGCCGAGCTCGCTGGCGGTCTGCGGTGGAGCCGCCATGCGCACGGTGGCCGCGGACTGCGCGCTGCTCATGTCGACTCCGCCGTTGAAGTTCGCCCCATCCGTGATGCCGACGCGCGGCGCCACGATGTTGCCGCGGACCTTGGCGGTCGCGGAGATGAGCACGGACGCCGCCCCGTGCAGATCGCCCTCAACGGTGCCTTCGATCAGGATGCTGCGCGCGTGGATATCGCCGACCACGACGCCGTCGACCCCGACGGTCAGGCTCTGGGTGTGATGGATCGAGCCTTCGACGCGGCCCTGGAGCACCAGGTCCTCATCCGCAGACAATTCCCCCTTGAACACCAGCGTCTTGCCCAGCACCGATGGCTGCCGACGCTGCGCCTGTTCGGGTGTGGGTGCGCTCGGAGGCGTGATCGGCGGAAAGCCCGGTTGTGCCGGGCGCCGCTCCGGCACTGCCGCTCGCTCGGGTTGACTATTGAAGACGGACATAATGCGACTCTCCTCACTTCGCGGGCGCGGCCGCTTTCGGGGCCCGCGCCGGCTGGGTTTGCTGATCGGATTGCACGGCATGGGCGTCCGCACGCTTGGCGACGTCCATGTTGATGTTGCCGTTGAATTGCGCGCCATCGGTGATGCTCACGCTCGGGGCAAGCACGTTGCCCTTGAGCACCGCGGTCTCCTTGATCTGCACCGATTTGTCCGCGTGCAGGTCGCCCTGCACCGTGCCTTCGACCGCGATGATCTGGGCGCGGATATTGGCCTTGACCGTGCCCTCGGCGCAGATCGTCACCCGTTGCGAGTGGGTGATCGAGCCCTCGATCTGTCCCTGGATCAGTAATTCCTCGTCTGCATGCAATTCGCCCTTGAAGCGCAGCGTGGGTCCTAAGACCGACGTGCGTTCCTTGGCGGAATCGTACGGATTTCCCATGATGATGTTCTCCTCCCGGAAGGGAATGGCAGCCAGCTGGTGCACCGGGCAGCGGCAAGCGAGACACGACCGGGTGCGGTCTGAAGAGACTACGCTCGCGCGATTTTTTGCGAAGCGGCGGTCAATGCGACCTGGATCACAAATCGTGCGGCGGTCATCGAACCGACACGGTCGATTCAACAGTGCGCGGCGTGCGCCGCACCGTGCAGGCGCGCCGCACGCTCCTTATGTCACTCGCCGGCGCGCCGCCGGGACTAGTCGCCGGCTCTCACCGCCGATGCGTAAGCGAGGGCGATGCTGCTCCACACTCCGAAGGTGAAGTAGAGCGACATCCAGGGCAGCTCGTCCTTCCAGTCCTCCCACCGGTAAGACACCGTCCCGCGCCGGTGCACGTCGGCCCATCCCCGGGCGACGCTCAGGTATCGCCGTCCCCCGGTCTCATCGATACGCCAGCGCGCCCAGTACATCGGCACGTCGTAGGCGAATATGAACGCGGCGTAGAGGACGCCGCCCGCGACCACCAGCGCGTAGAACACCGCGGAGCGCCCGGGGCCGACGGCGAGCAGAGCGGCCACCACCAGCGCTGCCGACAGGCCCCAGAGTGAATTCTCGGCCGCGTGCGGGCGCTGGCGGGTGGTGAGGACGGCGTACCACGAGCAGCCTTCGGCGAGCACGATGAGCGGCAGGATGGCGAGCGACACCGCCTGTACGAACGGGCTGCGGGCGGCGGAAGCAATCGGCTGGAGCATGAGTGCCCATTGCGCCGCGAAGCACAGCTCCGCCACCGTCGCGACGGAGCGTCCGACGGACACGCGCGACAGGGGCGAATCGACGAGGACGATGCGCGGGATGTCGATCACGGGCAGGAAGGAGCGGAATGCACACCCGGCGACATACCCCGCCGAGAGCAGGAGCTGCAGGTCGCCGCCGACATCCGCTGCCAGTGGGACCGAGGTGCGGCTGCGTGCGACGGCGACCGCGGCGAGCGACCAGAGAACGATGTTGAGGACTGCGACCGCGCGGAGCGATGCGTGCCACCAGGCGACCGCCCGCGATCTCACCGATCGTAGCGCGCGCACCTGCGGTTTGGAGCCTGCGGCTCAGCCGCTCATCAGGCAGCCCGCTCGATCGCGGTGCGGCCGGCGGCGCGCCGCCGCAGCGGCCCCGGACGGCAGTTGACGAGATTCGCCTCGAATTCGCGCGTGCAGGCCGTCCAGCTCGACTGCAGGGCGTGGGCGCGGCAGGCGCGCGGGTCGAGCGTGAGTGCCCGTTCCGCCGCCTTGCCGAGATCCCGGTCCAGCGCCCCGGTGACGCCGTCCTCGACGACATCGATGGGGCCGGTGACCGGGAAGGCCGCCACCGGCACGCCGCACGCCATCGCCTCGAGATTCACGAGTCCGAAGGTATCGGTGAGGCTCGGGAACACCAGCACGTCGGCGGCGGCGAGGTGGGCGGCGAGGTCCTCGCTGTAGCGGTAGCCCGCGTACACGGCATCGGGATAGCGCGCCGCCAGGCGCGTCCGCTCGGGCCCGTCGCCGATCACGAGCTTGGAGCCCCGCCAGGGCATGGAGAGAAACGCATCGACGTTCTTCTCGACGGCGAGCCGTCCGACGTAGGCGGCGATCGGCCGCGGCAACTCGAGGAACCCCTTGGTCCGGGGCCGGAACAGTTCCGTGTCGACGCCGCGGCGCCAGCGCACGAGGTTCTGGAAGCCGCGCGAGCGCAGCTCGTTCTCCACCGACGGCGTGCTCACCATGCAGCGCTGCGCGGCCCCGTGAAAGCGGCGCAGCGCCGCGTACGAGAGCCACAGCGGTATCGGCCAGCGCGACTTCAGGTACTGCGGAAACTGCGTGTGATACGAGGTCGTGAAGCGCCAGCCGCGCCTGAGGCAAAAGCGCCGCGCGGCGAGGCCGAGCGGTCCCTCGGTCGCGATGTGCAGCGCCTGCGGCCGGAAGAAGGCGATCTTGCGCGTGAGGGCGGCCATGGGCCGCACCGCCACGCGGATCTCCGGGTAGCTGGGACACGGGATGGTACGGAAGTCACGCGGCGCGGCGATCATCACTTCGTGGCCGAAGCGCGTCAGCCACGCAGAGGTCTGCGCCAGGGTGTTCACGACGCCGTTCGTTTGGGGGAACCAGGCGTCCGTGACGATCATGATTCTCATGCAGGATGGAATGTTCGCCGGGAATCGTGACAGGGGCGTGAAAAGCTACGTGTCCACAGCGGCTTGTCATGCGTTCTTAACAGTATTCCTATAATTCGTTCATGCCGGCGCACGTGGCGCCGCTGCATGGAGTGGAGAAGCGAATGCACGCCTTCCTGGCCGAGCTCAGCAAACAGCGGTGGGACGACCACCGCTACTACCATCACAGCCGCATCAACCAATCTTTGCATCTGGTGAGCGCGCTCAGCTTCCTCACCGCCTATGTCCTCGTCTTCACGAGTCCCGTGGCGGCCGCGCTCATCGGCTGGCTCGTGGCCATGGTGACCCGCCAGGCGGGTCATTTCTTCTTCGAGTCCAAGGACTACGACGAAGTGAACCAGGCGACGCATGAGCACAAGGAAGAGATCAAGGTCGGCTATAACCTCAAGCGCAAGGTCGTGCTGCTCACGATCTGGGCGCTCTCACCGCTCGTGCTGTGGTTCGACCCGACGCTCTTCGGCCTCTACGCGCCGACGCCGGGCCATGGCGAGTTCCTGCGCCACGTGTGCCAGGTATGGCTCGCGCTCGGCGCCGCCGCGCTCGTCTTTCGCACGGTGCAGCTCTTCTTCCAGCAGAGCGTGCTGACGGGACTCGCGTGGGCCGCGAAGATCCTCACGGACCCGTTCCACGACGTCAAACTCTACTGCCGCGCACCGCTGTACTTGCTGCGCGGGGAGCTCATCGATCCGATGGACGACGTGCTCCACCAGGCCTGAAGGAGCTCGGCCAGCACCTGGCGGCGGATGGCTCTGTTGGTGAGGGCGGGACTCTGCCACCACCAGCCGTCGCGCTGCATCGCCGTGGCGGCCGCGATGATGCGGTCCGCGACCTGGGCGAAGTCGGCGTCGCTGTAGTTGAGGCTGAAGATGAGCCGCGCGGTGCCGACCCAGCTCAAGGACAGGCCCTCCGCGCGCAGGTAGTACTGGAACATCCAGTTGTAGCGCGAGGCTCCAAGGTAGTTGAAGGTCCAGATGGACGAGAGATTCGCGATTTGAACGGGGAGGTTCGCGGCCGCGAGGCGCGCGTTGAGCCCGGCCGCGCGGCGCTCCCAGACGGCATCGAGGTCGCGATAGAGCGCGGCGATGGGCTCGCTGTCGAGGCTTGTGAGGAACTCGTGCATGGCACCCATCACGTAGGGGTGCGAATTGAACGTGCCGCGCGCCAGGCACACATCCGCCGGGTGCTCTTCGTCGAAGCGCTTCATGAGGCCGGCGCGCCCGCAGACGACGCCCACCGGCAGTCCGCCGCCGAGGCTCTTGCCGTAGGTGACGAGATCCGCGCGCACGCCGAAGTACTCCTGCGCGCCGCCGCGCGCGAGCCGAAAGCCGGCGAACACCTCATCGAAGATGAGCGCGATGCCACGCTCGGTGCACACCGCGCGCAGTTCCTTCAGCCACGCGGTGTAGGCCGCGCGGTCGACATGGGCGCTGCGGCCGCTGTCGATGAGACCCGAATCCGCCGGCGCACTCGCATTCGGGTGCATCGCCTGCACGGGATTGATGAGCACGCAGGCGATGTCGCGCCGCGTGCGCAGCGCCTTGAGCGAGACCGGGTCCATGTCCTTCAAGGTATAGGTGGCATCGGGCGGCAGCGGGTTGCCCACACCCGGCGCCACGTCTCCCCACCAGCCGTGATAGGCGCCGCAGAAGCGCACCAGGTAGCGGCGGCGGGTGTGATAGCGGGCGAGGCGCACCGCCTGCATCACCGCCTCGGTCCCCGACATGTGGAAGGACACCTCGTCGAGCCCGGAGATTTCCCGCAGCCGGCGCAGGTTCTCCGCGAGCAGCGGATGGTAGGCGCCGAGCACGGGACCGAGCGCGCGGACCTTTTCGGCACCGCGCTCGATGCACTCCTTGTAGAAGTCGTAGCCGAAGAGATTCACGCCGTAGGAGCCGCTCACATCGAAGAACGCATTGCCGTCGACGTCGGTCACTGTGACCCCGGAGGAGGATTCGAGGAACGTGCCGCCCGGCAGGTACTGGCGGACGAGGCGGCTGAACTGAAAGGGTACCCGGTAGCGCATCGTGAATTGAAGATCGGACGCCCCGCGCGCCACCTCCCGCGCGAGTGCCGCGCCCTTGGGGAAACGCTGTGCGTAGAGCTGCGCGAGCTGCATGAACCCGGCGCGCCGCGCCGCAGCCACCTCGGCCGGCGCACCGTCGGCGCTGAAGAACCGCGTCTCGTCGTAGTCGTAGTAGCGGATGAGGCGCACCGCGCGGCGTGCGAGGCGGGAGTGACCGGCGAGCGAGGGATGCTTGGCGCGCGACAGGAGGAGGCGCGCCGAGAGCGCCCGCAGTGCGAGGAGCGCGAGCAGCGCGCCGAGGAGGTAGAAGAGCCACATGATCGTGCCGACCCCGGAACCGCGAGAGGGCCGATTGCCCCGGCGGCAAACTATTTCAGTCCCGTGACAACGCGATGACAGTCCGTTCCGCCATCAGCCGGGTGACCCAGCAGGAGCAGCTCAACTTTCTCCTCACCAACCGCCTGCCGCGACGCGCTCTGACGCTCTTCGTGGGGTGGCTGAGCCGCCTCGAGCAGCCCTGGCTCGCGCGCGCCTGCATCGCGGTCTGGGGGCTCTTCACGGAGCTCGATCTCACCGAGTCCCGCAGCACCCGCTTCCGCAGCCTGCAGGAGTTCTTCACCCGGGAGCTGAAAGAGGGCGCACGCCGCATCGATCCCGATCCCGGCATCGTGGTGAGTCCCTGCGACGGCATCGTGGGGGAGCTGGGCCGGGTGCGCGCGGGCTCGGTGCTCCAGGCCAAGGGCTTCCCCTACACCCTCATGGATCTCCTGGAGGACGAGGAGCTGGTCGGCACTTACCTCGACGGCACGTTCGTGACGCTGCGCCTCGCGTCCAACATGTACCACCGCTTCCATGCGCCGCACGACTGCCGCGTGGAGCGGGTCACCTACGTCTCGGGCGATACCTGGAACGTCAATCCGATTGCGCTGCGGCGCATCGAGAATCTCTACTGCAGGAACGAGCGCGCCATCATCCGCTGCCGGCTTAGAGCCTCCGGCCATCTCATCACGCTGGTCCCGGTGGCCGCGATCCTGGTGGCGAGCATTCGTCTGCACTGCGCGGACGTGCTGCTGCACCTCAGGTACCGGGGGCCCAACACCATTCCCTGCGACGCGACGCTGCGCAAGGGGGAGGAGATGGGCTGGTTCCAGCACGGCTCGACCCTGATCGCCTTCGCGCCCCCCGGCGTGACGCTCGCCAAAGGCTTACGTAACGGCAGCCTCATTCGCATGGGACAGCCGCTTCTCAGCCTCGCGGGCGCGAGCACAGCCTGGACCGGAGCACCCCATTGATCCCAATGTTTGCCCACCTGAACGAGAGGCCGTCATGCACGAGAATGTCCGATCGCTGCCGATCTTGAAGCCGCTCAAGCCCCTCGGCGAAGCGCTGCTCTTCGCGGGAAACTTTTTGCGCCACCCGAACATGCTGGGCTCGATCATTCCGAGCTCGCGCTTCCTCGTGGAGCAGGTACTGGAGTCGGTCGACTTCGGCCGCGCCCGCGTGATCGTGGAATACGGGCCCGGCGTCGGGACCTTCACCGGAGAGATCCTGCGGCGCATGCGGGGCGATGCGCGCCTCGTCGCCCTCGAGACGAATCGCGACTTCGTGCGGTTCCTCACGAGAACCCTGCCGGATCCGCGTCTCACGGTCGTCCATGATTCGGCGGCCGAGGTGCAGACGGTCCTCGGGCGCCTGGGTCTCGCGGCCCCGCGCTACATCATTTCCGGGATTCCGCTCGGCAGCATGCCGGATCCGGTGCGCACCGAGATCGCCGAGCAAAGCCGTGCGGCGCTCGAGCCGGGCGGGGCGTTCCTCGTCTACCAGTTCACCGCGCGTGCGCTGCCGACGCTCGAGCGGACCTTCGGTGCGGTCGAGCGCAGCCGCGAACGGCGCAACTTCCCGCCCGCGCAGCTGTTCCTCTGTACGGCCCCGGCTTAGGGGCCGCCGTCAGACGCTGTCCGGCGGGCGACTCGGTGCGCTGAGCGCGCGGCGCGCCCGGCGGACGCTTTGCTCTTCCTCGACCTGGGCGAGGGTGAGTCCGGTGGAGATGGCGATCGAGCGCAGGACGGGATGCCCTGGGGCGCTCGGCAGGCGCAACGCATGCACCCGCTCCCACGCGCGGATGCGCACGTCCGGAGAATTGTCGCTCGAGCGCTGCTCGGCGAGCTCCATCTGCCGTTTCTGCAGCCGGTCTTCGGCTTCGTGGGCGATGCGTTCGGCGTGAGTGCGGACGAGTTCACTCGCCGGATGCGGCGTGGAGGTCTTCTGGTTCGAGTCGTGCTGTTGCCAGGCGGTTAACCAGGTATCAGGTTGCATGCTTCACCGACAGCGCGACGGCTGCGTCTTTGAAAGTTGCGGCCACCGTGTAGCTGAGGTGCAGCTTGCACAGGTCGCTCTCGCCCACGCCCACGGCGCGCCGTCCGGAGCACTCGAGCTCTCCGGTCGTCTGGTGCGTCGGGCCTGCGATGGCGGCCTTGACGGCGGCGCTCAGATCGAACTGGCCATCGCAATCGGCGTAGGGACAGGGGAACTCGAAGAAGGCACGGGCCGCCGCGTGCAGCGTGTGCGACTGCATGGCGGGGGTGCTCGGGCCGGGACTGCGGAACATGAGATCCAGCCGCAGATACTGCACGGCCGGAAAGACCTCGCGCAACGCCAGCGCCGTGGCGCGGCTGTTCCGCAGGCGCTCGCGGCGCTCCTGGCGCTTGGCGGCGGGGGTGATGAGTGCAAGTTTCATGATGTGCGTCCGGTCGTGTCGGGCGCTACGGGACCGGTATCCGCGGGCGCGGCCGCCGGCGCGGGGGCCGCGGCGCTGGCACGGGCAGCCGTGCGGCGCTGTAGCTTCTCCTGCTGCCGCGCCTTGCGTGCGGCCTCTCTTTGCTTACGCACCTGGTTATAGTTTCTTTGCATCTGCACTCCGTTCTCTGGTGGACGTGAACGTCAAATACCGGGCTCGCGTTGCGCCTGAGCCGCCGCGGCTCACATGGCCTCGACCGCTTCGGGCGAGGGTGAGGGATGCACGTCGAGCGCGACCGCCAACCCCAGCCTGCCGAGCAACCCGAGTGTCTCATCCGGCAGCTCGAGCCTGAAGTCCTCGCGTGCGTACAGGCTGATGTGCAGCTCCGCGACGCCGCCCTCGGCGTGCAACCGCTCGAGGAAGGCCTGCGAGCGGCGCAAGTGCGCCAGCTTCTGCAGTAGCACGCTCTCCACCGACAGCTGCGCGGAGGAGAGTTTCGGCTCCTCCATCAGGCGGCCCATCCAGTAGCTGTCGCGGTAGGCGCCCTCGAGCGCGCCGCCCGCCGGATCGCAGCGCGGGTCGCCCGCCTTCCAGGTGTGCTGCGGCTCGATGCCGAGCGTCTGCGTGATCCTGAAGGGATCGATGCCCGGATGTCGCAGGCGCAGCGAGAGGGTGAACTCGTACTGGCTCACGGCTCAGGTCGGGCGCTTGCCGCGCGGCCGGCCCCGCTCCCAGAACGTCAGGGCCCGATCGGGGCTCGGCGTCCTGGCCGCGAATGCCCGCAGACACTCGCCCGAGCAGATGGTCACCGCGGGCTCCTGGTCGTCGATCTCCCCAGGATTCGGGTGCCGGCTGATGCGGAAGTGATCCCGCGGCCGGCGCCCGTCCTCAAAGCCGATGTCGCGTTCGCAGACATCGCAGGTCGCGATGAGGATTTCCTGGGCCGGATGGAACAGCCCCGACTTGCGCCAGGCCATCGTTCCCTCACGGTCCTCAAACGGGATCGCGCATTAGTAGCGGCGCGGGCCCGAGCCTGAGCGCTCGCGCTCCTGGGCTTCGCTCACCTTGAGCGCGCGGCCCTCGAAGTCGGTGCCGTTGAGCGCCTGCAGGGCGCGCGATGCGTCGGCATTCGACATCTCGACGAAGCCGAAACCACGCGGACGGCCCGTGTCGCGATCGGTGATCAGGGAGACCTTCTCGACGGTTCCATGCTTGGAGAACAGGGCGTTGACCGCCTCGTCCGTCGTCGTGAAGGGCAGATTTCCTACATATAGTTTGGTCACTTGGAAGTACTCACAGTCATTGAAGATGCAATTGATGAAGAGGTATGAGCAGGCCGGAACCTGCTGCCGTGGTTCGTCGAGCTTACGAGGTGAGAGACTGGCCCGGGGAATTGCGCTAGGGGTGCGCCGCGGGCGAGACAGACAAGCCGGAAGATTACGAGCCGCCTCCAAGATACTCGTTTTTCCGCAACACTGCTCGCCTTTCGGCAGAGGCGATCGCTCGAGGAGGCGGGGCGGCGGCGCTGAACTAAGCCCTATGATCGGGGGCGTTTGCGTGCCGGCACGGAAGGGCGCAAGGTGCGGGGGCCGCGCGCGGCGCTGACGATCGATGCACTGTCCTAACGGGAGCGAGTCATGAGCAAGGGTATGGACCGCAAGCGAGAGGCGAAGAAGAAGCCCCAGAAGTCTCTGCAGGAAAAGCGTGCCGCGAAAAGAGAGAAGAAGCAGAGCAGGGGGTTTCAGGGCCTCTGATGGCACATCCGCGCACCGACCCCTACCGTTATCTGACCTGTGGCGGCTGCGGTCGTTCCATCGATCAGCGCGAGCATTGGGGGTTTCCGGACGAGCGGACCGACCCGGCCCGGGTGCATCTCATCGCCGATGCGGCCGCTCCCGCGTACGGGGTGCACTGCCCCTGCAGCCACTACACTCTCTATGCGGATCCCGAGGATCTGCCCGCCGGTCTGCCCAAGGGGACCCGGCTGACCTGGTCGGGAAAGCTGACTTAAGCCACCTGAGTCTGTGAATCCGCGGTGAGCATGCGCGCACTCCTGTGCAAGGCGTGGGGATTACCCGGCACCCTGGTCGTCGAAGAGGTGCCGGACCCGGTGGCCGCTCCGGGACATGTCGTGGTGCGCGTGCACGCGGCCGGGGTCAACTTCCCGGACGCGCTCATCATTCAGAACAAGTACCAGTTCACGCCGGCGCTGCCGTTCGTGCCCGGCAGCGAGTGCGCCGGTGTCGTCGAGCAGGTCGGCGAGGGCGTCGCGGGGGTCAAACCCGGCGACCGGGTGATCGCCCTCACCCCATCGGGCGCATTCGCCGAGCGGGTGCCGGCGGACGCCGCCGCCCTGACTCCATTGCCCGAGGGAATCGATTTCGCCACGGGGTCGGCGTTCCTTTTGACCTATGGGACGGCCTATCACGCCCTCGCGGATCGCGGTGCTTTGAAGGCCGGTGAGACGCTCCTGGTGCTCGGCGCCGCCGGCGGCGTCGGCATCGCCGCCATCGAGATCGGCAAGGCGCTCGGCGCGCGGGTGATCGCGGCCGCATCGTCCGAGGAGAAGCGCCGCATCTGCCGCGAGCACGGGGCGGATGAGGTGATCGACTACACGGGCGCGGACCTCAAGTCCGTGCTCGCCGCGCTGACCGCGGGCCGGGGCGTCGATGTCGTCTTCGATCCGGTCGGCGGCGCGGTTACGGAGGCGGCGCTGCGCAACTGCGCCTGGCGGGGACGCTATCTCGTCATCGGCTTTGCGAACGGGGACATTCCGCGCATCCCCGCGAACCTCCTGCTCCTCAAGGGGTGCTCGCTCATCGGGGTGTTCTGGGGGCGATACGTCAAGAGCGAGCCAGCGGCCTGGGCGCGCGATCTCGCCACCTTGTTTCAGTGGCTCGGCGAACGGCGCCTGCGCCCGCACGTCGCCGCCCGCTATCCGCTCGAGCGCGGCGCCGAGGCGTTGGCGGCACTCCTGGAAAGAAGAGCCTGCGGGAAGCTGGTGATCATCCCCGCCGCGAACTCGTCGAGGTGATGATCGCGGTCGCCGCAGCTCGCATTGATGAGCGTCAGGCGCTTGAAGTAATGCGAGGTGGCGAGCTCGTCCGTGACGCCCATGCCGCCGTGCATCTGCACGGCTTCCTGGCCGACGAGGCGCGCTGAGCGTCCGATGAGGAACTTGGCGGCGGACAGCGCGCGCCGGCGCTCCCCCGCATCGGGGACGGCGAGCTTCGCGGTCGCGAGATAACTCATCGAGCGGGCGAGCTCCGCGTGCAGCAGCATGTCGGCCATGCGGTGCTGCAGCGCCTGGAAGCCGCCGATCGGCACGCCGAACTGCTTGCGCGTCTTGACGTAGGCGAGGGTGAGTGCGAGCAGCGCATCCATCGCTCCGACCGCCTCGCTGCAGAGGCCCGCGATGGCCACCTCGCGCGCCGCCTCGACGAGCGCCAGAGCGCCGCCCTCGCTGCCGATCAGCGCATCCGCCGGCACCCGGACTCCATCGAGTGCGATCTCGGCCACGCTCGAGCCGTCATGCGTGCCGAGGGCGGCGCGCGTCAGGCGCTCGGTCGGTCCCGGCACGAGGAAGAGCGAGAGTCCGGACTCGGTGCGCGCCGAGACCATGAGGTAGTCGGCACCCGCGCCGTCCACCACCATGGCCTTGCGGCCCTTGAGGGTCCAGCCCGCGCCCTCGCGCGTGGCGCGGGTCGCGATCGCCCCGAGCCGCCAGCGCGAGTCGGGCTCATCGTGTGCGAGGGCAAGGCGGGTTTTTCCGGCGGCGACCCCGGCGAGGATCTCTTGCTGCGCGGGGCTCCCGGCCCGCACCAGGATGCCGGCGCCGACGAGCGCGGTCGCGAGATACGGCTCGATGACGAGGGCGCGGCCGAGCTCCTCCATGACGACCAGGGCATCGAACGCGTTGCCGCCGATTCCCCCGAGCGGCTGCGGAATGAGGAGTCCCAGGATCCCGAGCTCGGCAAACTGCGCCCAGATCTCGGGGTCGCAGCCGCTGCCGGCGCGCGCGATCCGGCGGTGGCGCTCGAGGGTGTAGGTCTCGCTCAGAAACCGGCGCAGCGCGTCGCGGATCTGGGTCTGCTCTTCGGTGAAGGTGAAATCCATGCGCGCTACAGTCCCAGCATGTGCCGCGCGATGATGTTGCGCTGGATCTCGTTCGACCCCGCATAGATCGAGGTCTTACGAAAGTTGAAGTAGCGGCCGGTGACGCCGGGCCCGAGCGGCGGACCGGCGGGCGCACCCGCCCAGTCCGCGCTCAGCGCGAGCGGCTGATGGAGCGGCGCATAGGGGCCGAGCGCCTCCATGGCGAGCTCCGAGATCGTCTGCTGGATCTGGCTGCCGTGGAGCTTGAGGAGCGAGGCCTCGGGACCCGGCGTGTGACGCTCGCGGTCCATGGCGATGACCCGCAGCACCATCACTTCGAGCGCCATCAGATCGATCTCGACTTCGGCGATCCGGTCGCGGAAGCGCGGCACTTCGAGCAGCGGCCGGCCGGAGCCGGCCGGCGTCGCGGCGGCGATGGCCTTGAGCTCCCGCAGTGCGCGCTTGCTCACCCCGAGCGCCGCATTCGAGACGCGCTCGTGACCCAGGAGGAACTTGGCGTAGGTCCAGCCCTCGTTCTCCTTGCCCACGCGGTTGGCGACCGGCACCTCCACGTTGTCGAGCCACACCTCGTTGATCTCGTGCTCGCCGTCGAGCATCACGATCGGGCGGACCGTGACGCCCGGGGACTTCATGTCGATGAGCAGGAAGGAGATGCCCTCCTGCGGGCGCCCCTCCTGCGAGGTGCGTACCAGGCAGAAGATCCAGTCGGCGTACTGGGCGAGCGTCGTCCAGGTCTTCTGGCCGCTCACGATATAGCTCTCGCCGCGGCGCTCGGCCCGGGTCTTGAGGGAGGCGAGGTCGGAGCCGGAGCCGGGCTCGGAATACCCCTGGCACCACCAGTGCTCGCCGTTGAGGATCCGCGGCAGGAAGTACTCCTGCTGCGCCGCGTTGCCGAAGGCCATGATGACGGGCGCGACCATGCGCGGCCCGAAGGGCAGCACCGGCGGTGCCCCGGCGAGCGCGCATTCCTCCTCGAGAATGAGCTGCCGGGCCGGATCCAACTCCTGACCGCCGAACTTGCGCGGCCAGCCGGGTGCGACCCAGCCGCGGGTGTTCAGGATCCGCACCCAGGTGAGGAAATCCTCGCGCTCGAGGCGCTTGTGGCCGAGGACCTTGTCGCGCAGCGCCGCCGGCAGTTTCGCGGCGACGAAGGCGCGCACCTCGCCGCGGAAGCGCTCCTCGGTCTCGGAGAAATTCAGGTTCATCGGACCGGGAGTCTACTATTTAATGGGCCGGACGGACGGGTGCTGCATCGCTACTTTCCGCTGACGGATCAATATCGTACGCTGACTCAACAGGGGGTGGGATGCTGAGTCGGCACCGGGAGAGGATCCAGGCGGTCATCGCGCACCTGCGCCGCAAGGGCTGGCGCCACTGGGCCGTGGTCATATTCGTGTTGATCGCCGGCACGCTGGTGCGGCCCTATGTCGATGAGTATCTCGGCTTCGACAAGGTGCGCAACTGGGTCTCGCAGCGGCTCCTCGAGTGGTACTGGCAGCCGCTCGAGCCGCGCTACGTCAAGGTGCTGTTGATCGGGGACGACGAGTACTGGCGCGGCAGTCTCGCGGCCCGGGTCCCGATCAAGCGGGACTATCTCGCGCATCTCGTCGACGACCTCGATGCCGCCAACGCCGCGGCCATCGCGCTCGATTTCGACGTGCGCTTGCCCGACCCGGCGCGGCTCGCGGACTTCCCGGAGTACCGCGCCGAGACCGAGCAGCTGATCCATTCGATTCTCAAGGCCGCGGAGCAGCGCAGCATCGTGTTGTCGAAGACGGTGCGCGAGGCGGGCGGCGGCCGCTATGTCCTCGAGCCCGACATCTACCAGCTCTACGGGCTCTGCAGCCGCTTCAACGGCTCGGGCCAGCTCGCCCACGCGGGCACGGCCGGCTTTGCGCTCAGCGCCCGCGCCGCCCGCCACATCAGCTGCGGGTACATCGCGCTCACCCGCGACAAGCGGATGCTGCCGGCGCGGCTGCCGCTCACCGACGGGAATTTCGTCGACTCGTTTGCGCTCGCGATCGCCCGCACCGCCAATCCCGATGAGGCGCGGCGGATCGGGGCGACGGTGCGCTACGGCAGCTTCATCCCCATGGAGAAGCTCGAGGAGT
>JAGWMP010000039.1 GCA_028871705.1 Gammaproteobacteria bacterium
GCTTCACCGGGCGCTGCCAGCCCTCGACGGTCTTCTGCGGCGCGCGTGCCACGGTGAGCTTGCCGGCCGGCACGCTGCGCGTCACGGTCGAGCCCGCCCCGATGGTGGCGCCCGCGCCCACGGTGATGGGCGCCACCAGCACGCTGTTGCTGCCGGTGTGGACGTCGTCGGCGATGGTGGTGCGATGCTTGTTGGCGCCGTCGTAGTTGGCGATGATGGTGCCGGCGCCGATGTTGACGCGCGCGCCGAGCTCGGCGTCGCCGAGGTAGGCGAGGTGGTTGGCCTTGGAGCCCGCGCCCAGGCGCGAGTTCTTCACCTCGACGAAATTGCCGATGTGCACGCCGCGCGCCAGCGTCGAGCTCGGCCGGAAGCGCGCGAACGGGCCGATGTTGCATTCCGGTCCGATCACCGCCTGGTCGATCACGCAGTGCGCGAACACCTCGGTGCGCTCGCCGATCTCGCTGTTGCGGATCACGCATCCCGGGCCGATGCGCGCGCCGTCGCCGAGCACCACCCGTCCCTCGAGCACCACGTTCACATCGAGAAACACGTCGGCCCCGTAGCTCACGTGGCCGCGCACCTCGAGCCGCGCGGGATCGGCGACGGTGACGCCGCCGAGCATCAGCTCGCGCGCGGCGCGCGCCCGCCAGCCGGCCTCGGCCTCGGCGAGCTGCGCCTTGTCGTTGACGCCGAGCATCTCGAGCGCCGTGGCGGCCACCACCGCCTTGACGGCGACGCGGTCCTTGACCGCCAGCGCCACCACGTCGGTGAGGTAGTACTCGCGCTGCGAGTTGTCGGGCTTGAGGCGCCCGAGCCAGCGGCGCAGCAGCCGCGCGGGCGCCGCCAGCACGCCGGTGTTGCACTCGCGAATGGCGAGCTGCGCGCGCGTCGCGTCCTTCTCCTCGACGATGCGGCGCACGCCGCCGCGCGCGCGCACGACGCGGCCGTAGCCCGCCGGCGTGTCGGTCTTCATCGTGAGCAGGCTCAAATTTCCCCGCCCGACGCGGGAGAGCAGCTCGGCGAGCGTCGCGGCGCGGATCAAGGGCACGTCGCCGTACAGCACGAGCACCGTATGGCCGTCGGGGATCTGCGGCATGGCCTGCAGCAGCGCGTGCCCGGTGCCGCGGCGCGGGTCCTGCAGCACCCAGCCGACCGGCTGTGCGCCGAGCGCGGTGCGCACCTGCTCGCCGCCATGGCCGTACACCACGTGGATGGCGGCCGGTGCGAGCGCGCGGGCGGTGTCGATGACGTGCTCGAGGAGCGGGCGGCCGGCGAGCGGCTGCAGCACCTTCGGGATGGCCGAGCGCATGCGCTTGCCCTCTCCGGCGGCGAGGATCACCACCGAGAGCGGTTGCGCGATGCTGGCCATGAGGAATTGTACCTTAGCGGCGCACGATGACCGGGTTGCGCTCGAGCGCGGGGTGCGCGCCCTCGAGCGCGCGCAGCTTCGCGCGCATCTGCGCGCCGATGTAGAGCTGCGGGTTGGAATGCACCTCGTGCCCGGCGTCCTCGCGCTCGGCGATGAGCCGCGCGGCCTTGGCGAAGGCCGCCTCGAGCGAGGGGCTGCCCGGGAGGGAGTCCTTGAGGAACGCGTCGCCGAACCAGGTGAGCTCGCGGTCCTCCTGGCAACCGAAAGAGCTGTGCGTGGCGTCCGCGGCGGTCACGATCGCCGTGGTGTCGTTCCTGAGCGCATCGATGAAGACGCCGGCGTAGCAGGCCGACACCACCACCAGCCGCCAGCGGATCCCGGAGTCATCGAGTGCCTGACGCAGGTCGTCGGGCTCGAGCTGCGCGAGCGGCAGGGAGCCGTTACGCACCTCGAGCCCGTCCTCGGAGCCGTGCGAGGTGAGGAACAGCACCAGCACGTCCTCGTCCGGATCCATGCGCGCGGCGAGCAGCTTGAGCGCCTGCGAGAGCCCCGAGAGGCTCGCGATCGGCCAGGAGTCGCGATCCCCGGCGTCGTTGACGAGCAGCACCGAACGGTCGGCGGAGCCGAAGCGCGCTGCGAACACCTGCCGCGCGAACTGCGTCTCGCGGCTGAACACCTCCGGGTCGGCGTCCCCGGCGAAGCCGACGAAATACGCGTGTGGCGTCGGCGGCTCCGACGGCGTGACGCGCGCCACCACCTCGGCGATGCGCGCCGGCTGGTCGTAGAGCAGCGCCTCCGCCTCGCCCGGATCGAGGTCGTCCTGCGCCTCGGTGGTATCGGGCAGCACCCACAGGCGGGTGTCGAGATCGAGCCAGGCGAGCATCGAGGGCGCGGCGAGCACCAGCGCCACCGCCAGCAGCGCCGGTTTCAGGCGCACCGGCCCGAAGGCCGCCCCGAGCACGCGCAGCGCCACGAGCGCGAGGTAGAGGATCGCCAGGGCGCCGGCCGCGAGCGGGTGGCGGGCGATGAAGGCCAGGTCGCCGAGCAGCCACAGCGCCGTGAGCACGAAGGGCGCCACCGACAGCGTCACGGCGAGGAGCTGGCGGGTCGGGGCGGCGCGGTCCTGTGCGCGGGCAACGAGCGCGCAGCCGATGAGCGCGAGCAAGAGATAACACGCCCAGCCGAAGAGGCCGTCGGCCACGAACTCGGCGTGGTGCTCGGCATGCAGGCGATCGAGCAACGCCCACACCAGGAGATTGAAGAGCAGGAGTGCCGCCAGCTGGTCGAAGCCGACGGTGAAACGCGGCGGCCAGCGCCGCCGCAGGAAGACGAGGGCGAGCCCGCCGCTTAAGTTACGGACGAGCCCCGCGAGCACACCCGGCGCCGCGTCCAGGGGTCACGCCCGCAGCTTGCGCAGACGCTGGATGAGTTTGAGCTGCGCGATCGCGCGCGCGAGCTCCGCCTGCGCCTCGGCGATGCTGATGTGCCCGACCTTCTCCTTGAGGGCGTCCTCGGCGCGCTGCTTGGCGGCCAGCGCCGCCGCCTCGTCGATATCGCGGGCGCGCAGCGCCGTGTCGGCCAGCACCGTGACGCGCCTCGGCTGCACCTCGAGCGCTCCGCCGCCGACGAAGAAATGGTGGTCTTCGCCGTCGGGGGTCCGCACGCGCACCTCGCCGGGCCTGAGCAGCGTCAGGAGCGGCGCGTGCCGCGGCAGGATGCCGAGGTCTCCCTGGGAGGCGGGCGCGATCACTTCCGCGGCCTCGCCGGAGAAGAGCTCGCCTTCCGCGCTCACGATATCGACATGAATGGTGCTTGCCTCAGCCATGGTTATTGCAGCGTCTTGGCTTTCTCGACCGCCTCTTCGATGCCGCCCACCATGTAGAAGGCCTGCTCGGGGAGAGCGTCGAACTCACCGGCGATGATGCCCTTGAAGCCGCGGATGGTGTCCTTGAGCGGGACGATCTTGCCGTCCTGCCCCGTGAACACCTTCGCCACGTTGAAGGGCTGCGACAGGAAGCGCTGCACCTTGCGCGCCCGGTACACGGTGAGCTTGTCCTCTTCCGAAAGCTCGTCCATGCCGAGGATGGCGATGATGTCCTGCAGCTCCTTGTAACGCTGCAGCACAGCCTGCACGCCGCGCGCGGTGTTGTAGTGTTCCTCGCCCACCACCAGCGGATCGAGCTGGCGGCTGGTGGAGTCGAGCGGATCGACCGCCGGGTAGATGCCGAGCGATGCGATCTGGCGCGACAGCACCACGGTCGCATCGAGGTGCGCGAAGGTGGTAGCCGGCGAAGGGTCGGTCAGGTCGTCCGCGGGCACATACACCGCCTGGATGGAGGTGATCGAGCCCGTCTTGGTCGAGGTGATGCGCTCCTGCAGCACGCCCATCTCCTCGGCGAGGGTGGGCTGGTAGCCGACCGCGGAGGGCATGCGGCCGAGGAGCGCGGAGACCTCGGTGCCGGCCAGCGTATAGCGGTAGATGTTGTCGACGAAGAACAGCACGTCGCGCCCCTTGCCGCCGGAGTCCGGCCGCACCTCGTCGCGGAAGTATTCGGCCATGGTGAGGCCGGTGAGACCGACGCGCAGGCGGTTGCCCGGCGGCTCGTTCATCTGGCCGTAGACCATCGCCACCTTGGAGTTCGCCAGGTTGTCCTTGTCGATGACGCCCGACTCGATCATCTCGTGATAGAAGTCGTTGCCCTCGCGAGTGCGCTCGCCGACGCCGGCGAACACCGAGAGTCCCGAGTACTGCTTGGCGATGTTGTTGATGAGCTCGAGCATGTTGACGGTCTTGCCGACGCCGGCGCCGCCGAACAGGCCGATCTTGCCGCCCTTGGCGAACGGCACCAGCAGATCGATGACCTTGATGCCGGTGACCAGCAGGTCACGGCCCCCCGCCTGCTCCTCGAAGGACGGCGGCGGCCGGTGGATCGGCAGGTACTCGCTCGCCTCGACCGCACCGCGGTTGTCCTGCGGCTTGCCGAGCACGTCCATGATGCGCCCGAGCGTGCCCTTGCCGACCGGCACCGAGATCGGCGCCCCGGTGGCCTCGACCGCGAGCCCGCGCTTGAGGCCCTCGGAGGCGCCCATGGCGATGGTGCGTACCACGCCGTCGCCGAGCTGCTGCTGGACCTCGAGCGTCAGGTCGACGTCTTTGAGCTTGAGCGCCTCGTAGACGTGCGGAATCGACTCACGCGGAAACTCGACGTCGATGACGGCGCCGATGATCTGGGTAATCCTGCCCTCGCGGGGAGTGGCCATGGTGCTTAGCTCCTGCTCGCCTAAACGGCTGCCGCGCCGCCCACGATCTCCGAAAGCTCCTTCGTGATCGCGGCCTGGCGGGCCTTGTTGTAGATCAGTTGCAATTCGCCGATGAGCTTGCCGGCGTTGTCGGTGGCCGCGCCCATGGCGATCATGCGCGCCGCCATCTCGGAGGCGACGTTCTCGACCGCCGCGCGATAGACCTGCGACTCGATGTAGCGCATCAGCAGTCCGTCGAGGATGCCGGCGGCATCCGGCTCGTAGATGTAGTCCCAGTGCTCCTGCAAGCCTTCCGTATCGAGCGCCTCGATCGGCAGCAGCTGCTGCACGGTCGGCTTTTGCGTCATGGTGTTGACGAACTGCGCGTTGATGAGGAAGAGCCGATCGAGCTCGCCGGCGCGGTAAGCATCCAGCATCACCTTGACGGTGCCGATGAGATCCTTGACGTGCGGCTTGTCGCCGAGGTGCGTGACGTTGGCGAGGATCGGGAGACCTAAGCGCCGGAAGAAGGTGAGCGCCTTGGTGCCGATCAGGCACAGCTTCACCGGCACGTCCTGGCGCTGCCACTCGCGGATCAAGGTCAGCGTCTGCTTGAACACGTTGGCATTCAGTCCGCCGGCGAGGCCGCGATCGCTCGAGATTACGATGATGCCGATCGCCTTCGGTTGACGCGTGACCAGGAACGGGTGGCGGTAATCGGGGTTGGCCTCGGTCAGGTGGCCGATCACCTCGAGCATGCGCCTGGCATAAGGTCGCGCCAGCTTCATGCGCTCCTGGGCACGGCGCATCTTGCTGGTGGCCACCATCTGCATGGCCTTGGTGATCTTCTGAGTGCTCTTGACACTCGCGATCTTGGAGCGGATTTCCTTGGTGCCGGGCATAGCGTCAATCCCCTGGCACTGACTTCCCACGGAGTCCCAGCCGGGGCCCCCGGGAAATCGCGCGTCTTGTCAGTTGGCGCAAGTTGTTGATCATGGCGGGCACGATTTCCTGGGGTGGCTAGTAGGTGCCGGTGGCGAGGAAGTCCTCGATGACCTTCTTCATCGCCGCCTCGTTCTCCTTGCTGAGCTTAGGCGTCGCATTGATGGCATCGAGCGTCGACTGGTAGTTGGTGTGGGCGAAGGCCTGCAGCGCCGCCTCGAAATCCACCACCTTCTTGATGTCCACTTTGTCCATGTAGCCGTTGTTGACCGCGTAGATGGACAGCGCCATCTCCGCCACCGACATCGGGGCGTACTGCTTCTGCTTCATGACCTCGGTGACGCGCTGGCCGCGCTCGAGCTGGCGGCGGGTGGCCTCATCGAGGTCGGAGGCGAACTGCGAGAACGCGGCGAGCTCGCGGTACTGGGCGAGCGCGAGACGAATGCCGCCGCCGAGCTTCTTGATGATGTCAGTCTGCGCGGCGCCGCCGACGCGCGACACCGAGATGCCGGCGTTCATCGCCGGGCGGATGCCGGCGTTGAAGAGATCGGTCTCGAGGAAGATCTGCCCGTCGGTGATCGAGATGACGTTGGTGGGCACGAACGCGGTCACATCCCCGGCCTGGGTCTCGATGATCGGCAGTCCCGTGAGCGAGCCCGTCTTGCCCTTGACGCGCCCCTGCGTGGCCTGCTCGACGTACTCCTCGTTGACCCGCGCCGAACGCTCGAGCAGCCGGGAGTGCAGATAAAACACGTCGCCCGGGAACGCCTCGCGGCCCGGCGGCCGGCGCAAGAGCAGCGAGATCTGCCGGTAGGCGACCGCCTGCTTGGAGAGATCGTCGTAGATGATGAGGGCGTCCTCACCGTTGTCCATGAAGTACTCGCCCATGGTGACGCCCGAGTAGGCGGCGATGTACTGCATGGCCGCCGGCGTCGAGGCGGAGGCCGCCACGATCACCGTGTGCGCCATCGCGCCGTGCTCCTCGAGCTTGCGCACCACGTTGGCGATGGTCGACTGCTTCTGGCCGATCGCCACGTAGATGCACTTTATCCCTGAGCTTTTCTGATTGATGATCGTGTCGACCGCGAGCGCGGTCTTGCCGGTCTGACGGTCGCCGATGATGAGCTCGCGCTGGCCGCGGCCGATCGGCACCATCGAGTCCACCGCCTTGTAGCCGGTCTGCACCGGCTGGCTGACGGACTTGCGGTAGATCACGCCGGGCGCCACGCGTTCGATCGGCGCGGTACGCGCGGTCTTCACCGGCCCCTTGCCATCGATCGGCGCGCCGAGCGCATCGACCACGCGCCCGAGCAGCTCCGGCCCCACCGGCACCTCGAGGATGCGGTTGGTGGTCTTGACCGTGTCGCCTTCGGTGAGGTGCTTGTACTCGCCGAGCACCACCGCGCCGACCGAGTCCTGCTCGAGATTGAGCGCGAGTCCGAAGGTGTTGCCCGGGAACTCGAGCATCTCGCCGTAGCGTGCATCGGCCAGCCCGTGGATGCGCGTGATGCCGTCGGTCACCGAGATGATGGTGCCGACGTTGCGCGCCTCGGTGACGGACTTGAAGTTCTCGATGCGTTGCTTGATGAGATCGGAGATCTCGGATGCCTTGATGGCCATATCTGATCCTCTTGAATCTTTACTCTTACCGGACCCCGTGAAATTGAGCGTCTTGGCAAACGGCGTGCGTCTTGCGGGGCATGTTGAAGCTCAATTTCATGGGTGGTCTTTAAGCGGTCAATTCGTAGGCGATGCGCTCGAGGCGCGTGCGCAGCGACCCGTCGATCACGAGATCGCCGCTGCGCACCACGGCGCCGCCGATGAGCGCCGGGTCGGTCGCGCAGTGCAGGCGCACCGTACGCCTGAGGCGCTTGGCGAGTGCGCCTTCCAGCGTCTTCTGCTGAGCGGCGTCGAGCGGCGCGGCCGAGGTCACGGTCACGTCCGCCACGCCCTGCTCGGCATCCTTGAGCGTGTCGAAGAGCGCGGCGATCTCCGGCAACACCGCCAGGCGGCGGTTGGCCGCGAGCGTGCGGATGAAGTTCGCGCCGTGCTCGCCGAGCCTCGCTCCGGCGATGCCGATCACGAGCTGCGCGAGCTGCTCGGGCGTCACGTGCGGGTTGCCGAGCAGCACCTCGATGCGCGGGTCCGCCACGACCGCGGCGCCGGTGTGCAACGCCTGCGACCAGGGCTCGAGCTGCTCATCGAGGCGCGCCTCCTCGAAGGCGGCGCGCGCGTAGGGCCGGGCGATGGTGCTCTTGTCGGCCATGAGGGCTCTTCAGACCTCCGCGGCCAGCCGGTCGAGGAGGTCCGCGTGCTTCTGCGCGTCGATCTCGCGGCCGAGGAGTTTGGCCGCGGCGTCGACCGCGATGCCGGCCACCTCGCGCCGCAGGCTCTCGCGGGCATGCGTGGTATCGAGCTCGATCTGCTGGTGCGCGGCGGCGATCAGCCGTGCGCCCTCGGTGCTGGCCGTGCCCTTGGCCTGCTCCACCAGGTCGTTGGCGCGGTGCTGGGCGTGATCGATGATCTGGCCGGCGCGCTCGCGCGCCTCGCGGATGATGGCGTCCGCCTGGCCGCGGGCGGCGGCGAGGGCTTCCTCGCCCTTCTCCGCGGCCGCGAGTCCCTCGGCGATCCTGCGCTCGCGCTCCTCCATGGCGCCGAGGATGACGGGCCATACCCACTTCATCACGGCGAACACGAGCGTGGCGAACACGAGCATCTGCACGATGAGCGTGAGGTTGATGTTCACGGTCCGGTCTCCGGATCTGGCGCGCTTACGCGCGACGCTTCAGTGCGAGAGCGCGCCGAGGAACGGGTTCGCGAAGGTGAAGAACAGCGCGAAGCCGATGCCGATCATCGCCACCGCGTCGAGCAGCCCCGCGACCAGGAACATCTGCACGCGCAGCACCGGCAGCAGCTCGGGCTGCCGCGCCGAGCCCTCGATGAAGCGCCCGCCGAGGATGCCGAAGCCGATGGCGGTGCCGAGTGCGCCCATGCCGAAGATGATGCCGACGGCCAGCACGGTCATGGCCTGGATGTGTGCAACGTTTTCCATTCAATCTCTCCTCGATACCAAAACCAGTGACAGAAAAAGCCCGAGGTACCGCCGCGTCAGTGATGCTCGTGGGCCATCGACAGGTAGACGATCGTCAGCACCATGAAAATGAACGCCTGCAGCGTGATGATCAGCACGTGGAACCCCGCCCAGATGAACCCGAGGATCGCCTGGGCGATCACGCCGAGCACGGTCCCGACCGCGCCGCCGACGCTGTGCAGGTTCTCGAAGCCCACCGACAGGGTGAGCGCGGCGAGCAGCAGGAAGATCATCTCGCCCGCGTAGAGGTTGCCGTACAGACGCAGCGCCAGCGACACCGGGCGCGCCAGGAACGTGACCGACTCGAGCACCAGATTCACGAGGGAGAGGGGGATCTGCAGGAAGACGTTCTTGACCCGAAAGGGCTGCAGGACGAATTCGCTGACGAAGCCCACCAGGCCCTTCATCTTCACGCTGTAGAAGATGATGAGCACGAACACCGTGAGCGAGAGCGCGAACGTGGCGTTGAGATCGGTGCTCGGCACGACCTTGAGGTGCTCCAGGCCGGCGCCGCGCGCCGCCCACGGCAGCAGGTCGACCGGCACCAGGTCCATGAAATTGAACAGCCACACCCAGCAGAAGATGGTGAGCGCGAGCGGTGCGATCAGGCGGCTCGAGCCGTGGAAGGTATCGCGCACCTGGGTGTCGACGAAGCTGACGATCAGCTCGACGAAGTTCTGCACCTTGCCGGGGACCCCGGCGGTCGCCTTGCGCGCCACCAGCCAGAAGAGGCCGAAGAACACCGCCGCCAGCAGCACCGAGAAGAACACGGTGTCGTAGTTGACGACGGAGAAGTCGACGATGCCGTGCGGCGCCTTGTTAGAGAGGAAGGTCTGGTGGTGCAGAATGTATTCGGTCGCACCGCCGGAATCTTCCGCCACCATCGTTGTCATGAGTCCAGCCACCGTCAGGCTCCGCGGCGTGCGCCCATCGCGGGCAGCGCGCCGACCAGCGCAATCCAATACATCAGGTACGTAGCGGCGAAACCGGCGAGCATCGCCAGCGGCACCACCCTGACCGTCTTCAGCACCACCACGAACAGCACCACGACCACCGCGAGCTTCAGCGCCTCGCCGACGTAGAACGCCGCCACGATGCGCTGGGAGTCGACGGCCGCGCCGGCAAACACCAGGAGCGCCATCGCCAGGCTCCCCGCCGTCGCGATCCCGCCGCCGAGCAGCGCGGAAGTCCCCGCCGCCCGGCCCGCCAAACCTGCCGCGGCGAGTGCCGCAACCAGCGTGACCGCCGCCTGACCCAGCACGACGCCGAAGGCCAGCCGCCGCGCCCGGGGCAGATCGATCGCCAACACCTTATATAAGTCCCGCTCGAGGGGCTCAAAAGAGCCGCTGTTCCAGCGCTTTGAGCACGGCGCCAGGGGCTTACTTATCCCGGCCGTTCAGTCACTTAGGGCTGACCGGCGAAAAAGCCGCGGGATTATAGAGAGCGCATCAACGGCAGTCCACAGCGGTAATACCTATTCCGGCGAGGGCGTATTTCCCCTAGCGGATGTGCGCCAGGATGCCGTCGAGCTCATCGAGACTGTTGTAGCTCACCACCACTTTGCCCCGCCCGCGGGCCGAATGCTGGATCGCTACACGGGCACCGAGCTTCTCGGCGAGCTCCTGCTCGAGGCGCTCGACGTTCGGGTCGCGGGGGGCGGCCGCATCGCCATCCGGACCGTGCACCGTCGGGGCGGTCAGGCGGCGCACCAGCGCTTCCGTTTCGCGCACCGAGAGGCCCTTTTTCGCCACCAGGAGGCCGACCTCGGTCTGCTGGCGGCGGGCGGCGAGCCCGAGGAGCGCCCGGGCGTGGCCCATCTCGAGCGCGCGCTGCTCGAGGAGCTGCGATACCTCGGGCGGGAGCTCGAGAAGGCGCAGGAGGTTGCTCACGCCGGCGCGGGAACGGCCGACGGCCTCGGCGGCCTCCTGGTGAGTGAGCCCGAACTCGGTGATGAGGCGGGTCAGGGCCCGCGCCTCTTCCAGGGGGTTGAGGTTCTCGCGCTGGATATTCTCGATGAGCGCGACCGCGATCGCGGCCGAATCCGGGATACGGCGGATCACGGCGGGAATCTCGGCGAGGCCGGCCATCTGCGCGGCGCGCCAGCGCCGCTCGCCGGCGATGATTTCGTAGCGCTGCGCGCCCCCGGGCGCCCCGCCCGCGGCGGGCTCGAGCGCCCGCACCACGATCGGCTGCACCACGCCCTGGGCCTTGATGGAGTCGGCGAGCTCGGTGAGCGTCTCCATGCGCATGTCGGTGCGCGGCTGGTAGCGGCCGCGCTGCAGCACATCGAGCGGCAGCCGGGCGAGCTCCTCCCCGGGGCTCGCCGCGACGGTGGGCCGCGCCACCGCCTGACCGAGCAGATCCGCGAGTCCCCTGCCGAGCGTCGGCTTCTTCATCGGCTCATGCGCCCTTGCCCTCGCCGGCGGTGGCGGTGGCGGCGTCGGCGTCGGCGTCGGCATCGCCGCCGGCCGGGTCGGCCGCGGGGCTGTCCTCGGACGCGGCGCCGGCCGGCGCCGTGCCGTGGCCGTTGCCGTGGCCGTTGCCGTTGCCGTTGTTGCCCGGGCTCGTGCGCGGACCGCGCCCCTCGGACTTCGCTTCTTCCTCACGGCGGATCATCTCCCCTGCGAGTGCGAGATACGCGAGCGCGCCGCGCGATTCCTTGTCGTGGAACAGCGCCGGCTTCCCGAAGGACGGGGCCTCGGCGAGGCGAATGTTGCGCGGGATGACGGTGCGGAACACCTTCTCGCCGAAGTGGCCGATCAGCTGGCTGCTCACTTCGTTGGAGAGGTTGTTGCGCGGGTCGAACATGGTGCGCAGCACGCCCTCGATGGCGATGCCGGGGTTCACGGCCGCGCGGATCTGCTCGACGGTGGCGAGGAGCGCGGAGAGGCCCTCGAGCGCGTAGTACTCGCACTGCATCGGGATCAGCACGCTGTCGGCGGCGACCAGCGCGTTCACGGTCAGCATGTTGAGCGCCGGCGGGCAGTCGATCAGGATCACATCGAAGGCCTCGCGCTGCGGCTGCAGCGCCAGGCGCAGCTTGGTCTCGCGCCCGATCGGCAGCGTCAGCAGGCGCACTTCGGCGGCGGTCAGGTCCTGGTTGGCCGGCAGCAGCATGAAGCCGCCGTCGGGCACCGCCACCAGCGCCGCGGCCAGGTCGCACTCACCGAGCAGCACCTCGCAGGCGCTCCTGGTGACCTGCGCCTTGTCGACGCCGCTGCCCATGGTGGCATTGCCCTGCGGGTCGAGATCGACGAGCAGCACGCGCCGGCGCGTGGCGGCCAGGGAAGCGGCGAGATTCACCGCGGTGGTGGTCTTGCCGACGCCGCCCTTCTGGTTCGCGATGGCGATGACCCGCTTCATGGGCGACAGTGTACTTCACCGCGGGCCGCACGCCGTGCCCACGCGGTGCACCCCGTCGCGGCTGTGACCGCGCGGCGACACCCTCGAAAGAGGGGCCGGGGCTTCAGGCCACCAGGCGCTGCGGCTCGCGGCCGAGGCGCTCGCGCGCCATGCGGTCGGCGACCTCGTTGGTGGTGCGGTTCTCGCGCCGCGCGCGCTCGAAGATCTCGGTGAGGCGCGCCGGGATACGTTCGATGTCCTCGAGCACCTGCGCCTCGGTGCCGCCGTAGTATTCGCGCGCCACGCTGATGATGCCGCCGGCGTTGATGACGTAATCCGGCGCGTACAGCACGCCCGCGGCGCGCAACGCCTCGCCGTCCTGGCCCTGGGCGAGCTGGTTGTTGGCGGCGCCCGCGACCACCGTGGCGCGCAGTTGCGCGATCGAGCGGGTGTTGAGGATCGCGCCGAGCGCGCACGGTGCGAGCACGTCGCTCTCCTCCTCGAGCACCTTGACGGCGGCGACCGGCGTCGCGCCGAACTCATCGCACACCCGCTCGACCGCCCGCGGCAGCACGTCGGCGACCTTGAGGCGGGCCCCCGCGGCGGCGAGCAGGCCACAGAGGTGATAGCCGACGCCGCCCGCCCCCTGAACCGCGACGGTGAGCCCCTGGAGATCGTCGCGGCCGAGGCGGAATCGCACCGCCGCCCGGATGCCGAGAAACACCCCAAGCGCGGTCTTGGGCGAGGGATCCCCGCCCGCCTCGCCGGGCGAGCGGCCGAGACCGGAGACGTACCGGGTGACGCGGGCCACGTGGGCCATGTCGGCGGTGGTGGTGCCGACGTCCTCGGCGGTGACGTAGCGGCCGCGCAGCGAGTCGACCATGCGGCCGAAGGCGGCGAACAGCTCCGGGCTCTTGGCCGTGCGCGAGTCGCCGATGAGGACTGCCTTACCGCCGCCGAACGGCAGCCCTGCCATGGCGTTCTTGTAGCTCATGCCGCGCGACAGGCGCAGTACGTCCGTTACGGCGTCCGTGGTGGTGGCATAGGGCCACATGCGACAGCCACCGGCAGCAGGACCGAGGGTGGTCGAGTGGATGGCGATCACGGCCCGCAGCCCCGTCGCGGCGTCATGCCCGAAGAGCACCAGCTCGTGGCCGTCGAATTCCCGCATGTCGAAGACTTCCATGCCCGCCTCCCGGATCGATCGATCCGGTCAGGCTACGCCGCGACCCTGCAAGGATTCTCACAAAAGTTGCCGTAGAGGCTCTGATGATGAAATATACATTTCACCATATCGCCACATTGTGAGACGAATCATGCAGCCTGGACTCACCCGGGGCGACCTGCGCATCCTCGACCTGGTGCAGGAGCACGGGGACCTCTCGGCGGCCGAGGTCGCCGAGCGGCTCGGCATGAGCCCCTCGACCTGCTGGCGGCGCCTCGGGCGCCTCACCGAGCTCGGAGTCATCAAGCGCCGCGTGACGCTCCTCGACCGCGAGAAGGCGGGGCTCTCGGTCATGGTGTTCTCGCACGTGAAGCTCGCCGGCCACGGGCGCGATGCGCTCCTGAAATTCGAGCAGGCGGTGCGCGCGCATCCCGAGATCCTCGAGTGCTACACGCTGATGGGGGAGACCGACTTCCTGCTGCGCATCGTGTGCCGCGACATCAAGGCCTACGAGGCGTTCTTCCTCGACCACCTGTCGCGCTTCCCCGGCGTGCAGTCGGTCAACTCCTCGATCGCGCTCGCCGTCATCAAGGAGACGACGGCCCTGCCGCTGCATCTACCCTAGCCGCAGGCGTTTTCAGCCGTGACAAGACCAGCACACAGCGCGCCGCATCGAGCCCGGGGATCGTGAGAATGCGCGAGCTGGCGAGGCTCCAGGACGCCGGCAATGCGGCGAGCTCCTCCTCCGGCCAGCGCCCCTTCATGGCGAGCACCCGCGTCGCGGGTCCCACGAGCGTCGCCACCTGCGCGAGGAGCTTGGGCAGCGGTGCGAGCGCGCGCGCCGTGACGGTGTCGAAGGGCGGCTGCGGGTGCAGCGACTCGGCGCGCGCGTGCAGCGTCGTCACGTTGCCGATCCCGAGGAGCGCCGCGGCGTGCGCCACGAAGCGCAGTTTCTTGGCGTTCGAGTCGATGAGGGTGAACTGCCGCCCGGGGTTGGCCACGGCGAGCGGCAATCCCGGGAAGCCCGCGCCGGTACCGACGTCGGCAACGCGCGTGCCGGTGAGATCCGGGCTGATCGCGAGGCTGTCGAGCAGGTGATGGGTGATCATCTGCTGCGGGTCGGTGATGGCCGTGAGGTTGGTGCGGCGGTTCCAGCGGGCGAGCTCCTCGAGCAGCGTGAGCAGCCGCGCGGCATCGGTTTCCCCGAGGCGCACCCCGAGAAGCGCGGCATCGCCCGCCAGCCGCCCGGCTTGACTCACCATGGGGACTCCCTGAACGATCCAAAGCGCGATTGATCATACTCGCGGACTGCTATGCGACTCTTGCTGGTAGAAGACGACGCCATGATCGGTGAGGCCATCCGCGCGGGACTGAAGCGCGACGGCTTCACCGTCGACTGGGTGCGCACCGCCGCTGCGGCGGCGCCGGCGCTCGCGACCGAGCCTTACGAGCTGCTGCTGCTCGATCTCGGGCTCCCCGGTAGCGACGGACTCTCGTTCCTCAAGAGCCTGCGTGCGCGCGGCACGCCGCTGCCGGTCCTCATCATCACGGCGCGCGACGCGGTCGCCGACCGGGTCGCCGGGCTCGACGCCGGGGCCGATGACTATCTCGTCAAGCCCTTCGATCTGGAGGAGCTGGCGGCGCGCATCCGCGCACTGCTGCGGCGCAAGGCCGGGCGGCCCGCGCCGCACCTCGAGCACCTGGGTCTGATGCTCGATCCGGCCACGCACCGCGTCACCCGCGACGGCGCCGAGGTGGCGCTGTCGCCGCGCGAGTTCGCGCTGCTCGAGCTGCTGCTCGAGCGCCCGGGAGCGATCCTGTCGCGCGCCCAGCTCGAGGAGCGCCTCTACGGCTTCGGCGAGGAGATCGAGAGCAATGCCATCGAGGTGCACGTGCATGGGCTGCGCCGCAAGCTCGGCGCCGACTACATCCTCACGGTGCGCGGCGTCGGCTACCGCGTGAGGCCGGCACCATGAGCTCGCTGCGGGCTCGCCTGCTCGCCTCGCTCCTTGGCGGCGTGGTGCTGGTCGGGGCGGCGGGCGGCTGGGTGGTGTACCGCAACGCGCTCGCCGGGGCGGACGCGTTCTTCGACTACCACCTGCGCGAGACCGCGCTGCTGCTGCGCGATCAGCCGGTCGAGTACCTGCTGTCGCAGCAGATCGCCCCGGCGGATGCGGCCTACGACTTCGTCGTGCAGGTGTGGACGCTCGACGGCGCGCGCGTATATCTCTCGCGTCCGCACACGGAGCTCCCCGAAGCGACCACGCTCGGCTTCTCCACCGTCACGACCGCGGAGGGACGCTGGCGCGTCTACGGCGCGCAGGCGCTGACGCGCGTGGTGCAGGTGGCCCAGCCGATGAGCGTGCGCTCGCAGCGCGCCGCGGAGCTCGCGCTGCGCACCCTGGCTCCGTTCGCGCTGCTGCTGCCGCTGCTCGCGCTCTCGATCTGGCTCGCGGTGGGCCATGCCTTGAAGCCCCTCGGGCGGCTCACCGCCCTCGTCAAGGCGCGCGGCGTGCGCTCCTCCGCGCCGCTGCCGCAGACGCCGCTCCCCGAGGAGGTGCGGCCGCTGGTGGCGGCGCTCAATGAGCTGCTCGAACGCCTCGACGCCGCGCGCGAGCGCGAGCGCGCCTTCATGGCGGATGCGGCGCACGAGCTGCGCACCCCGCTCACCGCGCTCTACCTGCAGCTCGGCACGCTCGCGCGCGCGGGCAGCGATGCCGAGCGCGCCGCCGCCATGAAGGAGCTCGCCGAGGGCGTGCAGCGCGCGATCCGCCTGGTGGAGCAGCTGCTGGCGCTCGCCCGCGAGGCGCCGCGCCAGCCGCCGCCGCGCGCGCCGGTGGCGCTCGAGCCCCTCGCACGCGAGATCGTCGCGGAGCTCGTGCCGCTCGCCGACGCCCGCCACGTCGACCTCGGGTTGGGCGCCGCGGAGGGGCTCACCGTGACCGCGGACCCGGACGCGCTGCGCACGCTGCTGCGCAACCTCGTCGACAACGCCGTGCGCTACTCCGGCGAGGGCGGCCGGGTGGACGTCGCGGTGGAGGCCGACGGCGCCGGGCACGCGAGGCTCGCGGTGAGCGATTCCGGGCCCGGCATTCCGCCCGCCGAGCACGCGCGGGTGTTCGACCGCTTCTACCGTCGTGCCGGCACGGGTCCGCCCGGCAGCGGCTTAGGCCTCGCGATCGTCAAGGCGATCGCGGATGCCCACGGGGCGGTGGTCGCCCTCGGCAGCGGCCCGGACGGGCGGGGCCTGCGGGTAACGGTGACGTTCGCGGCGCAGCCCGCGGTCTAGCGGCTCAGGCGCTCGAGGAAAGTCGCCGCAGTCCCGAGGTAGGCGTCGCGGTTGGATTTCCTGCGCCAGCCGTGGCCCTCGTCC
>JAGWMP010000297.1 GCA_028871705.1 Gammaproteobacteria bacterium
CGGCCGTGCCCGCGGCGGCCCACGGCGAGGCCGCGCCCGAGCGCGCCTCCTTCGCCGCAGCGGTGCAACGGGCCGAGCCCGCGGTCGTCAACGTCTACACCGACCGGGTGGTCACCGAGCGCCTGGCGCCCTCCTTCGGGGAGCTGTTCGGGGAATTCCTGCCGCGCTACCGGCAACGCATCGAGCGCAGCCTCGGCTCGGGCGTGATCGTCGATGACGCCGGCCACATCGTCACCAACGATCATGTCATCGCCAACGCCGAGTCGATCCGGGTGCAACTCGCCGACGGGCGCATCGCCGAGGCCCGCGTCGTCGGCACCGACCCCGACACCGACCTGGCGGTGCTCAAGGTCGGCCTCAGGTCGCTGCCGGTCGCCCCTCTCGGGCGCTCCGACCAGTTGCGCGTCGGCGACCTGGTGCTCGCGATCGGCAACCCGCTCGGCCTCTCGCACACCGTGACGCACGGGATCGTGAGCGCCGTGAGCCGCGCGCAGCTCGGCATCGCACCGGTCGAGGACTTCATCCAGACGGATGCGCCCATCAACCGCGGTAACTCAGGTGGCGCGCTGGTCGATGCGAGCGGAGCGCTCGTCGGGATCAACACCGCCATGGTCGCCAAGAGCCTGGGGGTCGAGGGCATCGGCTTCGCCATCCCCGTGAACCTGGTGCGCGGCGTGGTGAGCGACATCGTCGACCACGGGCGTGTGATTCGCGGCTGGATCGGCATCGCCCCCGAGGACCTCACCGACGAACAGGCGCAGCGCCTCGGGCTCGCGCAGGGGGGCGTGGTGGTCGCCAACCTCTACGCCGGCAGTCCCGCGCTGCAGGCAGGACTGAAGCCCGGCGACCTGCTGCTCGGCGTCGACGGGGCCGCGCCCCGGGGCGCGCAGGACGTGCTCGGGCGTAATTAGCCCCACAAACCGGGCGAGACGGTCACGCTGAAGGGACTGCGCGGGCGGCAGCCTTTCGAGCTCGCGGTGCAGGTCACCGAGCGCCCGCGGACGGCGCGGCCGCAGCCATGACCGAGCTCGCCGTCAGCGTGTTCGACTCGCGCGCCGAGCTCGACGCGGCGCTCACCGCGCGCCTGGCGCTTGCGCTCGCAGCGCCCGGCGCGCGCGCCGTCATGCTCGCGGGCGGCACGACGCCGATGAACGCCTACCGGGCGCTGGCCCGCCAGGGCACGCGGCGCGACGAGCGGCTGCACCTGCTCTTCAGCGACGAACGCTACGTGCCGGCCGATTCCCCGGCGAGCAACTACCATCAGTCCCAGCCGCTCCTGACGGCGCTGGCGCTCCCCGAGGAGGAGGTCCTGCGGGTGCGCACCGAGCTGCCCCTGGAGGAGGCGGCGGCCGACTACGCCGGGCGGCTGACCACGCTCCTGAGCTCCGGCATTCACGTCGGTCTCGGCCTCCTCGGTCTCGGCGCCGACGGCCATACCGCCTCGCTCTTCAGCGCAGCGGACCTCGAGCGGGGCCGTGGCCGCTATGCACTCGCGGTGCAGCGCCCCGACGGCATGAGTGCGGTGAGCGTGAGTCCCGAGTTCCTCGCCACCGTCGAGGAGCCGCTCTTCGTCGTGGCCGGCGCGGATAAGCGCGATGCCGTGCGCGCCCTGCTGGCGCACTCCGCAGCGCTCACGGCCTGGCGCGCGGTGTCGGGCTGCGCGCGGGTCGAGCTCTGGGCGGACCGCTTGGCCACGCCGACTCTGGCATGAGCGAGCCCGACGAGCCGGCTCCGCTGCTGCGCGAAGCTGCCCGGCTCGAGCAGCTCGGCCGCCTCGCCGATGCGGCGAAGTTGTACGAACACATCCTCGCGCGCTGGCCGCAGCTTCCCGACTGCTGGTACAACCTCGCGCTCCTGCAGCGCAAGCTCGGGCGCTTCGCTGAGTCGCTGGCGGCTTACGCCCAGGCGCTCGCTCGCGGTGTGCGGCAGCCCGAGGAGGTCCACCTGAATCGCGCCGTAATCCTCGCCGATCATCTGCGCCAGGACGCAGCCGCCGAACGCGAGCTGCGGACCGCGCTCGCGCTCAACCCGCAGTACCTGCCGGCGCTACGCAACCTCGCGAACCTGCACGAGGATCTTGGCCGGCGCGAGGAGGCGCTCGCCGCCTACGCGCGCATCCTCGAACTCGATCCGCGCTCCTTCGAGAGCCTCGCGCGCTCGGCGGGGCTCCATCGCGTAGAGCGGCGCGACGACCCCCTGATCGAGCGCCTGTGCGCGGCGCTCGCCGACGCGTCAGCCGGCGCCAGCGATCGTGCCGCGCTGGGATTTGCCCTGGGGGCAGCGCTCGACGCCTGCGGCGAATACGCCGCCGCTTTCGCCGCTTACCAGGACGCGAACCGCGAAAGTCGTGCCAGCGCGCCCTCCGCCCCACGCTACGACCGGGCGGCCCAGGAGCGTTTCACGGACGGCCTGATCCGGGCTTTCCAGGCGCCCGTCCGTCGCACTGGCGCGCAGCAGCCGACGCCTTCTCCCTGCCCGATATTCGTCTGCGGCATGTTCCGCTCCGGTTCCACGCTCGCCGAGCAGCTGCTCGCCCGCCATCCGCAAGTCGTTGCGGGCGGGGAGCTGGATCTGCTGCCCGAGCTCGTGCGCGCCGAGCTCTCGCCTTACCCGGCCTCGCTCGCCGCGCAGCCCGAGAGCCGGATCGCCGAGCTCGGCAGGCGCTATCTGACCGGGCTCGGGCAGCTTTTCCCGGGGGCGGTTTGCGTGACGGACAAGCGCCCCGAGAATTTCCTGCACATCGGACTCATCAAGCGCCTGATTCCCGGTGCCAGGGTCGTCTGCACGACGCGCGACCCGCTCGACAACTGCCTGTCGATCTTCTTTCTGCACCTCGACCAACGCATGGGCTACGCGCTCGATCTCATGGATATCGGTCATTACTACCGCGAGTACCGCCGGCTCATGGCGCACTGGAAGGCGCTTTATCCGCAGGAGCTCCTCGA
>JAGWMP010000040.1 GCA_028871705.1 Gammaproteobacteria bacterium
CGGAGGAGTGTATTCACCCCCATCCGCCGCCGGCACACACACCGTCACGGCAACCAGCGTCGCGAACACGGCTGTTTCCGCGAACGCAAGTGTGGCAGTCACCGACCTGGCGGGTGTGACTACGCAGCGCTACGACAACTCGCGCGATGGTCAGAACCTGCAGGAGTATGCGCTGACATCCACGGTTCTCACGACGCCGGGAGCGTTCGGCAAGCTATTCACCTGTGCCATCTCCAACGGGGCGGTCTACGCACAACCGCTGTACGTGGCGAATCTGGCAATCGCGGGCGGCGTTCATAACGTGCTGTTCGTCGCAACCCAGCAGAATGTGCTTTATGCGTTCGACGCCGATTCGCCGTCGTGCACGACCTACTGGTCGGTGAACCTGGACGCATCCGGCTCCACGCCCACGCCCAACCGCGGCAACCAGGGCGATGGGGATGTCAGCGGGCCTTACGGAATCTTCGGCACGCCGGTCATCGACCTGCAATCCGGTGTTATCTATGCGGTCGCTTCTACTCTCGATAGTGGCACGACGTTCAACTACCGGCTGCACGCGCTCGATATCACGACCGGCGCCGAAGAGCCGACATCGCCGGTGGTGATCAGCGCCACGATTTCGGGAGTCAACTTCCAACCATCGGTCCAGATGCAGCGCCCTGGATTGTTGCTCTCGGGCTCCACGGTCTATATCGCTTTCGGATCCTACGGCGACGCCAATACGTACTTTGGCTGGGTCATTGGCTATGACGAGACGGCGCTTACCCAGACCGGCGTGTTCAACACCGCACCGAACTCCTCGGAAAGTACCGGTGCGGCCATCTGGATGGCCGGTGCGGGACCTGCGGCCGACTCGAGCGGTAACCTTTACTTCTCGAGCGCCAACGGCCCCTTCAACGTCACGGGGCTGCCGCCGGCGGCTCCCGCCGACAATTTCGGCGATACCCTGATCAAACTGACGGGCGGCCTCGCCGTCAGCGATTTCTTCACACCCGCCGACCAAGCCACGCTCGAGGCAGGTGACCTCGACCTCGGTTCCGCTGGCGTGATGCTGCTGCCGGATGCGGCGGGCTCAGGGACCCACCCGCACCTCGCGATCGCTGCCGACAAAGAATCGAACCTGTACATGGTCGACCGCGACAACATGGGCGAGTACAACTCGGTCGCCAACAACAATCTCCAGACCGTACTGGTCAACCATCTGGGAGGTACTTCCGGTACCGGGATCTTTACCTCGACTTCCTACTGGAACGGCAACGTGTATGTCGGGGCGGTGGGCGACAATGTGAAGCGCTATGCGATCGGCAGCGCGATGCTCGCAACCTCACCCGCGACGCAGAGCAGCGAATCCTATGCTTATCCCGGCGTCAATGTGGTGATCTCGGCGCCGGGTGCGTCCGCGACCACGGCGATTGCCTGGGTGCTCGATACCAACGCCAATGGGACGCCGAGCGGCGGTTCGGGTGCTGCAGGGCCGGCGATCCTGCGTGCCTACGATGCTACGACGCTTGGCACGGCCCTGTGGAGCAGCAGCACCCTGGGCGCCGACACCTGCGGGAACGCCGTCAAGTTCGTCGTGCCGACGGTCGCCAACGGTAAGGTCTACGTCGTGGGCAGCAATCAGCTCACCGTCTACGGCCTGTTGCACTAGCCTAGAACTCATCGAGAGTGCACTGTCGATAGAATGGATCGCACGGCTGGCACTCGGGTGACGCCTGTGGGCGACAGTGGGTAAAGCGTCATCGGTCTGCCAAAATCGATGCCGGAGGCCAGCGGGACGCCGTCGACTCACAAACATCGGGGAGCTTCATAGTGAACAGGTTGCTGCGCACCGGTGACTCCGGGCACACGGCGAGTTGGTGCCGTCCATTACTGCTGGCGTTCTGGACGCTCGTCCTGGCTTCGTGTGGGGGTTCGGGGTCCGGCAACCAGACGAATACCAACACCGCGCCTACCATCACTACCCAGCCGCAGAATCAGACCGTAACGGTCGGCGCGACCGCGACGTTCAGCGTGGTAGCCACGGGTACTGGACCACTAACGTATCAATGGGTGAAGAACAGCACGGCCATCGGTGGCGCGACCAGCGCCAGTTACACCACCCCTGCGACTGTGAGCGGCGACAACGGTTCGAGCTTTGCTGTAACGGTCTCGAACGTCGCCGGCAGTCAGACCAGTTCTGCGGCGACTCTCACCGTTAACGGCGCGAGCGGCGTCAGCGTGACGCTGAGTCCGCGGCGGACCGCTGTGACCACACGAGTCGGTCAGAGCTTCACGGCTGCGGTGAGCGGCACGGCCAACACCGGCGTCACCTGGTCGGTGGACGGGACGGCCGGCGGCAGTGCCGCGGTCGGCACGATCTCGTCGGCGGGGGTGTATTCCCCGCCGGCTACCGCCGGTACGCACACCGTCACGGCGACCAGTGTTGCGAATACCGCGGTGTCCGCGAACGCGAGCGTGGCGGTGACGGATCTCACCGGCGTGACCACCCAGCGCTACGACAACTCGCGCGATGGCCAGAACCTGCAGGAATATGCGCTCGGCTCGAGTGTGCTCTCCACAGCCGGCGCCTTCGGCAAGGTCTTTACCTGCGCGATCGGCGACGGACCGGTCTACTCACAGCCTTTGTACGTGGCCAACCTCGCGATCGGCGGCGGGACGCACAACGTCGTGTTCGTCGCGACTCAGCAAAACAGCGTATACGCGTTCGATGCCGACGCCTCGCCCTGTATCACGTACTGGCACATGACCCTCGAGCCTGCCGGATCGACGCCTACGCCCAACAACGGCAACCAGGGCGATAGCGACCTCAACGGCCCCTACGGCATCTTCGGTACACCGGTCATCGATTTGACGACCGGCGTGCTCTATGCGGTCGCTTCGACCCTCGATAACGGGACGAATTTCAACTACCGCCTGCACGCCATCAGTCTCGCGACCGGCGTGGAGAGAACCGGAGCGCCGGTCGTCATCACGGCCTCGGTGCCGATGACGAGCGGAACGCTGACCTTCGACCCCTCGGTCCACATGCAGCGTCCGGGGCTGCTGCTGTCGGGCAGTACGGTGTACGTTGCCTTCGGCTCCTACGGCGACGCCAACACCTACTTCGGCTGGATCATGGGCTACGACAAGACGGCGCTCACCCAGACCGGCGTGTTCAACACCGCACCGAACTCCTCCGAGAGTACCGGCGCCGCCATCTGGATGGCCGGAGCGGGACCTGCGGCCGACTCGAGCGGCAATCTCTTCTTCTCGAGCGCCAATGGTCCTTTCAACATTACGGGGCTGCCCCCGGCGGCTCCCGCCAACAGTTTCGGCGACACGCTGGTGAAGCTGACGAGCGGCCTCGCCGTCAGCGATTTCTTCACGCCCGCGGATCAGGCCTCGCTCGATTCGGGCGACCTCGATCTCGGCTCCGCCGGGGTGATGCTGCTCCCGGATGCGGCGGGCTCGGTGACGCATCCGCATCTCGCGATCGCTGCCGACAAGGAATCGAACCTCTACATGGTCGATCGCGACAGCCCGGGCCAGTACAACGGCGTGACGAACACCAACGTACAGACGGTCACTGTCAACGGCTCCGGCGGCGGCATCACCACCGGCTTCTTCACGACCGCCTCCTACTGGAACGGTAACGTCTACGCCGGCGCCGTGGGGGACAACGTCAAGCGCTACCCGATCAGTAATGCGCACCTCGCGACCACGGCGGCGACGCAGAGCACGGACAGCTACGGCTATCCCGGCGTCAATGTGGTCATCTCCGCGGGGGGATCGGGTGCGACGGCGGGCATCGCCTGGGCGCTCGATACCAACGCGAGTGGCACCGCGACCAGTGGCGCCAGCGGCACGGGCCCGGCGATCCTGCGCGCTTACGATGCGACCGCGCTCGGCACGGCGCTCTGGAGCAGCAGCACCCTGAGCGCGGACAAGTGTGGCAACGCCGTCAAGTTCGTGGTGCCGACGGTCGCCAACGGCAAGGTCTACGTCGTGGGCACGAATCAGCTCACCGTTTACGGCCTGCTGCCGTAGGGCGCGGCGCCTCAGCGCTGCTTGAACTCCTCGGGCGTCAGCTGGTGGCGCGCCAGGAGCTTGTAGAAGTCGGTGCGGTTGCGCCGTGCGAGGCGCGCCGCCTGGCTGACGTTGCCGCCGGTGATCTGCAGGATCTGCGAGAGGTAGCTGCGCGTGAACTCATCGCGCGCCTCATCGAAAGACGGCAGCCGCCCGGGCGAGCCGCCGAGGGACTGCTGCACCAGCTCCACCGGAATGATCGGGGTTTGCGACAGCGCGACGTTCTGCCTGACCACGTTCTGCAGCTGGCGGATGTTGCCCGGCCATTCGGCGGTGGCGAGGAGCTCGACCGCCTCGGGCGCGTAGATCTTGCGCACGCCGCTCTCGCGGGCGATCTGCGCGAGGAAATGCGCGACCAGCATCGGGATATCCTCGCGGCGGCGGCTGAGCGGGGGCATCTCGATGTGCACGACGTTGAGGCGATAGTAGAGATCCTCGCGGAACTGGCCCGCGGCCATGAGCTGCTGCAGGTCGCGGTGCGTAGCCGAGATGACCCGCACGTTGACGGGCACCGGATCGATGCTGCCGAGGGGGCGGATGGCGTTCTCCTGCAGCACGCGCAAGAGCTTCACCTGCAGGCGCATCGGCATGTCGCCGATCTCATCCAGCATCAGCGTGCCGCCGTCGGCGGCCATGAAGAGCCCGTCGTGGGCGCGCGTCGCGCCGGTGAAGGAGCCTTTCTCGTGGCCGAAGAGCTCGGACTCGAGCAGGTTCTCCGCCATGGCGCTGCAATTGATGGCGACGAAGGGCTTGTTGCGGCGCGGACTGCCGCGATGGATGGCGCGCGCCAGCAGCTCCTTGCCCGTGCCGCTCTCGCCGGTGATGAGCACGCGCGCATCGGTGCCGGCGACCATGTGCGCCTGCGCGAGCTTCTCCTCCATGAGCGCGCTGCGCGTGACGATCTCCGAGCGCCAGTCCTCGTCCGAGGACCCGAACCCCGAGATGCGCAGCGCCTTCTGCACCTGATCGAGCAGCTCCTGCTTGTCGACCGGCTTGGTGAGGAATCCGAAGGCCCCCATCTGGGTCGCCTGCACCGCATCGGGAATGGTGCCGTGGGCGGTGAGGATGATGACTTTGAGCCCCGGCCAGCGGTTCTGCAGCTCCTTGAGGAGCCCGATGCCGTCCATCTGATCCATGCGCAGGTCCGTGATCACGAGATCCGGGCGGAAGCGGCTCGCCGCCGCGAGCGCCTGGGCGGCGCTCTCGACCGCCTCGACGTCGTAGCTCTCGGCACGCAACCGGATGGTGAGCAGCCGCAGCAGTCCCGGGTCGTCGTCCACCACGAGAATGCGTGCTTTGCGTTTGCCGGTCTGGTTCAAGGCGGACTCCTGCTCATGGGTGCGGCGTGGTGGTGCCGGGCTTGCGCTCATTGAGCGAGCGCTCGATATTGGCGATCGCATCGAGCTTGGCGCGCGCCTCCTCGAGCTCCTTGCGCAAGCGGCCGTTCTCCTCGACCTCGGCCTGCAGCCGCCGGTTGGCGCTCGCCATGCGCGCCTGATCCTCGCGCGCCGCTTCGGTCTGCAGCCTGCGATTTTCCGCGACCAGCGTCAAATGGTCGTCAATTTGCGAAAGCTCGAGGAAGGCGAGGGCGCGCTCGGCGGGCAGCAGCGTCTCCGGATGCGCCGCGAGCTCGCGCAGCAGCCGCTGGGCGCGCGGCTGATCGGTCGCCGGATGCCCCGGGGTCGCGAGGATGAGAGCGAGCTTCAGCTCCCGGCTCGGGGTCGGCACCGCGTCGTACTCGTTCTGCGCGCGCGCCACGATCTCGGCCTGATCCGAGGCGCTGCCCTGCACCAGGCGCTGCAGCAGCAGCAGGTATTCCGACAGCACAGCCGCGGAGGCCGACACCGGCTGCGCCGGCGCGGGCGCGGGGGCGGTGTGCTCGCGCGACAGGAACGAGGTGTTGCAGCCCGCGAGGGTGCACAGCACCAGGGCGGCGCCCAGGGCAATGCGCAGGCTGTCAGGCGGCGTGCGCATGGGTCTTGGGCTTGGCAACCGTAGTGGCCGGCTCGTCGCCGGCCGTGGCACGCATCGGCATGGTGATGCGGAAATGCGCGCCGGGGAACTCGCCGTCGATGATCTCCACCGTGCCGCTGTGGGCCGAGACGAATTCGAGCACCACCGAGAGCCCGATGCCGGTGCCTTTGACCGCGGTGCTGCGCGCGGCACGTCCGGTGTAGAAGGCCTCGAAGATGTGCACGCGGTCCTCGGGCGGAATGCCGGGGCCGGCGTCGGCCACATCGAGCACCAGCTGCGCGCCGGTGGAGCGCGCGCGCACGTGGATGCTGCCGCCCTTGGGGGAATATTTGACGGCATTGGAGATGAGGTTCTCGAGGATCAGCCGGATCTTGCCGCGGTCGGCGACGAGGGTGATGTCCTCGATCCGCACCTCGAGCCGCACCCGCTGCGAGAGGAGCGTGAGCTGCTGATTCTCCAGCACCTGCTTGACGAGCGGCCGGAGGCGAAACTCCGTGGGCTCGAGGCCGACGCTCGAGGTCTGCCAGGCGCTGAAGGAGAGGAGATTCTCGATCATGCGCTGCAGCTTGATGCCGTTCTCGCGCAGGATCGCCGCGACCTCGCGCTGGTTCGGGTCGAGCTCGCCGACCGCCCCGTCCATGAGGAGCTCGGTGCCCTCGCGGATGTTGGCGAGCGGGGTCTTGAGCTCATGCGACATGTGGCGCAGGAAGCGGTTGCGCTCGTGCGCGAGCTCGAGGAGGCGCTGGCGCAGCCACTCGAGCTGGCGGCCGAGGCGCTCGAGATCGTGGGGTCCTGGGACCGCGATCGTGTTGGTGAGGTTGCCCTCGCCGAGCTCGCTGATGGCGCGATCGAGCTGGCGCAGCGGCCGGCCGACGCCGATGGTGAGCACCAGCACCGCCACCAGCATGAGCGGTACGAACAGCGCCGACTCCCACAGCAGCGTTTGCCGGGCATGCAGCGTCTGCGCCTCGAGCGCCGCGACCTCGGTGTCGACTGCGGCATTGCTCTGCTGCGCCACCTGCTCGACCAGCACCGATAGCCTGGCAAAGCGCGTCGAGAGATCCGCCGCCGAGGCGGCGCCGCTGCTGGCCGGGCTCGAGAGCACCACGAAGCGCGTCGCGGCCTGCAGCTCCCCGAGAGCATCGAGCGTGTGCTGCGTCTCGGCGGTCGCATGGCGGCGCAGCTGATCGCGGGTCGCCGCGAGGCGCTCATCCTCGGAGCGGTAGAGATCGAGGAGCTTGCCGTCGTTCAGTACGTTGAAGAGCCGCGCGGTGCGCTCGAGCGAGGCGATTTCCGCGAACAGCGATTGGCTGGCGCGCGCGGCGGTGACGCCCTCGACGATGATTCGCTGGCCGGTATCGGCGAGCACGCGCATTTGTAACAGCGCGGTGAGAATTGCGGCGAGGAGCGGCACGGCCATCAGGCCTAAGCCGACCAGCATCAAGCCGCTCAAGGACTTGGGGCGAGCCCACCGCATGAGATCATTCTACCGGGCGGTCCAAATTACCGTCTGCGAATGGCGACACGATGTCGGGGATTGGCGACAGGCATTAACCACCCCGCCGTGCCCTCACCAAGGGTCACGCTGCAGCTTACGCTCCCACTCGAGTGAGGTGCGGGCGATTGTCTCGAGATCGTCGAGCTTCGGCTGCCAGCCAAGCTCGGTGCGAATGCGGTCCGCCCGGGCGATCAGACTCGGCGGATCGCCGGCCCGGCGCGGCTCCTCGCGTACCTTGAGCTTGAGGTTGGCAGCCCTTTCGACCGCGCCGATCACTTCGCGCACGCTGTAGCCGTGGCCGTAGCCGACGTTGAGGGTGGTCGAGGCGCCCCCGCCACGCAGGTAGGCGAGGGCGTCCAGATGCGCCCGGGCAAGATCCTCGACGTGCAGATAGTCGCGCACCCCGGTGCCGTCCGGCGTCGGGTAGTCCGTGCCGAAGACCGAGACCCCGGGACGCTTGCCGACCACCGCCTCGCACGCCACTTTCACGAGGAGAGTCGCGCCTTGCGTCGACTGACCGATCCGGCCGGAGGTGTCGCAGCCAGCCACGTTGAAGTAGCGCAGGGCCACGTAGCGCAGGCTGGAGGCAGCGGCCACATCGCGCAGCATCCACTCCGACATCAGTTTCGAGGTGCCGTAGGCGTTGATCGGAGCGGTTGCGCTCGTCTCCGCGGCGAAGCCGTCGGCGGGGATGCCATACACCGCGGCCGTGGAAGAGAACACGAAGGTGCCGATACCCGCCTCGAGGCAGCACTCGAGGAGCGTCCGGGTCGAGCAGGTATTGTTGCCGTAGTACTTGAGCGGATCGCGCACCGACTCCGGGACGATGGTGGAGGCGGCGAAGTGCATGACCGTCTCCACCGCGTGCTCGCGCAGCAGCGTCGCGACCAGGGCGCGATCGCCGACCTTGCCGACGATGAGCGGGGTATCGAGCACGGCGCGTTTGAAGCCGCGCGAGAGATCGTCGAGCACGACCACGCGCTCGCCGCGCTCGCGCAGCTGCAGCACCACGTGGCTGCCGATGTAGCCGGCGCCGCCGGTGACCAATATGCTGCCGCGTTGCATGACTCCACTCTCCCGCCACGTCAGGCAAACCGCCTCATGATACGCAAAAGCCCCGCGAGCGACCCGCAGCCCTTCAAGGGGCTCACCCCCGAGGTCGTGCTGGATGCCGCCGCCGCCTTCGGCCTCGACCCCGACGGGCGGCTGTTCGCGCTCAACAGCTACGAGAACCGCGTCTACCAGCTGCACGCCGGCGAGCGCATTCTGGTGCTCAAGTTCTACCGCCCGGCGCGCTGGAGCGATGCGCAGATCCTGGAGGAGCACACCTTCACCGCAGAGCTCGCGGGCGCCGAGCTCCCGGTGGCCTCGCCCCTGGTATTCGACGGCCTGACGCTCCTGCGTTACCACGAGTTCCGCTTCGCCTGCTTCCCGTGGCTGCGCGGCCGCGCGCCCGAGCTCGATGCGCCGCAGGCGCGGCAGCTCCTCGGACGCACGCTCGCGCGGCTGCACCAGGTGGGGGCGCGCCGGCCGTTCCTGGTGCGCCCGCGCATCGGCATCGAGCGCTTCGGCTGGGAGGCGCGTGCCCAGGTGCTCGCGAGCCCGCTTCTGCCGGAGGCGCTCGCAGAACGGTACGCGACGGTGAGCGGCGCGCTGCTCGAGCGCGTCACCGCGGGCTTTGCGGCCGCAGGCGAGGTCGGCGCGATCCGTCTGCACGGCGACTGCCATCTCGGCAATCTTCTCTGGAACGAGCAGGGGCCGGCGTTCGTCGATCTCGACGACTGCGCCATGGGTCCGCGCATCCAGGACCTGTGGATGATGCTCTCGGGGTCCGCTCCCGAGCAGCAGCGCCAATGGGGCGAGCTGCTCGAGGGCTACAGCCAGTTCGCCGATTTTGATCTGCGCGAGCTCGCGCTCATCGAGCCGCTGCGCGCGCTGCGGATGCTCCACCACGCGGCCTGGGTGGCGCACCGCTGGAACGACCCGGCCTTTCCGCGCGCCTTTCCCTGGATCGGCGAGCCGCGCTACTGGGAAGGGTATGTGCAGGACCTGCTCGAGCAGATCGAGGCGATCGAGGATCCGCCGCTGCTCCGGGGCAGGGCCTGAAGTGCCTACGGGATCGCGAAATGCCGACGCCGCACGTGCGCGGCTTTGGCTCTTGAGGTAACGTGCGCGGCGCATGCGAATCTCAAGCGCCAGTCTCCTTCCGGCATTGCTCGTCGTGGCCGCGCTCACGGCGGGCGGCTGTGGTTCTGGCAATAACCCCGCGGCCAGCCAGCCCAAGGCCCCGAGCACGGTGAAGAAGGCCGCAAGTCCCGCGAGCACGCTCTCGCCGTACCTGGTGAGCGGTGTTGCCGCCGCCAAGGGGGGACCCGCGCTCTTCGATCTCAAATTCGAGGTCGGGCAGCGTCCGGACGTCGGCGACCCGATCGACGTGGACTTAGTCCTCGTGCCCCTCGCCGATACGATCGACCGCTTCTCCGGAGTCGTGCAGGGCGATGACGGGCTCGCGATCGTCGCCGGGGACACCATTGCGTCCACGGAGAAGCCGACCTTCGGCACCCCGATCCACCACGCCGTGAAGGTGGTGGCGCACCGCGATGGCATCTTCACCCTGACGGCGACGCTCCAGGTATCGTCGGCGGGGCAGCCGGTGAGCGCCTCCTACCTGATACCCATCATCGCCGGGAACGGCCTCATCGATACCGGCGTGGCCACCGCGGCGGCCGCGGGCCAGTCCAAACCCAAGCCGCCTGCCGCGGCGCAATAAAACCTTCCCAGGGACGCGCCAGAATCGGGAGAGGCTTCACGGGCCGCCCGAGGGGCCCCCCGTATGATCTGAATCGGGCCCATTCGCCTTCATTATGTCAAACACCCGGAGCATCAGGACGCTCGCCGAGCCCCAGGAACTGATCCCGGGGCAGACCACGACGCTCGTGCGAGCCGACCCGCGGCCGGATGACGGCACGGACCTGCACCCGGCGTTGCGCGCGCAGCTCAAGGAGCTGCAGCTGCGCACCGGCAGCACCACGCCCGATCTCGGGATGCTGCTGAAGCTGATCAACGACCATTACCACACGGCCGAGCGCGAACGCCGCGGCATCGTCGAGTCGATGCGCCTGATGGCGGATGAGGCGCGCGCGCTCGCCCACGAGGCGCGCGATGAGAGCTCCGGGCACCTGCAGGTCATCCTCGATCACATCAAGGATGTGGTGCTGGCGCTCGATGAGGACGGGGTGATCCGCACGTTCAATCCGACCGGCGAGCGCGTCTTCGGCTACGCGGAGGCCGAGGTGATCGGCCAGCGCATCGATCTCTTGCTGCCACAGCTCGCGAGCGGCGAGACCGTGAGCGAGGCGCTGCAGCGCTACGCCGCCAGCACCGGCGACACGGGACTCGACCTGCGGGCACGGGAGCTGTGGGCGCGGCGCAAGGACGGGGAGACCTTCCCGGCGGAGATCGCGGTCAGCAAGGCGCCGCTGTCACGGCGCGAGATGTTCGTGCTGTGCCTGCGCGATGTGACCGAGCGGCGCGAGTCCGAGCAGGCGGTGCGCGAGAACGAGGCGCGCTATCGCCTCCTGGTCGATCACGCGCCCGAGGCGATCGTGGTGCTCGACGTCGACGCCGGGCGCTTCATGGATGCGAATCTGCCCGCGCAGAAGCTCTTCGGTCTCGAGCGTGCGCGCCTGCTCGAGTTCGGGCCGGTGGAGATGAGCCCGGTGCTGCAGCCCGACGGCACGCCCTCCGCCGAGCGCGCCCGCGCCTACGTGCAGCAGGCGCTCGAGGGCGGCACGCCGGTGTTCGAGTGGTCGCACAAGAACGCCGCCGGCCGCGAGATCATGTGCGAGGTGCGCCTGGTGCGCCTGCCGAGCGGCGGCAAGCAGCTGGTGCGCGGCAGCATCGCCGACATCTCCGAGCGCAAGCGCAACGAACGGGTCGCCGCCGCCGAGCGCGAGGTATTCGAGCTCGTGACGCGCGCCGCTCCGCTGCCGCAGGTGCTCGCCTCCATCACGAGCCTCGTCGAATCGGTCGGCGTCGGCACCGTGTGCTCGGTGAGCGTGCTCGCCGAGGGCGGCGGCTCCTTCGCGCACATGGTGGCGCCGCACCTGCCCGAGCCGATGCGCGCGGCGCTCGAGCGCGCCACCATCGATATCCGTAACGGCTCCTGCGCCGCGGCCGTTTATCTCGGCCGCCAGGTGCTGGTGGCGGATATTTCCAAGGATCCCTTCTGGCTCGAGCAGCGCGCGGTGGCGCTCGCGGCGGGCCTGCGCACCGCGTGGTCGACCCCGATCAAGGCGGCCGCCGGCACCATGCTCGGCTCCCTCGGCGTCTACCGCGCGGAGCCGGGGCTGCCGAGCGCAGCGGAGACGCAGATCATGGCGCGCGCCGCGCAGCTCGCCGGCATCGCCATCGGCCGGCGGCTCGCCGAAGAGGCGCTGCGCGGCAGCGAGGCGAAGTTCCGCGGACTCTTCGAGAGCATCGCCGAGGGCGTGTATCAGAGCGGCCGCGACGGCCGGCTGCTCTCGGTCAATCCGGCCTTCGTCGCCATGATGGGCTACGACCGCGCCGAAGAGCTCTACGGGCTGCCGAGTGCCGCGGCGCTCTACTGGGACCCGGCCGATCGCGCCGAATTCATCCGCCGCATCGAGGCGGAGGGCGGCATGCGCGATGCGGAGTTCCTCATGCGCCGCCGCGACGGGCAGCAGCTGGTGATCCTCGAGAACTCGCGCCCGATGCGCGATGCCACCGGGCTCATCCTCGGCTACGAGGGCACGATCGTCGACATCACGGCGCGCAAGCGCGCCGAGCAGGCGGTGCTCGCCGAGAAGGAGCGCGCCCAGGTGACGCTGCAGTCGATCGGCGATGCCGTCATCGCCACCGACGCCGAGGGGCGCATCGAGTACCTCAACCCGGTCGCCGAGAACCTGACCGCCTGGAGCCTCGCCGAGGCGCGCGGCCAGCCGCTCGGGGCGGTGCTCAAGCTCGTCGATGAGCTCACCCGCGAGCCGATCGCCAATTCCCTCGCCGGCGCCCTCGGGCGCGGCACGGGCAGCACGGTGTCCGATCACACCGTGCTCATCACGCGCGCCGGCAACGAGGTCGCGATCCAGGAATCCGCCGCGCCGATCTCCGATCGCAGCGGCCGGGTCATCGGCGCCGTGGTGGTGTTCCACGACGTCACCCGCGAGCGCAGATTGAAGCGCGCGCTCGCCTACCAGGCGAGCCACGATGCGCTCACCGGCCTCATCAACCGCCGCGAATTCGACAACCGCCTGCACGCGGCGCTGCTCTCGGCGCAGCGCGGCGAGGGCGCCTACGCGCTCCTTTATATCGACCTCGATCAGTTCAAGGTCGTGAACGACACCTGCGGACACCAGGCGGGCGACCGGCTGCTGCGCGACGTCACGGGGCTGCTGCAGACGCGAGTGCGTACCACCGACACCATCGCGCGCCTCGGGGGCGATGAGTTCGGCGTGCTGCTCGAGGGTTGCACTGTCGAGCAGGCGACCCGCATCGCCGAGGGCATCCGCCAGTCGATCCGCGACTTCCGCTTCGTGTGGGCCAGCAGCACGCTCTCGGTCGGCGCCAGCATCGGCATCGTGCAGATCCGCGCCGAGACCGAGAACGTCACCAGCGTCATGAGCGCGGCCGACATCGCCTGCTACGCCGCCAAGGACGCGGGCCGCAACCGCATCCACGTCTACGAGGCCGACGGCGTCTCCAACCGCCACCGCGAGATGCAGTGGGTGTCGCGTGTCACGCGCGCCGCCGAGGACAACCGTTTCGAGATCTTCTTCCAGCCGATCGTGCCGCTCGGCGCCGCCACGGGCGTCGGCTTCCACGAGCTCACCGTGCGGCTGCGCGCCGACAACGGCGAGCTGGTGCCGCCGTCGGAGTTCATCCCGGCGGCCGAGCGCTACAACGTCATGCCGGTGATCGACCGCTGGGTGGTGAATCACGCGCTCGGGCTGCTGCGGGAACGCGCGCGCAGCGGCGGGCAGCTGCCGCTGCTGGCCGTCAATCTCTCGGGCACCTCGCTCAACGAGCAATCGTTCGTCGATTTCGTGTTGCAGAGCGTAACGGAGCCCGCGATCGCCAATGCGCTGTGTTTCGAGATCACCGAGACCGCCGCGGTCACGAGCCTCTCCAACGCCCGCTATCTCATGAGCGAGCTCAAGTCGCGCGGCTGCAAGTTCTCGCTCGATGACTTCGGCACCGGCGTCTCCTCGTTCACATATCTCAAGTCCCTCCCGGTCGACTATCTCAAGATCGACGGCCAGTTCGTCAGCCACGTCGCCCAGGACCCGGTCAACCGCAGCATGGTCGAGGCCATCGGCAAGGTGGGACGCGCGCTCGGGATCGCCACCGTCGCCGAATGCGTCGAGACGCAGGCGGTGCTCGATGAGTTGAAGCGCATCGGCGTCGACTTCGCACAGGGCTTCTACCTCGCCCGTCCGGCCCCGATCGCTCAGCTGCCGAAATGACCGGACGGCCCAGGGCGCCAAAGTATTTTGCCAATCGACTAGAATGCCCGCCTCTTCAGAGCCTGAAGGCGGAGCTCCCCGTGCCCAACTTCCTTTCTTTCGCTGCCCGCACGGTCCGCGGTACGGGCGCGGCGGCGGCGCTTCTCGCGCTGCTTTCCCTGCTCTCCTCGCCGGGCGCGGCGGCACGGCCGGCCGCTCCCGCTGCGAGCGAGCAGCCTACCGATGAGCAGACCGCCGCGCAGCTGCGCGATACGGCGCTCGCCGGGGAGAGCCTCGCCTGGGACTGGGTGAGCGAGCTCACCACGCGCTTCGGCCCGCGGCCGGCCGGCTCGGAAAACGAGCACCAGGCCGCCGAGTGGGCGATGGAGCGGATGAAGGCGCTCGGGTTCTCCAACGTGCACATCGAGAGCTTTCCCGTGACCGCCTGGGTGCGGGGGCTCGAGTCGGGGCAGATCGTCGGGCCCGTGAACCAGCCACTCGCGGTGGCGGCGCTCGGTGAGTCGCCGCCGACGCCCGCGACCGGACTCGAGGGGGACGTCGTGATCTTCCCGACGTTCGCGGATCTCAAAGCGGCGCCCGCCAACTCGCTCACCGGCAGGATCGCCTTCGTCGCCCAGCACATGGTGCGCACCCAGGACGGCGCGGGCTATGGCGTCGCGGTCGAGGCCCGGACCGACGGACCCGCGCAGGCCGCCCGGCGCGGCGCCATCGCCTTCGTGCTGCGCTCGGTCGGCACCGACAGCAACCGCCTGCCGCATACCGGCACCACGGTCTACGTCGACGGCAAAGTGCCGGTGCCCGCGTTCGCGCTCGCCGCGGCCGATGCCGATCAGCTCGAGCGCCTCGCGGCACTCGGCGGCAAGGTGCGCATTCGGCTCTACTCGACCGCTGCCACGATGCGCGATGCGCACTCGCAGAACGTGATCGCGGATGTCCCGGGGCGCGTGCATCCGGAGGAGTTCGTGCTGCTCGGGGCGCACCTCGACAGCTGGGACCAGGGGACCGGGGCGATCGATGACGGCACCGGGACCGCGATCGTCACCGCCGCGGCGAAGCTGATTCTCGACCTGCCGCATCACCCACCGCGGCGCACGGTGCGGGTCGTGCTCTTCGGCTCCGAGGAAGTGGCGCAGCCGGCCGCCCCGTTCGGCGCCTTCGGCGGCCACTCCTACGCGGACAATCACAAGGCCGAGCTCGCGCGCCACATGCTCGCGGGCGAGAGCGACTTCGGCACCGACCGGGTCTACGCCCTGGCGTTGCCGGCGGCGGCGGCCAGGAGCGATCTTGCGACCACCGCGATGCGCGTGCTCGCGCCCATCGGCGTGCTGCCGGCGGCGGACCCCGTCAGTCATGCCGGCACCGACGTCGGGCCCGCCATCGAGGCCGGGGTGCCGGCTTTCGCGCTGTTGCAGGACGGCTCGCAGTACTTCGACTTCCACCACACGGCCAACGACACCCTCGACAAGGTCGACCGCGAGCAGCTCGACCAGAACGTCGCCGCCTGGGCGGCGCTCGTGTGGCTCGCGGCTGACAGCGAGGTGGATTTCCGCGGCCACGAGGCGCCGCACTAGGGCCACGCCATGAGCGAGCACCTCCAGAGGTCATTCGGCGACGGGGTACTCGAGCTGCGCTTCAACCGGCCCGAGAAGCGCAACGCCATCACGCTCGCGATGTACCGCGCGCTCGCCACCGAGCTGCAGGCGGCGCTCGCGGACGAGGCGGTGCGCGCGGTGCTGCTGTCGGGCGCGGGGGCGAGCTTCAGCGCCGGCAACGATCTCAACGATTTCCTGAGCACCGAGCTCACCGCGACGCACCCGGTCATCGAGGTGCTGCACCGCCTCGCGACCTTCGACAAGCCCCTGATCGCCGCGGTGCACGGCCAGACGGTCGGTATCGGCGTGACCCTGCTGCTGCACTGCGATCTCGTGGTGGCGGCGGAGCGCACGGTCCTCACCATGCCGTTCGTCGCGCTCGGTCTCGTACCCGAAGCCGGCAGCTCCCTCCTTCTGCCGCGCCTCGCGGGTACCCAGCGCGCCGCGGAGCTGCTGCTCCTCGGCGAGCCGCTCGATGCGGCGCGCGCCGAGCGCTTGGGGCTCGTCAACCGCGTGGTCGCCGAGGCGGGCCTGCTCGATGAGGCGCGCGCGCTCGCGCTGCGCCTCGCGCAGCAACCCGCCGGGGCGCTGCGCGCCACCAAGCGGCTGCTGCGGGGCGACCCCGCGGAGCTCCTCGCGCGCATCGACGCGGAGATCGTGGAATTCGGCGCGCGCCTCAAGTCGGCGGAGTTTCGCGCCCGCGTGGCGGCGCTCCTCGGCAAGGGACGCGCTTAGACGTGCCCGCCTACGCCTTCGAGGGTTTTACGCCGGTCGTCGACCCGCGCGCCTTCGTGCATCCGCTCG
>JAGWMP010000298.1 GCA_028871705.1 Gammaproteobacteria bacterium
GTACGTCGGCACGCGGTGGGACGTCGTGATGCCGAGGATCTGCCGCAGCATCGCATCGAGCCGCAGGCAGGAGTGCGCGAGATTGACGGCGTAAGCGTCGGTGCCCGCCGCCGTGACTTCGATGTGGCCCTCTGCGTATCCAAAGTACTTCTCGGCTGCAAGACCGGCCGTCGGTACGGCCAACAGCGCGATTGCCTGAGGGATCCAGCTGGGGAATGGGCGGAAACGGCGCTCGAGTGTGCTCATTTGTTCTGCCGCTTGGGCTGCAACTATAAGTCCGTTGTCGCAATCAGGCAAGAAAGGAGTAAAATCCGGCATGTGGCCCTACCCCGCAGCAAATTCGCCTTCCTGACGCTGCCGCGCTATTCGATGATCGCGTTGTCGAACGCGGTCGAGCCGCTGCGCATGGCGAACAGCCTCACGGGTCAGCCGGTCTACGACTGGTCGATCGTCAGCCTCGACGGCACCCCGACGCCCGCGAGCAACGGACTGCAGCTCTCCCCGACCTTTCCGCTCGAGCAGGCGGCCAACGTCGACATCCTGTTCGTCTGCGGCGGCGTCGACGTGCAGAAGGCGGTCTCCCCGAAGATGCTATCGGCGCTCAAGCGCTTCGCCGAGCGTCGCGTGCCGCTCGGCGCGCTCTGTACGGGTGGCTACGCACTCGCCAAGGCGGGGCTGCTCGACAAGTACAAGGCCACGATCCACTGGGAGAATCTTTCGGCGCTGCGCGAAGAGTTCCCGCGCATCCAGCTGTCGGACCAGCTCTTTACCATCGACCGCGACCGCTTCACGTGCTCGGGCGGCGTCGCGCCGCTCGACCTGATGCTGCACCTGGTGGAGCAGAGGCTCGGCGCACGCACCTCGCAGCTGATCTCCGAGCAGTTCATCGTCGACCGCATCAGGAGCGATCGCGATCGGCAGTACGTGCCGCTGCGCGCCCAGATCGGCGTGAGCCACGAGAGCCTCATCAAGGTAGCGCAGCTCATGGAGGACAACATCGAGCGGCCGCTGTCGCTCGATGAGATCGCCTCGGCCACCGGCCTGTCGCGCCGGCAGATCGAGCGCCTGTTCAAGCGGCACCTCAACTGCGTGCCGAAGCGCTACTACCTGCAGATGCGTCTGCGGCGGGCGCGCGAGCTGCTGCTGCAGACCTCGATGCCCATCATCGATATCACGACCGCCTGCGGCTTCCAGTCACCGCCGCACTTCTCACGCTGCTATCGCGCGCAGTTCGGCTGCCCGCCGAGCGCCGAGCGCATGAGCCGCCAGGGCAAGGTGCTCGGCGGCCCGCGGGGCGAGCTGGCGCCCCTGTGACGTGCATGGCGCGGCCCCTTTGCCTTAACGCGCCCCCCGCTGTCGCATGCGGGCATGCCAGGGTCGCGTGGGCGCACCTGCCAGCCCTTGCCCACCCTTACCATTTACGTAGCCCGCGCACCTAAGCATAGGTAGCGCATGGAGATTCCTCCCATGGCCGAGACGCCCGAAGGCGAATTCAACCTACGCGATCTGAACGACCAGGAGCTCATCGAGCAGGTGCACGATGATCTCTACAACGGGCTCAAGGCCGAGGTCGAAGAAGCGACCCACATCTTCCTCGAGCGCGGCTGGAACGCCGAGAAGGTCCTGAACGATGCCCTGGTCGAGGGGATGCGCATCGTCGGCATCGACTTCCGCGACGGAATTCTTTTCGTCCCCGAGGTACTGCTCGCCGCCAACTCCATGAAGGGCGGCATGGAGATCCTGCGCCCGCTGCTCGCCGAGACCGGCGTGCCGCCGATCGGCAAGATTGTCATCGGCACGGTCAAGGGCGACATCCACGACATCGGCAAGAATCTCGTATCGATGATGCTCGAAGGCGCGGGCTTCGAGGTCATCGATCTCGGCATCAACAATCCGGTCGAGAAGTATCTGGCGGCGCTCGAGGAGCACAAGCCCGACATCCTCGGCATGTCGGCGCTGCTCACGACCACCATGCCCTACATGAAGGTCGTCATCGACAAGATGAAGGAGACCGGCATCCGCAAGGATTTCATCGTGCTGGTCGGCGGCGCGCCCCTCAACGAGGAATTCGGCAAGGCGGTCGGGGCCGACGCTTACTGCCGTGACGCCGCCATCGCGGTCGAGACCGCCAAGTCGCTGCTGGCCGCGCGCCGTGCCGCCGGCGGTGCCCACGCCGCCGCCTGACGTGCACCTTGCCGCCGATGGATACGCCGCGGGACATCCTGCTGATCGCCTGCGGCGCCCTGGGGCGCGAGATCGCGGCGCTGCGCCGCGCCAACGGCTGGCAGTCGGTCGACGTGCGCTGTCTCCCGGCTCAGCTGCACAACCGTCCCGAGCGCATCGCGCCCGCGGTGCGTGAGGAGATCCGCACCCAGCGCGGCCGCTACCGCGAGATCTTCGTCGTCTATGCCGATTGCGGCACGGGCGGCACGCTCGATGCGGTATTGAAGGAAGAAGGCGTCGAGCGCCTCCCCGGCGCGCACTGCTACGAGTTCCTGGCGACGCCGAAGGTGTTCGCCGAGCTGAGCGACGCCGAGCCCGGGACCTTCTATCTCACGGATTTCCTGCTGCGGCACTTCGACCGCCTGGTGACGCGTTCGCTCGGTCTCGATCGCCATCCCGAGCTCGCCGCCGAATACTTCCGCCATTACCGCAAGCTCGTGTACCTCTCGCAGAGCGAGACCCCCGGCGCCATCGAGCGCGCGCGGCGCATCGCCGACTCGTTCGGCTTCGCCTTCGAGTACCGCTACACCGGCTACGGCGACCTCGGCACGCGACTCGCGGCCGTGGTCGGCGGCTGAGGCGCCGCCTCGTGGCGAACCTCATCATCATTTCGTGGCGCGACATTCCCGCGCAGGTCATCGTCAAGCGCGGGCGCGAGACGGCGAAGGTGCAGCTCTCCGCCCGCTTCCAGGAAGCGGTCGACCGCGCCGCGATG
>JAGWMP010000041.1 GCA_028871705.1 Gammaproteobacteria bacterium
TGGGCGGCGATCCGGCGCGCGGCGAGGTGTACGGCTGGGCATCCTGGGCCCCGGGACGCGCGGTGATTGCGCTGCGCAACCCATCCGCCCAGCCACAGGCGTTCGAGCTCGCGCTCGATGCGATGCTCGAGCTGCCTGCCTCCGAGCCGCTGCACTGGCAGGCGACGCCCGCGTTCGCTCCCGGGAGCGCGCTCGAGCTGCGGGCGGACAAGCCGGCGCGGGTGACGCTCAAACCCTACGAAGTGCTGGTCCTCGATCTCCTCCCCGGACAGTCGCCGTCGCGGCCGCGGGCACGCCCGCGGCACCGTTAGCTACGACGCCTGCAGCGCGCGGCGGCGCTGCTCGCCGCGCTCGCCAAGATCGCGGCTCTGACCCGAGACCAGGATCAGGTGGCCGAGGAAGCTCTCGATGCGCGGGTCCCAGATCGCGTCGTGGCTCGGGATGAGCGCCCCGTCGACCCGAATGTTGAGATACGGGTTGCGGCCGGCGGAGTTGGCCGTGCGCTCGAGCACGCTGCCCGGAAACCCGATGCGGCTGCCCGGCGCATCGTCCTCCCAGCCCGCCCCCGCCCCCAGCACCGAGCGCACGCGCTGCGCCGGGGTGCGCTCTTCGACTTGCGCGGCGCTGGTGTTCGCCGCCGCGCGCAGCTCATGCGTCCTGTACGGATCGAAGTGGCCGACGGCGCGTATGTCCGCGGCGCGCTCGCTCACCGGCTCCCGCTTGCCCGTGACGGGATTGAAGCGCAACTGGTTCCGATGCTGCTCGAACCAGGTCGAGAACCAGCGCCCGGCCGGAAACCAGAAGCCGGTCGCCGTGTCCTTCGCGGACGTCAGGATCGCGAGCACCGGGAGCTGACTTCTGGCGTAGGCCCTGCGCGCCGTCGACGCATCGCTCAGCGATGAGTAGAGCAGCGCCTCGAACGCCGGGTTGACCAGCACCACGAGATCGCCGAACCCCTGGGCGTCGGGTCCGGCAGCGGCGGCGCCCGCCGCGAGGAAGCGCGACTCGAGGATCTGCCCGAGGGCCGTGTACACCACCGCACCGCCGAAGCTGTGGCCGACGATGACGAGGCGGCTGCGGTCCTTGCCGGCGGTGCTGGCGCGACGGAGGACCTCGAGGCGACTCAGCACCTCGGTCACGCCGCCATGACCGACCTTCTGCGCGGTGTTCTTGCGGTCCCAGAAGGTGAGCTCGACCGCCACCGGCGCGCTCACCGAGAGCCCGCGCCAGCCGAGGAAGACGCCGACGACCTTGCGCGCCGCAACGCCCTGCGCGGCGCTCAGGGCTTGCTCGGTCGCGGCGAGACGCGCCAGCACGTTGCGGAAGTGATCGAGGTTGTCGTCGCCTTCCTTGGCGTTGTGTTTCCAGCCGTGCACGAACACCACCGCGAGGAAATCCTGGGTGGCCGCGACGCGCCCGATGTGCGCGAGCACCGCATCGAGCTGCCCGCGATCGAAGAGCTGGCCCTGGTCATCGAGCTCGACGAGCGTGAGCAGGAAGCCCGGCGTAGCGGCGCCGGCCGGCCACTCCTGGATGGCGCGGTGCACGCAGTCGCGCCGCGGGTCGGCGCTGACGCACGGGTCATAGTCGGTGCGGTATTGAACGAGGGGCGTGAATCCGGGAACTCGGAACGCCATGAGCCACCCCCGCCGTCGTTATCGGGCGCCAGTGTACAGCGGGCCGTGGGGGCTGGCTTTGGTCCCGGCCCCGGCGAGCCGCAGCGCCGGGGTTCCGGGGGTCTTCAGTCAACTCAGGGGAGGAGTTGGCGGCTATCGAACGGTCACAGCCGCAGCCGGCGGCGCAGGAGTCAATTACGCGCGCCGGCCGCAGCTGTTGTAAGGATCGCGGGCGTTGCCCGTGTCGAGGTCGTCGTTGTCGTGGATGGCGAGAGCCGGAACATCGAGCGTGTTGATGAGCTCGGCGAAGGTCTTGGTCGCGAGCACCGCGGTCGCGACGGCCCAGTCCCAGCGGGCATTGCCGCGGACATCGTGGATCACCCGGCCGCCGGCGGTCCGTGCCTCGGGCTGCTCGCTCACTTCGCGCAGCTGCAGCTTCTCGACGTGGTTGGTCTTCATGGCTCGATCTTTCGCATCTGTCCCGTGGTCGATTCGTCCCACGGGTTTCATATCGGTCGCCGCCGCGCGACATTGAGAGCGCGCCGCAAAAATGCGAGCGTTGTCGCAGCGCGGCGCCGCTCGGCAGAAACGCCGAAATCTTGAATCGCCGCGTACGGCGCATCCGCGCGCCGCGCGCGGCAAGCCGCTGCCGGCCGGACGGCAAGCTCCTGCCGCGCCACCGGCAAGCGCTTGCCGAAGACGCGCCGCCCGTCGTACAAAGCCGCCGTGTCCGATGAAATCGCCGCCTTCATGGCGACCATGGTCGCCGCCTCCCGCCCCGTGCCCATCGAGCGCGCGCTGGCACTGGTGCGCGAGCGCTATGGCCTCGCGCCCCGCTGCGCGCGGCTCACCGGCGAACGGGACGAGAACTTCCGGCTCACCGGCGCGGACGGCCGCGAGTACGTCCTCAAGATCGCGAATGCCGCCGAGCGGCCGGCCGAGACCGACTTTCAGACGGCGGCACTGCTGCACCTCGAGCGAGCCGACCCGGCCCTGCCGGTGCCGCGCGTGGTGCGCACACGCGCCGGCGAGCCTTACGTGCGCTTCGCGGACGAAGCGGGCGGCGAGCGCACGGCGCGCCTGCTCACCTGGCTGCCGGGAAAGCTCCTCGGGTCCTCCCAGCGCTCGAGCGCGCAGCGGGCGGCCTGCGGCCGCATCGGCGGGCGTCTCGCGCTGGCGCTCAGGGACCTGCGGCATGCGGCCGAAGAGCGCGCGATCGTCTGGGACGTACGCCATACCGGGCACATGCGCCATCTGCTGACCGACATGCCGGCGTTCCCCTACCGCGAGGCGTCCGCGACGCTGCTCGAGCGGCTCGTGCCCCCCATCGATGCGCAGCTCCCGAAGCTGCGCCATCAGATCCTCCACAACGACCTCAACCCCCTCAACATCCTGGTCGACCCAGCGGACGAGGCCCGCGTCGCCGGCGTCATCGACTTCGGCGACATGACGCGGGCGGCGCTGATCGCGGACGTCGCCGTGGCGGCCGCCGAGCTCATTCCACCCGGCTGCGGCGCGACGGCGGCGCGGGCGGCGGTGCGGGAAGTGGCGATCGCCTATCATGCGTGCGTGCCGCTCGAGGAGCGCGAGCTCGCGCTGCTCGGCGTGCTGGCGGCGGCGCGGGTGCTGATGACGGTGGTGATCCACGAATGGCACGTGCATCACAACCCCGCGAGCGATCACTACGCGCCGCTCGACGCTGACACCATGCGTGCGCGCCTCGCGATCGCGGACGCGCTGGCCCGCGAGGAGCCGCGACTTTGACGACCGGAGCATCGGGCGATCGCCCGGCGATTCTCGCGCGCCGCGCCCGCGTGCTCGCGCCCACCTACCGGCTCTTCTACGAGGAGCCGCTCGAGCTGGTACGCGCCGAGGGCGTGTGGATGTACGACGCGGCGGGCCGGCGTTATCTCGATGCCTACAACAACGTGCCGGTGGTGGGTCACTGCCACCCGACAGTCGTGGAGGCCATCGCCCGCCAGGCGCGCACGCTCAACACCCACACCCGCTATCTCGCCGAGCTGCCCCTGAAGCTGGGCGAGGAGCTCCTCGCCACCATGCCGCCCGAGCTCGGCAACATCGTCTACACCTGCACCGGGAGCGAGGCCAACGATCTCGCCGTGCGGGTCAGCAAGGCCGTCACCGGCGGTACGGGATTCATCGTCACGGATTTCTCCTACCACGGCGTCACCGACGTGCTCTCCGGCATGTCGCCCGAGGACGGCGGACCGCTCGGTCCGGGCGTCTATGCCGTCCCCTCACCCGCCGCGGCCGGGGGACCGCAGGCCTTCGGCGAGCACGTGGCCGCGTGTCTCGAGCGCATGCGCGCTGAGGGCGTGAGCGTCGCCGCGCTCCTCGTCGATACGATCTTCTCGAGCGATGGGGTGTACGCCGACCCCAAGGGCTTCCTGGCCGAGGCCGTGCGCCACGTGCAGTCGGCCGGCGGGCTCTTCATCGCGGACGAGGTGCAGCCGGGCTTCGGGCGGCTCGGGGAGACCATGTGGGGATTCCAACGCCACGGCGTGGTGCCGGATCTCGCGACCATGGGCAAACCGATGGGCAACGGGCATCCGGTGGCAGCGGTGGTGGCGCGCCCCGACATCTTCGCCCGCTTCGCCCGGCGCCGGCACTACTTCAACACCTTCGGCGGCAACAGCGTCTCGTGCGCGGCGGCGCTCGCGGTACTGGAGGTCATTCGGGAGGGCAGGCTCCTCGAGAATGTGCGCCGCACCGGCGAGCACCTGGCGCGGGGCCTGCGCGCACTCGCGCAGCGCACCGCGGCGATCGCCGCGGTGCGGGGCGCCGGTCTCTTCCTCGGGGTGGAGCTGCGCGCCAACCCGATGAGCGGGCTCAACGGTGCCGCCGAGGCGAAGCGCGTGGTGAACGGCATGTGCCGGCGCGGCGTGCTCATCGGCTCGACGGGGCGCAACGCCGACGTACTCAAGATCCGCGCGCCGCTGGTGCTCGAGACCGCGCACGCGGATCTGCTGCTCGAGGCGCTCGAGCAGACGCTGAACGACAGGACCTGAGAGCGGGTCAGCCGCCGGCGGGCGCCGGCTTGCCGTGCCTCAGGACCACGTAGGCGAGCAGCGCCACCGCGATCGAGATCATGCTGGTCCAGAGCTCCGCGCGATGCGACGGCGTGAACGCCATCGCGATCAGCACCGAAGCCATGCCCGCGATCCCGAGGTAACTCAGCCACGGAAACATCCACATCGGCAGCGCCGAGGGCGGCAGCCCCGCGCGCTCACGCGCCCGCCGCGAGACCACCTGCGCGACGCCGATCATGAGATAGATGATGGCGATGATGGCGCCGGAGGAGTTCGTCAGAAACACGTACACGCCGGCGGGCGAGAGGATCGCCGCCATGACGCCGGCGAAGCCGAACAGGCTCGCGAGCAGCACGGAGCGGTCCGGCACGTGACGGCGGTTGGTGCGCACCAGCCAGCGGGGCGCATCGCCGCGCGTGGCGAGTACGAACAGCACGCGCGAGGCGATGTAGAAGCAGGAGTTGAGGCAGGAGAGCACCGCGGTCAGAACCACGGCCTTCATGATGTCGGTCGCGTAGGGGAAGTGCACCTCATCGAGCGCCAGGGTAAAGGGGGACTGCGCCGGCACGACCTTGTTCCAGGGCACGACACAGGTGATGAAGAACACCGACAGCACATAGAAAAGGAGAATGCGGGTGATGATGGTGGAGGTCATGCGCGCCACCGCGCGCGCGGGCTCGGGCGATTCCGCCGCGGCGATGGTCACGACCTCGGCCCCCATCATCGACCAGATGACCGTGGTCACGGAGGCGAGCACCGCGAACCAGCCGAGCGGCGCGAAGCCGCCGTAAGCGGTGAGGTTCGCGAAGGTCGCCCCGGTCGGCGAGCGAAAGCCGAACGCGTGGGCGCCGACCACCAGGATGAAGGAGATGATGGCCGCGACCTTGATGGAGGAAAACCAGAACTCGAACTCGCCGTACGCGCGGGCCGACATCAGGTTGACGGCCGTCATGCACACCATGAGCGCGGTGCCGATCTCCCACTGCGGCAGCGGTACGTAATCCTTGATGAGCGCGGCGCCGGCGATCGCCTCGACGGGAATCACCGTGACCCAGAAGTACCAGTAGAGCCAGCCGACGGAGAACCCCGCCCAGTTGCCGAGCGGCGCGCGCGTGAACTCGGTGAAGGAGCGCACCTGCGGCATCTCGACCGCCATCTCGCCCAGCATCCGCATCACCAGCAGCAGCAGGAAGCCGGTGAGGATGTAGCTGATGATGACCGCCGGCCCGGTCGCACTGATGGCCACGCTGCTGCCGACGAAGAGCCCGGCGCCGATGATGCCGCCGATGGTGATCATGGCGACGTGGCGGGGGCGCAGCGAGCGGCTGAGCTCGTGGCTGCCCTGTTGGGTGTCGGCGGCGGCGATCGAGGAGACGGCTTCGTTCATGGCGGATGAGTATAACGGGTCGTGGCCGCGCGCCCGACCCCGTATGCTGGCGGCATGACCGCAACGCCCCTCGCCGCGGCAGCGATGTGCCTTATTGCCGTTTGCACCGCCACCCAGGCCGCAACCCCGTCCCGTCCCCGCGCGGCGGACCTCGGGCTCAAAGTCGGGATCCTGCCGCCGGGGCCGCTCGATGCCATCACCGACGTCGCAGGCGTTCAAGTCGGCCAGACGACGCTCGTCCGGGGCGATGACATCCGCACCGGGGTGACCGCCATCGTGCCGCATCCCGGCAATCTGTATAAGGAAAAAGTGCCGGCCGCCATCTACGTGGGCAACGGCTACGGCAAGCTGACCGGCGTCACCCAGGTGGAGGAGCTCGGCGAGCTCGAGACACCGATCCTCCTCACCTCGACGCTGAGCGTCCCGCGCGTCGCCGATGCGCTCATGACCTACATGCTGGCGCTCCCCGGCAACGAGCAGGTGCAGTCCGTGAACCCGGTCGTGGGCGAGACCAACGACGGTTATCTCAACGACATCCGCGGCCGCCACATCACCGCCGACGACGTGCTGGCGGCACTCAGGAACGCGCGGGGCGGGCCGGTCGAGGAAGGCGCGGTCGGCGCCGGCACCGGGACCATCGCATTCGGCTGGAAGGGCGGCATCGGCACGGCCTCGCGCCACCTGCCGGAGAGTCTCGGCGGGTACACGGTGGGCGTCCTGGTACAGACCAACTTCGGCGGCGTGCTCACCATCGGCGGTGCGCCGGTTGGCATCGAGCTCGGCCGCTATGAGCTGCGCCAGGAGCTCGAGCGCGCCGGCAACGGCCGCGACAAGGGGGACGGCTCCTGCATGATGGTGATCGCGACCGACGCGCCGCTCGATGCGCGCGCTCTCAAGCGTCTGGCCGCGCGCGCCTGGCTCGGTCTCGCGCGCACCGGCGGCACGGCGACCAACGGCAGCGGTGAGTACGCGATCGCTTTCTCGACGGCGCCCGAGGTGCGCATCCACGCCGAGGCCGCCGCGCTCACGCGCAACACGCAGGTCGTGACGACCAGCGCCATGACCCCCCTCTTCCTCGCCGCGATCGAGGCGACCGAGGAAGCCGTTTACAACTCACTCTTCAAGGCGACGACCACCACCGGCAACGGCCACACCATCGAGGCGCTGCCGATCGATGCGACGGTCGCGATCCTCAGGGCCCACGCGGTCATCCGTTAAGGGGCCGCGCGCCCCGCGACGAAATCGCCGAGCGCCGCGAAATCGGCGAGCTGCGCCGCACTCGGAATTTCCGCGAGCGGCGCGCGGTGATATCCATAGGTCATCTGCACGAACGGCACGCCCGCGGCGCGGGCCGTGTCGGCATCCACTTCGCTGTCGCCGACCATGAGCGAGGCGGCGGGCGGTGCGCCGAAATCCGCGAGCACCGCGAGCAGCACGCGCGGATCGGGCTTGCGAAACCCGAGCGAGTCGCCGCTGACCACGCGTGAGAAGTAACGCGCCAGATCGAGACGCTCCAGGACCAGAGCGGTGGAGCGGCTGAGCTTGTTGGTCAGCAGCGCGAGCGGGATCCCCTCCTCGCGGAACGCCTCGAGGGTGGCGCGCACGCCGGGATAGACCGTCGTGTGCGCGACCGGATCGGCCTCGTAGTGCGCGAGGTAGCGCGCCACCGCCTCCTGCGGGTCGGCCGCGCAGCCCGTGGTCTCGAGTGCGCGTGCGAGGAGCTGCCCGACGCCGTCGCCGATCATGCCGCGCACCCGGGCGGCAGGGAGCGGGCCGCAGCGGAATTCGGCCAGCGTGAGGTTGAGCGCGCGCTGCAGGTCACCGAGGCTGTCGACCAGCGTGCCGTCGAGATCGAAGACCATGAGCGCGGGCGGCGTGAACATAAGCTCATCCTAGCGCGACGCGCCGGGTATCTGTTATTATGCACTCGCATAATAAGCTGGCCGGAGTTGCCCGGCCCGGGAGTTGCGTGATGAATGCCACTTTGCGTGCCGCCACCCTCAAGGGTCACGACGTCGAGCTGACCTGGAGCGATGGCCGCCCGCCGGCAACCCTGCCGCTGATCTGGCTGCGCGACAATTGCCCGGCGGGCCAGCATCCGGACACCAGGCAGCGGCTCGTCGACACTTTCGCCATCGCCGACGACATCGGCGTGCGGGCGCTCGCGGTCGATGCCGCGGGCCGCAAGCTCGAGATCGAGTGGGCCGACGGCGGTGGCGTCAGCCGCTTCGATGCCGGCTTCCTCTCGGCATTGCGCTTCAATCCCGACGTGCTGCCGGTCGCGCGCTGGTCCTGGAACCGCGACGAGATGACCGGGCACGTGCCCTCGGTAGCGCATGCGGCCTTCATGAGCGACGAGACTGCGGTGAAGGAGTTCCTCGAGCAGGTCGAGCGCGTCGGCTTCAGCTTCGTCGAGGGGGTCCCTGCCACTCCGGAGGCGACCCAGGCCGTCGCCGCGCGCATTGCGTATACGCGCCAGACCATCTTCGGCGGCTACTGGGACTTCACGGCCAACATGGAGCACAAGGACACCGCCTACACGAGCATGCGCATCGGACCGCATACCGATGGCACCTACAGCCTCGATGCCCCGGGCTACCAGATGTTCCACTGCCTGGCGGCCGAGTGCACCGGCGGCGAGAACGTGCTGATCGATGGCCTGCGGATCGCAGAGATCATGCAACGTGACGCGCCCGCCGACTTCAAGCTCCTGACCGAGCTCGCCATCCCGGGGCAGTACATCGACGAGGGCCGCGGCATTCATCTCATGGCACGGCGGCCGCTGTTCCGGCTCGATGACTCGGGGACCCTCGTACAGGTGAGCTACAACAATTACGATCGCGCGCCGTTCACGCTGCCGCCGGCGCGCCAGCGCGCGTTCTACCGTGCGCTGGCCAGGTTCGATGCGCTCTGCAACGATCCCTCGCTGCAGCACCGCCGCCGCCTGCTGCCGGGCTCCGTGCTGCTCTTCGACAACTGGCGCGTGCTGCACGCGCGCGACGCCTATACCGGCTATCGGCGCCTGGCCGGCGTCTACCTCAACAAGGAAGACGTCGAGAGCCGGCTGCGCAGCCTCAGGTCCAGGGCCGGTGAGGCGGTCTAGCGTCCCGGCCGGGCCGAAATTCCGCCGCGCCGCCCCGCAGGCGCGCCGCGAGGAGCTCATCGAGGCGACGCTCGCCTCCCTGAGCAGGTACGGTCATGAGGGCGCCTCGGTGCGCCGGATCAGCGCCGCGGCGGGCGTCTCGATGGGGCTCATCACCCATCATTTCCGCAGTGTCGACGCGCTGCTCGCCGCCGCGTTCAAGTCGCTCGCCGAACGGCTGCTGGCGCAGAGCCGCGAGCCCGCGCTCGCGATCCCCGGCGCGCCGCCCGCGTCCCTGCACGCGTTCTTCGCCGCCTCGTTCACCCCGCAGGCACTCGACCCGGCGATCTTTCGCACCTGGCTCGTGTTCTGGAGCCTCGTGCCGCACTCCGCGGAGCTGCGCGCGGTGCGCGATCACACCGCGGGTGAAACGCGCGCGACCCTCGCGAGCCTCCTGACGCGCCTGAAGCGCACCCCGGGAGTGCCGGCGTTCAGAATTGCACCCGCCGCGATCGGCCTCTCGGCACTGATGGACGGCCTGTGGGTGGAGCTGAGTCTCGCGCCGTCGGACCTCGAGCCCGCCCAGGCCGTCGCGCTGTGCGATGACTGGGTTCAGGCGCTGGCAGCCGGAGCGTTCCCGGCGTTGCGGACCTGAGGGCGCGCGGGCGCGGGCCCGGCTACAGGCCCGGGGCCTCGGTTCCGTCCGACCAGTGCGCGACCGGAACCATGAAGATGGTTTGTCCGGGAATATCGCGGGTGTCGACCACGACCGGAGAGCCGGTGGTGTTGGCTCCCCAGCTTGCGGCCGCGACTTTCGGCACGTGAACCATGATGTGCGAGTGCCAGTGACCCGTACCGTCCCCGAGATACCCATCCTTCGACATCATGTAGGACATCGCCCCGGGCTCGGGGGGCGGAAAATCATTGCTGGCGAGCGCGACGCGGGTCGCCTCCCGCAGCTGCTCGCGCGAATGCCCCGCCAGCGCGCGCGTCGTCCGCCACAGCGTGTACTTGAGAACGGAGTGGCTCGCCGCCGGGTTGTAGCAGATGGGAGCCCGAACCCTGGGATTCCAGAACTCCGCGCTGTCGAACGGCGCCATCCACGACCGTTCGACCAGGCAGGTGAAGCCGTTGGTACCGGTGGCGGCGGTCTCGTAACCCTGCGGCTTGAGGACCAGGACTTCGGCTGCGGCGGAGATCGCCGCAGGTGCCGCGCTGCGCGCGAGCGCCATCTCGCCGGCAGCGTCCATGAGGTACTCCTCGATGGGCGCCATGCGCGGGTAGCGGGCCTCGCGGTCCGGTGAATCGCCCGCCGCCGCCGTCGCGGCGACTCCTGACCACACGCACAGCGCGGTGACCAGCAGAGGTGCTCGGACAGACCGACGCGGCTTGCGAGTGCTCATGGCAGCTTCCCCCGGTACGTAAGGCCACGAATGCTAGCGGCAGCGGCGCCGCGCGGCGACGGGGCGGGGTGCTCGTCCCCAAAAGAGCCGCGCTCGTCCCGCACGAGTGTGCCGTCCGCCGCGGCACCGATGGCGGAAGCGGCGCGGCTGCGCACGCCTGTGCCATGATTGCCGCATGGCTGCGATCGCCTCCGCCTTCAGGTTCTGGACCAATTCCGTGGTCGAGGACGACGAACGATTCCTCGCCCCGCGCAGCGCGCTGGTGCTCGGCACGCTTTACTGGGCGTACGTCACCCTCGGCGACATCGTCTACCACGAAGCGATGCGCGTCGAGATCGCCGAGGTGACCCAGATCCAGGTCTTCTTCCCCTGGCAGCACCGCGTGCTGCAGCACCTGCTGATGCTGCCGCTGCTGCTCGCGTGTTATTCGACGGCGCTGCGCATCGGCTGGCGGCCGGCGCGGCGGCGCGTCCCGGAGCAGATCGCCCTCGCCCTCGCCTTCTCGCTCCTGATGTTCTGGGTGATGCTCCTCGTCGACCGTTTCATGCGTTTTGCATTCGGCTGGCCGCCGTTGCCCTTCGGCATGTTGACCAGGAGCGATTGGGCCGTATGGGTGTCGAGCACGGTGACGGGACTGCTCGCCTATGGTTGCGGCTTGGCGCTGCTCACGGTGATCGCGACCTGGCGGCGCTACCACGCGCTGCAGCTGCGCAGCTCGGAGCTGCGCCGTGACTGGGCGGGAGCGCGTCTCGCCGCCCTGCGCGCCCAGCTCTCCCCTCATACCCTCTTCAACGTCCTCAACACCATCCAGGCGCGCATCAGCGGGGAGCCGGAAGTCGCGGAAAGCCTGATGGCATCGCTCGGCGACCTGCTGCGCGGCCTGCTGCAGGCCGGCGAGCACGACTACGCACTGCTGCGCGATGAGCTCAAGTTCGTCGAGCTGTACCTGGGACTGCAGCTCGGCCGCTTCGCCGACCGCCTCACGGTGCGGGTGCAAAGCGGCGAGGTGCCCGCCGTCTGGGTGCCGAGCCTGATCGTGCAGCCGCTGGTCGAGAATGCGGTGGTCCACGGCCTCGCCGATCACAGCGGCCCGGTGCGGATCGAGGTGTCCTGGGATCTTTCGCCCTACCGGCTGCAGCTCCAGGTCGTGAACTCCTTCGGTCCCGGCGGCAGCACCCCCGGCGCCGGGGGCTTCGGCCTGCGCAACGTCCGCGAGCGGCTGCAGGTGCAGTTCGGCGGACGCGCCGTACTCTCTTCCAGTGCGGTCGATGCCTCGACCTGGGTGGCGACGCTGCATCTGCCGGTGCTGCGCGAGTGGCATCCCGGGGCTGAAGCGGGCCCCGAGGCGGGCGTGGCGTGAAGGTCATCATCGTCGATGACGAGGCCGCGGCCCGCAAGGCTTTGCGCGAGCGCTGCGCCGGCGAGCACGACATCGAGGTCGTCGGCGAATACGCCGACGCGGAGAGCGCGCTCGCGGCATTGCCCGCGCGCTCGCCCGATCTCATCTTTCTCGATGTGAAGATGGGCAAGGTCTCGGGAATGCAGCTCGCGCAGGCGCTCGAGCCGCACGGCGCTCCGATCGTCGTGTTCGTCACCGCCTTCGATCGCTACGCGCTGCAGGCCTTCGAGGTCAACGCCGCGGACTTTCTCCTCAAGCCCTTCGATCGCGAACGCTTCCGCACCATGCTGCGCCGGGTGCGCGAGCGCCACGCCTCGCGCAGCACCGCGAGCTACCAGATCGCGGCCGCGACGCTCGCGGAGCTGAAGCGCCTGTCGCAGGGGCGCCTCGAGACGCGGCCGCGCCTGCTCGCCGAGACGGGCGGCGCGCTGCACATGGTCGACGTCGCGCAGGTCGAGCTGGTGACCGCCGACCGCAACTACGTGGTACTCACGGTCGGTAAGGAAACCTTCCACGCCCGCAGCACGCTCATCAGCGCCGAGGAGTCGATGCGCTCGCAGCCGATGCTGCAGATCAACCGTTCCTGCATGGTGAACGTGAACCACGTGCGGCAGGTGAGCCGCACGGCGCGCGGCGACTACGTGTTCGTCCTGAGCGGCGGCACGACCGTGACGAGCAGCGAGCGCTTTCGCCATAAGGTCCGCGAGCGCATCGGGCAATTCGCCGTCGGCGCATTCAGGGACTGAGCACCGCGACGCGGGCCGGCCGCGGCGGGGGCCTCAGGGCTCGTTGCCGCCGATCGCGGCGCGGCGCCGCTCGAGGTAGGCGTCCAGCTCGGCGCGGATCGCCGCGTCCATCGGCGGTTCCTCGTACTCGGCGAGCGCGCGCTTCCAGATGAGGGTCGCGCGCTGCGTGGCATCCCGGCCGCCCGCGAGCTGCCAGTTCTCGTAGTTCTGCCAGTTCGACACCAGCGGCTGGTAGAAGGCGTGCTCGTAGCGCTCGAGGGTGTGCGGCTCGCCGAAGAAATGCCCGCCGGTCGCGACGCGCCTGATCGCATCGAACCCGAGCTCCGCTTCGTTCACCACCGTCGGCTGCAGGAACTCCATCATCAGCTGCAGCATCTCGACATCGAGCACCAGCTTCTCGAACGAGGCGGTGAGACCGCCCTCCTGCCACCCGGCGGCGTGGTAGATCAGGTTGCCGTGCCCGAGGATCGCGCCCCACAGCGACATCTGCGTCTCGTAAGCTCCCTGTGCGTCGGCGGCGTTCGAGGCGCTGGCGTTGGAGGTGCGGTAGGGCAGGCGGTAACGGCGCGCCAGCTGGCCGCTGGCGACATTCGCCTTGGCGTTTTCGGGCGTGCCGAAGGCCGGCGCGCCCGAGCGCATGTCGACGTTCGAGGTGAAAGCCCCGTACATCACGGGGGTGCCCGGGCGGACCGCCTGCGCCAGCACCACGCCGAACAGCGCCTCGGCGTTCTGCTGTGCCAGGGCCGCGGCCAGCGATACCGGCGCCATGGCGCCCATCAGCGTGAATGGAGTCACCACCACCGGCTGGCCGTGGGAGGCCATCGTCATCAGGCCCTCGGCCATCGCCTCATCGAGCCGCCGCGGACTGTTCACCGAGATGATGGTGATGACGCCCGGGCTGCGGGCGATCTCCTCGAGCGTGATGCCCCTCGCTATCGCCATCATGCGGATGCCGTCGAGCGCCCGCCCCGCACCGATGGCGGAACAGTGGAACACCCGGTCGGAATACACGAGATTCGCGTGGTAGGTATCGAGGTGACGGGAGTTCGCCGGCAGCTCCACCGGCGCGCAGACCTGGTTGCCGATGAGGTGAATGGCGTTGAAGTACTGCGCCAGGCGGATGAAGTCGCAGTAGTCGCGGTAGTTGCCGGAGCGGCGGCCGCGTTCGGCGTCGTGGACGTTGGGGGGCCCTGCGACCAGGCCGAAGTTGATGTGATTGCCGCCGAACCTCAGCCGCCGCGCCTCGTTGCGCGGGGTCAGCGTGAAGGACGCCGGCGCGGTTGCGAGCGCCTGCGCGACCAGCCCCCGGTCGAGCCGTACCGTGGCCGTCGCTTCATCGACCTCGGCACCGGCGGCGCGCAGCAGGTCGCGGGCGCGCCGTGACATCACCTCGATGCCGAGCTCCTCGAGGATCCTCAGGGAGGTCAGGTGGATCGCCTCGAGCTGCTCTTCGTTCAGGACCTGAAGCGGCGCGTAGGGATTGGTCACCGCGCGCCATGGCAGCTGCGGCACCTGGGTTCCGCCGACCCTCCGGACCCTGCCTCCCTCCCGGCGACGTCGTGCACCCGGCTCCATCAACCCCCCAGCCTCAATCGGCCAGCCTGATCCACGTCGGCGCGTGATCGCTCGGCTTGGGCCAGCCGCGCACCGCCCGGTCGACGCCCGCATCGGTGAGGCGCCCCCGGGCCGCCGGATTGAGCAGCAGATGATCGATGCGCAGGCCCGCGTCGCGCTCGTAGGCGTTGCGGAAGAAGTCCCAGAAGGTGTAGATCGTCGCATCGGGATGGCGCGCGCGGATCGCGTCCGTCCACCCCTGCGCCACGAGTCGCGAGAAGGCCTCGCGAACCTCGACCCTGAAGAGAGCGTCCTTCAGCCAGCGCTCGGGCTTGTACACGTCCCGCTCCGTCGGGATCACGTTGTAGTCGCCCGCCAGGATCACGGGTGCCGGGCTCACGACGAGCTCGGCGGCGTGCGCGATCAGCCGCTCCAGCCACTTCAATTTGTAATCGAACTTCGGTCCCGGCGCCGGGTTGCCGTTGGGCAGGTAGAGGCACCCGACCACGAGCCCGAACACCCGGCACTCGATGTAGCGGCTGTGGACGTCCTCCACATCGCCGGGCAGAGCGCGGCGGATCTCGACCGGCTCGCTGTTGCGGGCGAGGACCGCCACGCCGTTCCAGCTCTTCTGTCCATGCCATATGACGCCGTAGCCCGCGCCCCGGATCGCCAGCTCGGGGAAGCTTTCCTGCGGCGCCTTCAGTTCCTGCAGGCACACGACGTCGGGTTGGGTCTCATCGAGCCAGCGCAGCAGGTTGCCGAGCCGCGCCCCGATTCCGTTGATGTTGTAGGTGACGATTTTCATTGCATCTCGATGATCGCCCGGATCGGTGGCCGCGGGTCGAGGTTCGCTCGGTCACGTCTCAGCTTCAGTTCAAGGCCATATGTTCAATCAAGTTGCGTCGCACAACAACGGGCTTATGCTCTCGCCCGCACAACCGTTCCACGCCGGTTCGCGGCCACGGTTGCAGGGAAGTCTTCGGGGAAGCGCCATGGACTGCTGTGTCGAAGAGATCGAGCCGAACGCCTGGCGTGTGCGCATCGAGAGCATCACGCGCATCGTCCGCTACCGCAGCGACAGCCAGACGTTCGCGCCGTGGGAAATCTCGAGCGCGGATGGCCACGTGCTCTGGAGCGCCCCGTCCCTCGAATCCGCCTTCCGCTGGATCCAGGCGCGGACCGGCTACCCCGCCGAAGCGCTTTTCGCCCAGGCGCTCCTCGAGCGCAGCACGCCGGAGCCCGCTCGTCCGGAGGCCGCTGGCGAGTCGCCCGGGAGCAGCAAGGACCGCCGGGCCCTCGGGAACTGAAGCGCTGCCTCAGCTCGCCGGCGGGGCGGCCGGCGCCGCCGCGAGCGACGCGCGCCGCGGGCGGCTCAAGACGAGCCGCACCAAGCACAGCGCCAGGATCGCGACCGCGACCCAGGCGAACCAGTCTCCGAGGACCAGGAACAACGTGCGATCGTGGGTCTCGGGGACCGAAGCCATGAGCGCCGTGAAGGGCACCGCGTCACTCTTGATCTCGGCCATGATCCGGCCGCGGTTGTCGCTCACATAGAGCGTACCGCCCTTGGCGCTCCTCACCACCCCGAAGCCCGACTCGACGCCGCGCATGATGGCCATGTGACCGTGCGAGATCGCGTCCGCGAAGAAGTCCCATCCCGGTACCAGCATGAGGCCCGCCCCCGCCTCGCCGTAGCGGCGCGAGAGCTGCGTGAAATCCATGTCCTTGCAGATCGCGACACCCCAGGTGGCCGCACCGGCGCTCGAGCGCAGCAGCGTGAGGGTGGTACCCGGCGTCAGGTTCGACTCGAACGGCGGCAGCATGTGCTCCTTGTCGTAACTCGCGACCGGTTCGCCCGGCGTATAGACCCGCGCCTCGTTGTACCTGAGCTTCTGCGGGTGAGCCGCGCCCGGCGGTGAGACGCGCAACACCCCCACCACGACACGCACGTGGTTCGCGTCCGCCAGCGACTGGAACTCACTGTCGGTGCGCGAGATGTCCGGATCGAGCACCACGGCGGTCTTCTCGGGCAGCACGACGACGGTCGCGCCTTCCTGCGCGAGCTGCGCCACGCGCGCCCCGTAGTCCTTGAAGAGCTGCGCGGCGGGTGCGCCGTCGTCCGCCACGTGCTCGTTCG
>JAGWMP010000042.1 GCA_028871705.1 Gammaproteobacteria bacterium
AGGGACCTTACACTCGGCGTGTCGGACGACGGCAAAGGCATGGACGCGACCATTCTTGCGTCAGGTCGACCCGATCACTGGGGATTACGTGGCATGCGGGAGCGGGCGCGATCGCTGGGAGCGGCGCTGGAGGTATGGAGCCGGCCCGGCGCCGGCACTGACATCCGGCTCCTCGTGCCGGCCACGGTCGCCTACGGCCGCAGGCGCCGCCCGCATCCGGCCACGACTCTGATGATGCGCTTGAGGCGCGTGCTCCGTGGCCGTTGAGCGGATCCGGATTCTATGCGTCGACGACCATCCGCTGGTGCGCGAGGGCGTCGCTGCGGTCATCGGAGCCGAACCGGATCTGGAGCTGGTAGGCAGCGCCAGCAACGGCAGCGAGGCGATCGAGTCGTTCAGGCGGCTGCGTCCCGACGTGACACTGATGGACCTCAAGATGCCGGACATGAACGGCATCCAGGTGATCGCCAGGCTGCGATCCGAGTACGCCGGCGCGCGCTTCGTCGTGGTCACCACCTACCCCGGAGACGTCCAGGCCCTGCAGGCGCTCAGAGCGGGCGCATCGGGATATCTGCTCAAGAGCACGCTCGGAGATCAGCTGATCGCGGCGATCCGGGCGGTACATGCCGGCAAGCGCTATATCCCCGCTGAAATCGCGCACGAAATCGCTCAATACGCGGCCGACGATGCCCTGACGGAGCGCGAGATCGAGGTGCTGCGGCGCGTGGCGGCCGGCCAGTCGAACAAGCAGATTGCGGTCGAGCTGGCGGTCTCCGAGAGCACGATCAAGGCCCATATTCACAGCATCCTCCCCAAGCTCAATGCCGACGATCGTACCCATGCGGTTACGATCGCCCTGAAGAGGGGCATCCTCGAGCTGTGATGCCGACGGCCGCGCGCGCGGCGCGCTTGCCGGCCGCTTGATCGAAAGTACAGTATCCAGGCTGGCCGTTCGGTGCTACCGGCGCCTTGCGAAATGGCGCAGTGTCGTGCCGCATGCGCAAATCCTACTCAATATTTCCCGCCGGGCTGCCGGGACTCGCGCTGGTGCTGCTGCGCGCGTCGGTGACGGTCGCATTCATCGTCAACGCGTGCGGCGACTCCCCGGACCGGCCCCACTGGTACCTGTGGGCCCTGGTACCGCTCGGCGCGGCGTTATGCGCCGGATTTCTCACGCCGCTCGTGGCGGCCGCGGTCATCGGCGTAGAGCTGATGCGCCTCACCGCGGCGAATGCCAACGCGGTCTGGCTGAGCGTGACGATTCTCACCACGCTGGCACTCGCGATGATGGGCCCCGGTGCCTATTCTCTGGACGCGCTGCTCTTCGGACGCCGTCTGCTGGTGTCCGACCGCGAGCAGCAGCCGCGCGACCCATGACCGATGGTTCAGTCCGCCCCCCCAACTTCCTGCCGATGCACCGCGCTGCCCAAACGCACAGAGTCTTCCTCCATGAGCAGAGGAGGATGACCATGAATATGCGCACGCGCGTCCCGGAACCGACAACGTCGCACGAGCTCACCGTCTTCGTCGTCGATCCCGACCCCTCGATTCACGCGGCGCTGGAACCGCTGATCCGCCGTGCAGGCTGGCGCCCCGCTCTGTTCGAGTCCGCGGAAGAATTCCTCGCTCAACCCCGGCTGGCTCACGCGAGCTGCCTGGTGTGCGACGTGTGCCTTCCCGGCCTGAGCGGGCTCGAGTTGCAGTCGCGCCTGGCCGACCGCCCGGAGATGCCGCTCATTTTTCTCACCGGCTATTTCGACATCCCGGCGACCGTCAGAGCCATGCGCGCGGGGGCGGCGGAATTTCTGACCAAGCCGTGCGGCGACGAGGTGCTCACCGGCGCGATCGGCTGTGCCCTGGAGCGCAGCCGGACGGCAATCCGTCAGGGCACCGAGCTGCGTGCGCTGCGTGAGCGTCATGCCTCGCTCAGCCGCCGCGAGCGCGAAGTGATGACGCTCGTCGTGTCCGGCCTCTTGAACAAGCAGGTCGGATGGCGCCTGGGGATCTCCGAGATCACCGTGAAGGCGCATCGCGGCAGGGTCATGCGCAAGATGGCTGTGGGCTCGCTGGCGGAGCTGGTGGGCGCCGCCGCGCGACTCGAAGCGGCCGCTCCGCCCCACAGCTCCCTCGACCGCCGCAGCGACCGCCCGGCGCACGCCGCGCGCGCCTGGAGGGCGACTGAAGTCCTGCTGCGGGCGTGAGCTGCGCGCCGCGCGCCGCGCCTCGCAGGCTAGCCGTAGGTGAACTCCGGCTTGCTCTGCCCGACCTCGATGATGTAGCCATCGGGGTCGCGGATGTAGCAACGCGTCTCGCCGTACTTGTCCTTCGGCTCGGTGATGAACTCGGCGCCGCGGCTCTTCCACAGCTTGTAGCAGGCCTGGATATCGGCGACGCGCAGGTTGATGAAGCTGTCGACCTTGTTCGGATCCGCCAGCACGCCGAGAATCACCGACGGCTTGTCGGGGGTCGGCCCGCCGCCGAGATTGACGATGATCCAGGTGTTTGCGAGCTGCAGGTAGCCGGGCGCGCCGTCCTTGTCCCCTCGGCTGAGGATCCGCCCGCCGAAGATCTTCTCGTAGAAGCGCAGCGATCGGTCGACGTCGGCGACCGTGAGGAAATGGGCGACGGTGAAGCCCTCCCGTGGGGGCATCTCGTAGGTCTGCTGCTCGACTCGCACGCTGTTCATTGACGGCTCCAGGTTGATCGACACGGCGCGCTCATTCCGCGAAACGCGCCGCAAGGGTGGCATCGAGACTCCACGGGCCGGGCCCCGCGAGCATCACCACCGCGAGCCCGATGCCATAGAGGGACTCGGGAAGGTACAGAAGGTCGCCCAGCCAGTCGGCCCGATCGACCGGCCGCCAGTCGCCGATCCTCTTCACGGCGTCGAGCGCGAGCGCGCCGACGCAAATCACGAATAGGCCAAACGCCGCGAGCACGGACAAGAAGCCGATAACGAGCGCGCATCCGCCGGTGAGCTCGGCGCCCGGCAACAGCCACTGCATCACCGGCACCACGTGCACGCCGTCGTCCACCAGGGTACGCGTCAGCCCCGCATGTCTCGTGGGGTTGAAGAGCTTGTGGTAACCGCTGATCGCAAAGAACACACCCAGCGCCATGCGATTCAGCGTCAGCGCCGCACCGGTCGCGTGCGCGCCCTGGGTGATGACGGATAAGTCCATCGTTGCAGCCATCAGACCAGTTGGCTCAAACCACGGCCATTGAACGATGGTATCGGCCGCCGGCCGGCCGCATCACTTGACCGCCAGGTTATCGACGACGGTACGAACCCCGGGCGCCGACCAGACCGCCGCCTCCGCCCGATCGCGCGCCGTCCACGAGTCGACGGTGCCTTCGAGCGTCACGGCGCCGTCGGAGATCAACAGCGTGATCGCAGCGCTATCGACGTCGGCGCTGCGCTCCAGCGCCCGCTTGATGCGCTCGCGCACGTCCACCGGTTGCGGCTGACTCTTGAGCGTGATGGCATTGGTCACGCCGCTCACGCCGTAGAGGTTGCGTACCACGTCCTCCGCGGAGGACTTCTGGTACTGCCAGGAGACCTCGCCCGACAGAGTCACCCAGCCGTTCTCCACCATGACCTTCACCGCGCCGCCCGGAATCGTCGTGCTCCAGGCGATCGAATCGAGTGCCCGCTGGGCCACCTGATCGTCATGAGTCGACGGGTCGCCCGCGAGACGCACCTCGACGTCATCCGCCACGGCGAGCACGCCGGTCAGCGCTTTGGTGGCCTCCTCCGCCGCGATCTTCTCGGCGTAGGTTCCGACGTGGCCGCTGAGAGTCACCACGCCGTTCTCCGCGCTGACTCCGATGTGACTCGCATCCACGTCGGGACGAAAATCCAGCTCATCCAATACGTTCTGCCGCAGCAGTATGTCGTCGATCATTGGCCTGTCTCCACGGTTGTTCCCTCACGCCAGCGGTTCCCGCTGGTCCGCAGCTCCCGCCGATCAAAGCAGAAGTGCGCGCCCATTTCGATCGTGCGAAGGTGTCGGCAGGCCGCCGGGCGCCGGGCGATACCATCGTTCAATCGACCGGCGCGCGTTGCTCTGGCGAGATGACGAGCGTGGAATCGGCGTTTCAATCTTCGTTCTCGAGGGCATCGCCGTGACAAGCCAAATGATCGGGATTTTCCTGGTGGTCGCTAGCGCGGCAGGGGCGTACCTCGTCTCGGTGAGATTCGGGAGTCTGCGTCCGGGCCGGGAAGAACTGCGCAGGGTCGAGGTGCGCCGGGACGCACGCGGCCGGCGCCGGCTGAGCCTGCGCCGCCAGCTCCCGCCCCTGCATTATTGACTCGCAACGACAGGGCCTGCTTAATCGGGGCCCGCGCGGCTCGCGTCGAAGCCGCACCTCCGCTGCCGAGCGCTGGCGGTAGCTACGCAGATGAAGCAGCCCTGCGCCGTCGAGGTCATCCGCTCCACCCGCGCCACTCCCGGCCTGGGACGACACAAGTCCTGGATCCTGGCGGTGGCGGTCCTCGGCTCGACCATGGCCTACATCGACGAATCCGTCGTCAACGTGGCGCTGCCACGGATCCAGGCGGACTTGCACACCGCGCTCGCCTCGATGCAATGGGTCGTGAATGCCTACACGCTCTCCATGTCCGCGCTGTTGCTGATCGGCGGGGCTGCTGCGGACCGGTTCGGGCGTCGCCGGCTCTTCCTGACCGGCGTGGTCACGTTCGCGCTGGCATCGGTCGCCTGCGGCCTCGCGCCCAACGCGCCGACACTGATCGGTGCACGGGCCATGCAGGGGGTCGGGGCTGCCCTGCTCGTGCCGTGCTCGCTGGCGATCATCGGTGCGGCGTTCGACGAGTCCGAACGCGGCAGGGCCATCGGGATCTGGTCGGGCGCCGAAGCGTTCGCCGGTGGCGCCGGCCCGCTGCTCGGCGGGCTGCTGATCGACCATCTGTCCTGGCGCACGATCTTCCTCATCAACCCGCTCATTGCGACTCCCACGGTGTGGGTCGCCCTGCGCCATCTGCCGGAGAGCGTGGATCCGGCGGCGCGGCCCGGACTCGACTGGCGCGGGGCCATGCTGGTATTCGCCGGCCTCGCGAGCCTGATCTATGGGCTGATCTCCGCCGCCACGCTCGGCTGGCGGGATCCGGCGGTCGTCGGCTCGCTCCTGGTGGCCGTCGTACTCCTCGCCGGCTTCGTGCTCGCGGAGCACCGCAGCGCCGCGCCCATGGTGCCACTCGCACTGTTCGCTTCGGCCAGCTTCAGCGGCGTCAATCTGCTGACGCTGTTTCTCTATGGTGCGCTCGCGGGTGCATTCTTCTTTCTTCCATTCGTACTCATCAAGGCACACGGCTTCTCGGCAACGGCGGCCGGCGCCGTCTACCTGCCCTACACGCTCGTGGTGGCGATCCTGTCGCGCTGGTCGGGAAGGCTCTCCGCGCGCCTTGGCGCACGATGGCCGCTCATCGCAGGTCCCGCGGTCGCGGCCCTTGGCTTCGCATCGCTCGGCGCCCTCGCGGGGGAGCCACGCTACTGGACTTACCTGGGACCGATGCTGCTGCTCGGTTTCGGCATGGCGATCACCGTGACGCCGCTCACGACCATCGTGCTCAACTCCGTAAGAGATGCCGATACGGGAATCGCCTCCGGCATCAACAACGTGGTTGCATCGGTGGCCGGACTGCTCGTCATCGCGGCCCTGGGCACCCTCGCCTCGGGTTCGCTCGTGTCGACGGCGCGCGTGGTCATGGCGATCGCCGCGGCGCTCGCGCTCGCCGCCGCCGGCGTTGCTGCGCTCACGCTGCCGTCCGGGAAGGGCGCGCTGGACGGCGCACGCGGCGGTCGCAGTCCCTAGCCCGGTGCCGGCACTGAATGGGCTGTTGAAACCAATGGCCGCCGCATCGAAAGCAGCGGCAGGCGCAGTCTCACCGCCATGTTGACCAGGTCGGCGAGCGAGCCCGCCTGCATCTTTCGCATCATCTTGCCGCGGTGGGCCTTCACGGTGATTTCGGAGATGCCGAGCTCGGCGGCCACCTGCTTGTTCAAGCGGCCGCAGACTACCAGCGCCATGACCTGGCGCTCGCGCGGGCTGAGGGATGCATGGCGCGCATGCAGCGCCACCCCATCCAGCTCCCGTTTGAGCAGAGCGTGGCTGAGGTCGACGGCGTGACGGATGACGCTCGCGAGCACGTCGTCGCGGCACGGCTTGGTGAGGAATTCGAGCGCTCCGCCTTTCATGGCCCGCACGGTCGTCGACACATCGCGACAGCCGGTCACGAAGATAATCGGCATCTCGACCCGCTCGGCCACCAGCCTCTGCAGCTCGAGACCGCTCAAGTTCGGCAGGACAACCTCCAGAACCAGGCAGCCGGGCGCCAGCAGCCGGGGCCGCGCCAAAAAGTCCTCGGCCGAGGCGAAAGTCTCCGCCCGCCAGGCCGCCGCGCGGACCAATGCCACCATCGAAGCGCGCACCACGGGGTCGCTGTCGACGACATACACCGTGGGAGCCGCCGCGGCTCCGGCGCGCATGTCGGGATAATCACTGAAGCTCATGTCCCACCTGTCTGCAACCGTCGGTTGTGCGACTGTGGGTGAGGCTAGCCGGCGAGCCCAGGGCACGCCGTTCCAAAACACCGGGTGTGTACCAATCTTCCGAATTTCTGCTTCAGGTCTCGAGCGGGCGGGCAGGCGCAAAGGGCCGATCGAGGATTGCCGACCTGAAATCCGAGGGGCTGATGCCGACCCACTTGCGGAACACGCGCGCGAAGTGGCTCGGATTCTGGAAGCCGGCGTCCAGCGCCGCCTCGATGACGCTACGCCGCGGGTCGCTGAGGCGACGCTTTGCGAAGTCGATGCGCCGCTGCAATACATACTGGTGTGGCGCGCGCCCGGTGCTCTGCCGGAAGAGCTCGGCAAAGTAATGCGGGCTCATGCCGGCGACGGCGGCGAGCTGGGCGAGAGTCAGGTCGCGCGAGAGGTTCTCATCCATGTAATCGATGACACGCCTCAGCCGGTGGCCCGGCAGGCCGCCTCGGCACAGCGTGGGTACGCGCGGGTTGAGCGCGTAGCGTTTGAGCAGGTACACCGCCAGCGCGTTGGAGAGTGACTCGCCATACAGCCGGCCCGCCGGCGATCCCGCATCGAGATCGGTGCGCATCGCCACCAACAAAGCCATGATGTTCGGATCGCTGAGATCCCAACACTCGGCGAGCTCGATCTCGCGCCGGTGAGCCGTCTCCTCGAGAGCGTCGAGCAGCAGGCGGGGATGCAGCGAGACGGCGATGCGTCGTGTCGGACCGCTCCAGCGGATCTCATCGATGGTTCCGCGCGGCAGGACGAAAATCGTGCCGGGCTTCGCCCTGAGCTTGAAGGTTTTACCCCGTGTCAGGACTTCGTAGCGGACCGACCCCTCCAGCACGACATGCAGGAAGTCCTCCGCGTGCTCGTGCCGCGGGATGGCGCACGCCGGCACCTCGTGCTCCTCGAACGCGACACCGGACCACTGCGCGGCGGCGCTCGACAGCCTCGGATGAGCGTGCAGGAAGGGCTCCACGCGCCCGCCGCGCCGCACCGAAACGGTGGAGGCATCGCTGCGGCTCGCACCGTCCGGCGGCGCGCACGCGCTATCGCTGGTACCAGCGCCAGTGTCCATGCCCTGCTCAAGCCTGTTTCAGCCGCAAACCGAGTGGCCGCGGCGGCAGATCCGTGCTCGACGGCATCATACTCTTGCGGCTGGTCCTGCGAGGAGCTGCGGGGCCCGCAACCCCCGTAACGAAGTGTAACCCGCCTCATGACACACCCTGCTCCACCAATGCCAGCAGCTGCGCCGGGGTGATGGCCGAGAGGTCCGCCTCGAGCTCGCGCACGATGCGCTGATGAGTTTCCGGGTGATGGGTGCGCAGGAATTCCGTCAGGTGCTGTGCCGCGTTGCTCTTGCCCGTGCCGTGGCCGACCACGACGATGGCACCGCCGGTGGCGAGCGCGGCGGCGACGCTCTCGTAGAAGGCCGGCTCCTCGGGCGCCCGCTGACCCGCCTCACGCGACTGCTCCTTGTGCGTCAGGTGATGCAGGAAATGATGCGGATCGTAGGGGCGGATCTCCCGCTTCGGCGCGTCTCCGGAAACCTGGTAGATGCTCGCGCCGTGATGCTGCATCGCCACAACGAGGACGGGTGCAGCGGGCTGCCGCTCAGCCGCGACCGGGCTCTGACCTTGCGGGGACCAGCCGGCGCGCTGCAGGAAGTTCCGCAAGTCGGCTACGTTGGTGCTGCTCAGCTCCTTGGTGTGCGGCTTGTGCATCAGGAGCCGCTCGCCGCCGACCTCGAGACTGAAGCTGTTGCCGCCGCGCTCGCGCACCGCCCCGATCCTCTCGATCAGGGAGATCGCATCCATCCATTCGAGATTGTGCGCCGGCGGATGCCGGAATACCGCCTCGAGTGTCCTCAGATGGGCACCATGTAGATCTGCTTTCATGCCGTCCTCCCTCTCATGGTGCGCCGATGCCGCACAGCGTATCGATCGAGTATCGACCCGGGCCCGTAATGTACAGGAGCACGAAGCCACCGACGATGCTCAGGTCCTTGTAGAAGCCGTCCATGACTTCGACTCGATCCGCTGCCGCCGCCGTCCAGTAATGGTGCCCGAGGAAGGCGGTTCCCACGGTGTAGAGAGCCATCAGCAAAGCCGCCGCACGCGCGAACGCGCCCGCGGCGACGGCGAATGCAACCGGAAGCTCCATGAAGGTCGCGACCGCCGCGGCGAGTGCCGGCGCCGGGACGCGCAGCTGCGCCATCTGACTCACCGTGCCCGGCAGATCCCTGAGCTTCCTCCATCCGAAGATCAGGAACAGTGCCGCCAGCAGGAAGCGGGCGGCGAGCAGCAACGCGTCGCCGAGCGGTGCGTGGGTCACAGGAGATCCCGCGGTATGCTGGTATCCCAGTCGCGACGACACACTTCGGTCGTGCCCTCCCAGGCGCGCAGATTCGCCTGCAGCAGGAAAGCATCGCGCGTGGCTGCGAGCCGCAGCCGCGTCTCGATGCGGATCTGCCATTCGTTCCGCGACAGGGTCTGCGTGTTGCGCAGCTCCGCGACCGCGCTCAGCGGGTCATCGTCCCCGACGTGAAACTCGGATTCGTAGCGCGTGCCGAGCTCCAGATCGAGACGTTCGATGCGCTCGAGCCGTGTCCCGTCGCGATGCGAGATCGCCGGCTTCTCGGGTGATGCTGTTTCCGGCTCGGCGAAGGGCGCGAGCCCGGCGTCCGCGCCGTTCGGCGCACGCTGCGGCAGCTCGAGCGTACCGGCGAGGATCGAGACCACGGCGCGCTGCGGGCTCGGCCAGATCATCGGCCAGTAGGCGGTGGAGATCGCCAGCCTGATCCTGTGGCCTGCGGGCAGGATGGAGCCCGCGTCATTCAGCCGGATACGGACCCGGTACCGCTCGCCCGGGACCAGCGCCAAGGGTTCCTCGTGGCCGTCGCGGTGAGCGAGGTTGAGCACGCCGAAGCTCACGCGCAGTGATTCCCCGGATGGGTGCACGTCGCACAGACGCACGATGAGATTCGCGACTGGCCGGTCGCAGGTGAGATCGAGCGTGACGAGGGGAGCGCCGAGGATCTCGACCGCCTCGGCGAGCGGCGCCGTCTCGAAAACGAGCGAACGGGCGTCATCCGGCTGTTGGTCGCGCGCCTGATCGTGTCCGCGACCGAAAGGAACCCAATCCCCGGCACAAGCGCCAAGCGACTGGGGTGAGCTCACCGGCCGCGCCGTCAACGGTGACGCTGCCTCGCGCAGCCCCTCATCCGTCAGAAACAGCTGCCGGGTCGCGACGCCGGGCGGCGGCCACGAGGGCTCCGCGACCCATCTGCCCGGGAGCGTGTCGTGGTGGCTGGCGGGTACCACGCTCTCCGTCATCCAGGCGCGCAGCATCGGCTCGTCCATCACGCCGGTGTCGATGCCCTTGAGCCAATGATCCCACCAGCGCAGGATCTCCTGCAGGAAGCCGATCTGCGGTCCGGGAAGCGCGAAGTGCGGATAGGCGTGCGCCCAGGGGCCGATGAGCCCCTTGCGTGGCGCGGTGAGCCGTTCGAGAAGGCGCGGTATCGCATTCTTATAACCGTCCGTCCAGCCGCCGACGGCGTAGACCGCGCACTCAATCGCCGTGTAGTCCTCGCACACCGATCCGTGCTTCCAATAGGCATCGCGCCGCGGATGCCGCAGCCAGTTCTCCAGAAACAGCGGGATGTTCTGCAGCCGCTCGAGCCACATCGCACGCCAACGCTCGCCGACCAGCAACGGATCAGGCGGCAGGCACATGAGGCCGAAGAAGTAGAAGGCCCATTCCAGTCCCGCCGTGCTGAGGAGCGTCCCGCCCATGTAGTGCGCGTCATCGGCATAGCGGTCGTCGGTCGAGCAGATGGACACCACCGCCTTGAGAGCCGGTGGACGGCGCGCCGCGATCTGCAGTCCGTTGAACCCGCCCCAGGAAATTCCCATCATGCCGACGGCGCCGTTGCACCAGGGCTGTGCCGCCAGCCACGCGATCACCTCGACGCCATCGTCCTGCTCCTGCGCGGCATACTCATCCAGCAGCAGGCCGCTCGATTCGCCGCTGCCGCGGATGTCGACGCGAACCCCCGCATAGCCGTGGCCCGCGAGGTAGGGATGCGTCAGCGCGTCCCGCTCGTAGGTACCGTCGCGCTTGCGATACGGCAGATACTCGAGGATCGCGGGAACCGGATCGCGCTCGGCGTCCTGCGGCAACCAGATGCGCGCCGCAAGCGTGGCGCCGTCTTTCAACGGGATCAGCGTGTGCTCGATCACCCGGACCGCCCGCGGAAAGCTCGTGACGATCACATCGGCCCGGCGCCGCTGGCGGCAAACCTCGACACCCAATGCTCGAAGGCGCCCATGAACGACACGACGAACGCCCGCGTCGACTCATCTTTGAACTGTCCCTCTTGATCCACCAGTCGATCGACCCGGCCGATGTAGGCCTCGGGCTGCTGCAGCGTCGGCATGTTGAGGAATACCAGCGACTGGCGCAGATGGTGATTGGCGCCGAAACCCCCGATGGCGCCCGGCGAGGCACTGATGACCGCGGCCGGCTTCCCGTTCCACACGCTCTGCCCCGGGGGCCGTGACCCGACGTCGATGGCGTTCTTGAGCGCGGCCGGGACGGATCGGTTGTACTCGGGCGTCGCGAACAGCACACCGCTGGCGCGCGCAATTCTGGCGCGAAACTCCACCCAGGCCGCCGGGGCGGCTGCTTCCAGGTCGGGGTCGTAGAGCGGTAGCCCGCCGATCGGCACCGGCTCAACCCGCAGGGACTTGGGCGCATTCTCGATGAGGCCGCGCAGCAACGCGCCGGTCAGGGACTGCCGCCGCAGGCTCCCGAGGATAGCTACGATATCGAGCGGTTCGGACATTTGCTGCCATGGCACCAGAGGCGCGATGCCCGGTCGATTGGACATTGGTATCGCTGCGTCGCTCACCTTCCTGGCCTCCGGAGGCGCATATTCAATCCCATGGCACACGCGATCGCCGACATTGGCACCAGCGACTACGCTGTAGCCCTCGTCGCGGGCAGTCACCCCCTCACCGCCGATGAGGGCCCTGCCCGGGGAGGTAAGGATCTCGGCCCGACACCGCACGAGCTGGTGTGCGCCGGATTGGCCGCTTGTACCGCGATCACGCTGCGCATGTACGCGGAGCGCAAGAATTGGCCCCTGAGCTCGGTCCATGTCGACGTCGATCTGACGATCGAGGGGACGCAGCGCCTCATCACCCGCCGCCTGCGCCTGGCGGGCGCGCTCGATCAGTCGCAGCGCGCCCGGCTCGCGGACATTGCCGAGCGCACGCCCGTCACGCTCACCCTGAAACAGGGCGCCACCATCAGCACGATCCTGGAGTGAAGGGAGCCGCCGGCAGCGCCGCCGCCGCGAGCCAGACAGCGCCCTCCTTCACGCATACTGCATGACGCGCCGCGCAGCCGGAGTCCGGTGCCACCGCGGCGCCGTCACGCAGCCCGATCACCCAGCCATGGAGCGGACAGGTGACGTGCTCGCCGTGGACGATCCCCTGCGACAGCGGGCCGCCCTTGTGTGGGCAGCGATCACGGAGCGCAAACACCCGATCGTCGGCGGTCCTGAACAGGGCGATCACCGTGCCGCGGTAATTCAGGGTGCGGGCACCGAGCACGGGAATGTCGCTGACCGCACAGATCCGCGACCAGCGCGCCCCGGGGGCGTCAGGCGCCCCGGTCTCAGGCGCGCCCTCGACCTCAGGCGCCTTGCAGGGACTCGAATTCATGTCTCGCGACGCCCGCGACCCGCTGCTTCCAGGGATCGGGCTCCTCGCTGATGGCGAACTGCAGCCGCTGATAGAGTGCCTTGCGACCCTCGCGATCGCCCACCACCCTCGCCCTGCAATACTCGAGTCCGACCCGCGCGACGAAGTGCACGGTGCGCTCGAGGTAATACCCTTCCTCGCGATAGAGCTGCAGGAAGGCGCCGGCATGCTCGAGGACGTCTTCGCGGCTGTCGACCTTGGCGAAGAACTGCGCCACCTCGGTCTTGATGCCGCCGTTGCCCGCGACGTGGATCTCCCAGCCCGATTCCACGGCGATGACACCGACGTCCTTGATGCCTGCCTCGGCGCAGTTGCGCGGGCAGCCGGAGACCGCCAGCTTCACTTTGTGCGGCGCGTACATGCGCCACAGCGCACGCTCGAGCTCGATGCCCATGCGCGTGGAGTCCTGCACGCCGAAGCGGCACCACTCGGAGCCGACGCAGGTCTTCACCGTCCGCAGCGCCTTGGCGTAGGCGTGGCCGGAGGGCATGTCGAGATCGCGCCAGACCGCCGGCAGATCCTCCTTCTTCACGCCGAGCAGGTCGATGCGCTGGCCGCCGGTGATCTTGACGGTCGGGATCTGGTACTTGTCGACCACATCGGCGATGCGGCGCAGCTCCGCCGCGCTGCTCGAGCCGCCCCAGATGCGCGGCACCACCGAGAACGTGCCGTTCTTCTGGATGTTCGCGTGCGCCCGCTCGTTGATGAACCGTGACTGGGGGTCGTCCTGCGCCTCGCGTGGCCAGGTCGACAGCACGTAGTAGTTGAGCGCGGGCCGGCATTTCGCGCAGCCGTTCGGGGTCTGCCAGGCCATCATCTTCATGGCCGCATCCGCCGAGAGCAGATGTTGCTCGCGGATCGTGCGGCGCACCTCCTCGTGAGTGTGCTCGGTGCACTCGCACAGCGGCTTCGCCTGCGGCGCGGGCGAGTAGTCGCCCCCGGCGGTGCTCAGCAGCAGCTGCTCGACGAGTCCCGTGCAGGAGCCGCAGGACGAGGACGCCTTGGTGTATTTGCGCACCTCCTCGAGGGTGAAGAGTCCCTGTTCCTTGATGGCTTTGACGATCGTGCCCTTGCACACGCCGTTGCAGCCGCAGACTTCCATGGCGTCGGTCATCGCCGCGGCTCGGTCCCGGCCCTGGTAGCCGGCGTTGCCGAGATTGCGGTCGCCGAACATGAGCTGCGGCCGCAGCTGCGCGACGTTGGTGCCCTCGCGCAGGAGCCTGAAGTACCAGGCGCCGTCGGCGGCATCGCCGTACATGACGCTGCCCACGAGCTTGTCGTCCCTGATGACCAGCTTCTTGTAGACACCCGCCGCCGCATCCGACAGGACGATCTCCTCGGCTCCCCGGCCGCCCTGAAAGTCCCCCGCCGAGAAGAGATCGATGCCGGTGACTTTCAGCCGCGTCGATGGCACCGAGCCGCAGTACCGGCCGATGCCGTACTGTGCCAGGTGGTTGGCGGCGACCTTGGCCATCTCGAACAGCGGCGCCACCAGACCGTAGGCGATGCCGCGGTGACTGACGCATTCGCCGACGGCGTAGATGCGCGGGTCGAAGGTCTGCATCGTGTCGTTGACGACGATGCCGCGATCGCAGTGCAGCCGCGCGGCCTCCGCGAGCTCGGTGTTGGGCCGGATGCCAACCGCCATGACCACCAGCTGCGCCGGCAGCGGCTCACCATCGGCCAGCTGCACGGCGCACACCTGCCCGTGCGCATCGCCGAGGATGGCCTGCGTCCTCGCCTCGAGCAGGAAGCGGATCCCGCGCGCTTCGAGGGAGTGCTGCAGCAGGAGCGCCGCGGCCCGGTCGAGCTGGCGCTCCATGAGCCAGGGCATCAGGTGGACCACCGTCACCTGCATGCCGCGGGCCTTGAGCCCATTGGCGGCCTCGAGCCCGAGCAGGCCTCCTCCGATCACGACCGCTTGCCCGTGGCGCGCAGCCGCGGCGATCATGCGGTGCGTGTCCTGCGCGTCGCGGTAGGCGATCACCCCCTCGAGCTCCCGCCCGGGGATCGGCAGGATCACGGGCTTCGAGCCCGTCGCGAGCAGCAGCCGATCGTAGTCCGCGGCGGTGCCGTTCTCGCTCACCACGCGCCGCGCCGCGCGGTCGAGCCGCACCACCTTGCTGTCGAGGTGCAGGCGGATGCCGTGCCGCTCGTACCAGAGCACGTCGTTCAGGATGATCTCGGAGATCTGCTGTTCGCCGGCGAGTACCGGGGACCGGAGGATGCGGTTGTAGTTGGGCAGCGGCTCCGCGCCGAAGACCGTGATGTCGTACAGCTCGGGCGCGTACTTGAGCAGCTCCTCGAGCGTGCGGGCGCCCGCCATCCCGTTGCCCACCACGACCAGACGATCTTTCCGCATGCAGACGAAGCGAAAGCAAGATCGGTGCCAGCGACTCGAGCGCCGCATGCGCGGGCTGCGTCCCGCCGGGCGCACCGATTCGGGGCGCGCACCGCCGCGTGCGCGCCAGGATGGGTCACGAATCCCGGCGCACCCCGACTCCGCTGCACCGGGGCCGCACCGCCGCGATGGCATGGCCGTTGCATCTGCAAGCTGCGGAAGACCAGGAGGCCGGATGGATCACTTGGGACCGGATGCCGTGCTCACGGCGATGCTGAATGCGGGAATCCGCAAGGCGCGGCTAAAGCGACGCGACCTGCTGATGCGCGGCGCGATATCGGGCGCGCTGCTCGGAGCGGCGACCAGCCTGGCACTCGCGGTCACCGTGCAAACCGGCCAAAGCATCGTCGGCGCTCTCGTCTTCCCGGCTGGCTTCGTGATGATCGTGCTGCTCGGGCTCGAGCTCGTCACGGGGAGCTTCGCGCTGCTGCCGCTCGCCTGGCTCGAACGCCGGATCGGCGCGGCCGAGGTGCTGAGGAACTTCGGCTGGGTGTTCCTCGGGAACCTGCTGGGCTCGGTGCTGTACGCCGTCCTGCTGGTCACCGCTCTTTCGATGATGGGTAGCGCAACGCAGCTGGATCCCCTGGCCGCGAAGCTGATCGCCGTCGCGACCGCGAAGACGCTCGTCTACGAGCATGCCGGGCTTGCGGGGCTCGTGACGGCGTTCGTCAAGGCGATGCTGTGCAACTGGCTGGTTTGTCTCGGCGTGGTCATGTCGATGATCTCGACGTCCACCGTCGGCAAGATCTGCGCCGCCTGGCTGCCGATCGTCGTGTTCTTCGCCCAGGGCTTCGAGCACTCGGTGGTCAACATGTTCGTGATCCCCGCCGGCATGATGCTCGGGGCCAAAGTCGGCATCGGCGACTGGTGGCTGTGGAATCAGCTCCCGGTCACGCTCGGCAACCTCATCGGCGGCTTCGCCCTCACGGGGCTCCCCTTGTACGTCACCTGGCGTAATGCCGGCACACGCGCGAGCGCACCTGCGGCAGCCGCGCCTTTGATGCCGTTGCCCGATGCGCCTGCCGAGGCGGCCGTCAGCGCTTCCTAGCGTGGACTATCTGCCGATATTCCTGAGCATTCGCGAGCGCCGCGTGCTCGTGGTCGGCGGCGGGCCGGTCGCGGCACGCAAGGTGGACGCGCTCCTCAAAGCCGGCGCCCGGGTGAGCGTGGTGGCGCGGCAGCTCCTGCCGCAGCTGCAGGCGCGAGTCGCCCTGGGCGAGCTCGAGCACCTGCCGGGGGAATTCCTGCCCGGGCAACTCGCGGGCGCGGCGCTCGCCGTCGCGGCGACCGACGATCCGCGCGTCAATGCCGCCGTGTCACGCGCCGCGCAGCAGCGGCAGATTCCGGTCAACGTGGTCGACCAGCCGGCGCTCTCGACCTTCATCTTCCCCGCCATCGTCGATCGGTCGCCGCTGGTCGTAGCCATCGGCACCGCCGGAAGTTCCCCGGTGCTCGCGCGGCGCGTGCGTGCCCGGATCGAGGCGCTGCTGCCGGGCCGGCTCGGCGCGCTCGCGCGCTTCATGCATGAGCGCCGCGACGCCGTGCGCCGCTCGCTCGCTGCGCCCGCCCGCCGGGCATTCTGGGAGCGCATCGCCGACGGCGCCGTCGCCAGCCGTGTGTTGGCTG
>JAGWMP010000299.1 GCA_028871705.1 Gammaproteobacteria bacterium
GCGCCCGGCGGCCAGTCATGATCTACGAGGAACTCCCCTACGGCTCGCGCACCCGCCGCACGCTCACCGGCGCGGCGCGCGTGCTGTTCGCGCTCAAGATCGACGGACCGCTGGTGGTGGGTCTCGCGCTGATCGCCGCCTTCGGGCTGGTGGTGCTCTACAGCGCCTCCGGGCAGCGCATCGAGGTGGTGGTGCGCACCGTGCTGCGCATGCTGCTCGGCGCCGTGGCGATGCTGCTGCTCGCGCGCGTCAATCCCAACTTCCTGCGCCGCATGACGCCGTGGTTGTACGTGGGCGGCGTCTTCCTGCTGCTCATCGTCGCCGTCGCCGGTCACACCGGGCTCGGCGCCACGCGCTGGCTCAACCTCGGCCTGTTCCGCATCCAGCCCTCCGAGCTCATGAAGCTCGCCGTGCCGATGACCTGCGCGTGGTACCTGCACGAGCGGCCGCTGCCGCCGAGCTTCGTGTCGCTGGTCGCGATGGCGGCACTGATTTTGCTGCCGGTGGCGCTGGTGGCGGTCGAGCCCGACCTCGGCACCGCGGCGCTGATCGCCGTGGCCGGCGCGCTGGTGATCGTGCTCGCGGGACTGCGCGTGCGCGTCATGCTGGCGCTGCTCGCGCTCGCCGTGGCCGCGGCCTGGTTCGGCTGGAGCTTCATGCACGACTACCAGAGGAAGCGCGTGCTCACCTTCCTCAATCCCCAGACCGATCCGCTCGGTGCCGGCTACCACATCATCCAGTCGCAGATCGCGATCGGCTCGGGCGGCGTCTTCGGCAAGGGCTGGATGAACGGCAGCCAGGCGCAGCTCGAGTTCCTGCCCGAGCGCTCGACCGACTTCGTGTTCGCGGTCGTGGGCGAGGAGTTCGGGCTGCTCGGACTCCTCCTGCTGCTGCTCCTCTATCTCTTCGTGGTGGCGCGCGCGATCTATCTCGCCACGCAGACGCAGGACACGTTCGCGCGGCTGCTCGCCGGCAGCATCGCCCTCACCTTCTTCGTCTACGTGCTGATCAACGCCGGCATGGTCACGGGACTGCTGCCGGTGGTCGGCGTACCGCTGCCGCTCGTCAGTTACGGCGGCAGCTCGGTCGTGACGCTCCTCGCCGGCTTCGGTATTCTCATGGCGCTGTATTCACGACGTAAGCTCGTCGGTTCCTAGCCGCGTCGATTCCCAGCATTGAACAGCCGCCGCCACATCCTGGTCGCCGCGCTCGCCTGCGCGCCGCTCGCGGCGCACGCCGCGGCGCCGCCCGTGGCGCAGCCTGCGACGACGACGCCCGCAGCGGCCGCCGCACCCGCGGCTCCTGCATCGCCAGCCCCCGCCCCAGCCCCAGTCCCCGCACCCGCGCCCGCACCCGCACCCGCGCCCGCCGCGACGAACATCGCGCCGCCGGCCGCCGCGCCGGCTCCGGCGCCGCCACTAGCACCCTTCGACGTGCACCGGCGGGAGGTCGCACAGTGGGTCGCCGAGGTCGTGCGCCACGACGGCTTCAGCCGCCGCGCGGTGGTGAAGCTGCTCGCCAGGGCGCAGCCGCAGCCGAAGATCATCGAGGCCATGAACCGCCCGCTCGAGCGCGTCGCCCCGTGGTGGGAGTACCGCGAGCGGCTGCTCACACCCGAGCGCATCGACCGCGGCGTGCAGTTCTGGCTGGACCATCAGCTCGAGCTCGAGCGCATCGCCGCGCAGTACCAGGTGCCGCCGGAGTACCTGGTCGCAATCATCGGCGTCGAGACCTTTTACGGCCGCTCGACCGGGCGCTACCGGGTGCTCGATGTGCTCGCGACGCTGGCGTTCGACTACCCGCAGCGTGGCGGCTACTTCCGCGGCGAGCTCGAGCAATATCTGCTGCTGACGCGCGAGAACAAGCTCGATCCGCTCACCACCACCGGCTCCTACGCCGGCGCCATGGGCGTACCGCAGTTCATGCCCTCGGTGTACCGCCGCTACGCGGTGGACGCCGACACCGACAAGAAGCGCGACCTGTGGGGCGACTGGGACGACATTCTCGCGAGCGTCGCCAACTACCTGCACGAGCGCGGCTGGACGGCCGGCGCCCCGGTACTCGCCGAGACGACGGCGCCGGGCGCGGATCCGGGCCTGCAGCAGCTCGAGCCGCATAGCCTCGAGCTCAACGAGACCGTGGGCGCACTCGCCGCGCACGGCGTGAAGATCGGCCTCGACTTGCCGCCCGACACGCCGGCGATGCTGATCCCGGCGGAGCAGCGCGACGGCCCGGCCTACCGCGTCGGCTTCCACAACTTCTACGTGATCACCCGCTACAACGTCAGCGCGCGCTACGCCATGGCCGTGTACGACCTGGCGAGGACGCTCGCCGCGCGCGTGCACGGAACGCCGCCGTGAGCGGCGCGCGCGGTCTGCTCCGGGCCGTGCGCGCCGGCGGCGCGCTCGCCGCCGCCGTGATGCTCGCGGCCTGCGCCAGCACCGCGCACCGCATCCAGCCGCTGCCGCCGCAGCCCGTGCCGCCACCGCCGCCCCCGCCCGCCGAGATCGCCCGCATCCCGGACGCGGTGCCGCGCCCCGAGCCGCGCAGCACGCACGGCAACCCGCCGTTCTACGATGCGCTCGGTCACCGCTATTTCGTGCTGGGCTCCGCCGACGGCTACGACGAGCGCGGCGTCGCCTCGTGGTACGGGCCGACCTTCCACGGCGGCAGCACCTCGAGCGGCGAGGCCTACGACATGTACGGCATGACGGCGGCGCACAAGACGCTGCCGCTGCCGACCTACGCGCGCGTCACCAACCTCGCCAACGGCAGGAGCGTCGTGGTGCGCATCAACGACCGCGGCCCCTTCGTCGCCAACCGCATCATCGACCTCTCCTACACCGCGGCGGCGAAGCTCGACATGCTGCGCGAGGGCACCGCGATGGTGGAAGTGCGCGCGCTCGAGCCGGGCCGCACGCG
>JAGWMP010000300.1 GCA_028871705.1 Gammaproteobacteria bacterium
TAGCCGGACCTGAGCTGCGGGGTGTTGCCCGCCTCCATCGCCAGATCGCTCGCGGGACCGGAGGTGAGCTGCTGCGTGACGGATTCGCCGTGGCCGTCCGCCATGATGAGCGACTCCTGCCCCTGCATGAGACAGGCGGCCTGCAGCGCGGACGCCTTCTGCAGGCATTTCTCGTCCACGCGGATGGCGAGACTGCGCGACAGGAGCGGCGCGGCCTCCTTGAGGCGCGCCGGATCGGAATTACCGAGCTGGCGGATGGACTGAAGATAGGTCTGGAGGCGCAGGTGCTCCATCGCGGCTTGATTGAGGTCCTGCGAGGCGCGCACGAACACACCGGGCCGGCCGCGTACGGCGCTCACCAGCGTCTTGAAATCACCGCCGGTCTGCGGCGCGAGAAACACCAGGAGCTGGCGCGCCTCGGCGGGCACGGTGAGCGTCATGCCCTCCTTCGGACACTTCCCCCTCCAGGTGTCGCAGCGCGAGAACCATTCCTCGGGAGGCGGCTCGGTGGACCCGCGCAGGAAGGCCGCCACCATCAGGTAGCGCACCGAGTTCTGATCACCGAAGTCCGCCTTCATCCAGATACGATCGCCGACCGCGAGATTCGGCACCTGGGAGATGGGGAGCGTCGTCGCCCCGTGCGTGACCTCCACCTCGAGAGTCGGGCCCACGAGGTCGAAGGCCGCCGGATCCGCGAGAGCCGGCGCAGCCGCCAGCAGCGCGAGCACGAGCGTCGCCCTCCGGGGCAGGCACAGGCGCAGGGTGAAATGAGGCGGACTCATGCGGTGAGCGTACTACGAGTCCGGGGGAAATGGCGCGTCGAACCTTTACGCTACATAGTGTTGCGTATATGCTCTGGACCCCGCCCTGAAGAGGAGAGTTCCATGCGTTACAGCCGGCTTTATTCGGTGCTGCCCTGCGCGGCGGCGCTGGCCCTCGGTGCCTGCAGCCACGGCTCGAGCAGCCTCACCCAGGCGATGCAGCCGGCGGCCGCAGCGCCCGCTCCCGCGGCCAAGCCTGCCGCAGCGCTCGTGCCGCTGCCGCCACCGACCTCGGATGAGCGTCTCACGAAGGCTCTCGATCAACTCGGCGCCAGGCACGGCGCGCGCGGCGAGGTGCTGACGCTCACGAGCACCGAGTTCGGCCCGGGGCTGACGAAGCTCAAGGCCAATGCCACCGCCGAGCTGCAACAGGTGGCGAAAGTGCTGCGCGATTACCCGAATGCCGATCTCCTGATCGAGGGCTATACGGACAATCGCGGCAACGAGCGCACCAACGACAAGCAGTCCCTCGAGCGTGCCGACGCGGTGAAGCAGTCGCTGATGAAGGACGGTCTCGAGGTGACGCGCATGATTGCGCACGGCCTCGGGCCTGCCGACCCCATCGGCGACAACCACACGAGCGCGGGGCGTGAGGAGAACCGACGCGTGGAGCTCGTGTTCTCGGATGCGAGCGGCAAGTTCGCCGCCAGCCAGGTGAATCCGGGGACTGGCCCCAAAGGCACCCCTTAGAGATAGGGGGACAATAGCCACATCAGGCTGTTGCGGGTACGCCGTAGCCACGACTCGCCGCGCGCCATATCCAGGGTAAAGGGCCGCGCCCGGCGGCGCGCGACGTCCACGTACTCGACCAGGGCGCGGCAGGTGTCGGCGCCGTAGATCTCGAGCGCAATCTCGAAGTTCAGGCGCAGGCTGCGCGGGTCGAGGTTTGCCGAGCCGACTTGCGCGTAGACCCCGTCGACCACCAGCAGCTTGCTATGAGAGAACGGAGCCGGCTGCAGCCAGATCCGCACACCCCTCTCGAGCAACGGCCTCAACCAGCGCCGGCAAGCCCAATCCACGTAGCGCAGGTTGCTGCGTTCGGGGATGACCAGGCAGACCTCGACTCCGCGCAGCGCCGCGGCCTGCAGCGCCGAGGTCAGCTCGGGTTGCGGTATGAAGTACGGCGTCATGACGAGGATCTGGTGGCGTGCGACCGAGAGAGCCCCGACGATGACGAACAGCAGCTTGTCCATGTCCTCATCGGGCCCGTCGGTAATGACCCGGCACACCGCGCTGCCGGCAGCAGCGGGCGGCGCCAGGGCACCGAGCTCTTCGTGCGCGGCAAACTGCCAGTCGATGGAGTAGGCACGCGCCAGCTGCGCGATGACGGGACCGCGCACCTGGAAATGCAGATCGGCCATGCGCCGGTGGCCGGCGCGCCCCACCTCGCGGCCACCGATGTTCATGCCGCCCAAAAACGCCACCTGGCCGTCCGCGATCAGCAGCTTGCGGTGATTGCGCAAGTTGATGCTCAGCCGCGGGACGGGCAGCAGCCGCGGCGCGAGGAAGCGCTCGGCGCGCACGCCGGCGCGCCGCAACACCCGCACCGCGCGCGGCCAGCTGTACCACTCCCCCACGCCATCAATCAGCACCCGCACCTGCACGCCCCGGGCGGCGGCGCCGGCCAGCGCGTCGATGAACTGCCGACCGACCGCGTCGGTCTGGAATATGTAGGTGGCGAGCCACACCGACTCGCGCGCCGCGCTGATGGCACGCAACATGGGCGGGAACGCGTTCTCGCCGTTTGCCAGCGGCACGACCTCATTACCTGCGATGCGGGACCACTGTGTCACCGCATCGCCGATCCGGGTCAGTTGTGCGGCGAAGCTCTCCGATTCAGGCAAACGCGAGCTGTCGCGAATGACCGCGCGGCCGCCGCGGAGTCGCTGGGCGCGCGCGCGAACCCGGTTGATGCCGAACAGGACGTACAGCAGGGGCCCGGCCAGCGGAAACAGCCAGCACACGGCGATCCAGCCGAAAGCACTGTGGGGATCCGTCTTGGTGAGCAGCGCATGGCCCGCCGCAACTGCCGCGGCGCCGATGTGCACCACCAGCAGCAATACCGCGGCTACCGCTGCGTGGGGCAGGCCCATCGGCGAA
>JAGWMP010000301.1 GCA_028871705.1 Gammaproteobacteria bacterium
GAGGTACACGACGCGGTCGAGAGTGCTCACGTAGACGCGATTCGGGGCGAGGAGCTCGGGAAACTGATTGAGGCGGGCACGCACCGCGGCGCTCATCGCGGCATCACCCGGGCAGCCCGCGCCGCACTTGCGCCAGGTCTCGACCGTGGCGCATCCGCCCTGGCCGAGCGCGAGCGTGCTCGCAAGGGCGATCAGAACGGCGCGAGACGAAGCGCTCATGACCTCACTTTAGACCATCGCGGCGCGGCCGGGTTCGCGCGTTGCGTCCCGGCGGCGAGCGCGCTCGTTCCCCGGCGCGCTTGCTGCCCCGGGGTGGCGCGACTACGATGCCGCGAAAATAAGGGGGAAGCGAGCCAATGAGAACATCGGGCCTGTTCTGTGCGGCTGGCGTGCTGCTGCTGCTGGCGGCGGCCGGTGCCGGTCTCGCCGAGGACGCGGTCAAGACGGCACCCGCCACCCACAAGGTGCTTCTGGAGAACGAGCACGTGCGCGTGCTCGACATCCACGTGCCGGCCGGCGGCCACGCCCTGACCCACACGCACGCGGCGGGCTACCTGGCCGTCGCGATGACCGACTGTCACATGCGTTTCAGCTACCCGGGCGGCCGGGTCTCGGAGTCGACGCTGCACGCCGGCGAAGTGGTATGGAGCGACCCGGTCACCCACAGCGCCGAGAATCTCGGACCCGGCGAGTGCCACGTGCTCAACGTCGAGCCGAAGGACGTACAGGCGGCGAAGCGATGACCGAGGCCACGCCGCTCGCCGGCTGGGAGAATTTCTACGTCATCGTGGGCTCCTCGGCCGGGGGGGCTCACCGGTCTCACCTTCGTCGTGATCGCCCTGATCCGCGATGTGATGCGCGGCGTCAACCCGAGCGGCCTCGGAGCCTTCGTGACGCCGACCGTCGTGCACTTCTGCGGGGTGCTGGCGCTGGCCGCGTTCCTCAGTGTCCCGCACCAGCACATCGCGACGATCAGCGCGGGACTCGCGGCAGTGGGCGCGGCGGGAGTTCTCTACGGGCTGCGGATCGCGCGGCACATGCGCGACCACACCTCTCCATCCCAATACGTCCCGGTGCGCGAGGACTGGATCTACAACGTGATCCTGCCGACGCTCGCCTACGCCGTGCTGCTGGCGACGGCGGGACTCCTCTGGTACGCACGCACCGAGGCGCTGTGCCTGGTTGCCGCGGCGACGCTCAGTCTGCTGCTCATCGGGATCCGCAACGCCTGGGACATCGCCGTGTTCATGTCCACCAACCGGCCCGGCGCCGGCGGGGCGCAGCCGCCCGGCGCCAGCTGACCGTGGCCCGGCGGGAGTTAAGTCACATCGCGACGGGATGGCCGGCGCTAACCCCATTGAGCCGCTTGCCGCGCTTCAGGTATTGGACCCACTCAATACCGGAGGCGATCGGTGCGAACCTTAACGTTGATGACCGCGGCGCTGGCACTCACCGTGAGTGCGCACGCCCATGCGCTCGGCTCGCTCGCGCGGGTGAGCGTGGTGGATCGGGACAGCGGGGCGACGCTCCCGACCTATTATTCCCGGGGCGAGTACTGGGTGGCGGGCGATCCCGGCGCGCGCTACGCGATCGAGATCCGCAACGCCTCCGGCGGACGGGTGCTGGCCGTGACCTCGGTCGACGGCGTGAACGTGCTCTCCGGAGACACCGCGGCCTTCGACCAGGCGGGCTACGTGTTCGACCCGGGCGAGCGCTACCAGATCACCGGCTGGCGCAAGAGCAACACCGAAGTGGCGGCCTTCACCTTCACCGACGCGCGCGACTCGTATGCCGGGCGCACCGGCCGGCCGGCCAACATCGGCGTGATCGGAGTGGCGCTGTTCCGCGAGCGGCCGCAGCCGGTGTACACCGCGCCCAAGGTCGCGCCGGGAACCGCGCCGCAGCCTGCGCCGGCCCGCTCCGCGGCCATGGACAGTCCGGCGAGCGCGGACGCGGCACTGGCCGAGAACGCGGCGGCCGCCGTCAGGGCGCCGGCACCGGCGGCACGGCTCGGTACCGGGCATGGCGAGCGCGAGTACTCCTCCGTCGTGGACACGGAGTTTCAGCGCCAGCAGGCCCAGCCCAACGAGATCATCCGCATCCGCTACGACAGCTACGAGAATCTCGTGGCCATGGGCATCATCCGCAACCCGCACCCGCCGCGCGGCGCCCCCGAGGCCTTCCCGAACTCGGCGCAGCGGCACTTCGTGCCGGACCCGCCGACCTGAGACGACGGGCGCTGCTGCTCGAGCCGGCTTGCGGTGAATGAACGACGCGGACCCGAGCGATGAGGCGTTGGTCGGCCGCTACGTACGCGGCGATGCGCAGGCGTTCACGGCGCTCTACCGGCGGCACGAGCTGCGGGTGTGGCGGTACCTCGAGCGCAACGTGGGCAACCGTGCCCTGGCGGAGGAGCTGATGCAGGAGGTCTGGTTCGCCGTGGCACGCGATGCCGAGGGCTGGCGGCCGACCGCGCGCTTCACGACCTGGCTCTTCGCCATCGCGCGCAACCGCCTCGTGGACGCGCTGCGCGCCCGCCGCCCGCAGCTGAGTCTCGACGTCGTCGGTCACGAGGATGCGGCCGTCGTGGAACAGCTCACCGCGGATGCGATCTGCGGGCCGCTGGCGGCGGCCGAGGCGGGCGATCGGGCGGCGGCGCTCAAGGCGGCGCTCGCACGGCTGGCGCCCGAGCAGCGCGATGCGCTGTTGCTGCAGCTCGAGGGGGACCTGAGCGTCGAGGAGGTGGCGGCCATCACCGGAACCGGCTTCGAGACCGCGAAGAGCCGCCTGCGCTACGCGCGCACCCGGTTGCGTGAGCTCCTGAGCGAGCACGTATGAGCACCGCACCCCCTCCCTGGGACCCCGCCAACGACCCCGACGAGGAGTATCGGCGCGCTTCGGCG
>JAGWMP010000043.1 GCA_028871705.1 Gammaproteobacteria bacterium
AGGCGTTCTCCGAGTTGTTGCCCGAGCCGGTGGTCGAAGGCCCGAACAGCTGCGGCCCGCCGGTGAAGGTGTCGAACGAATACTTATTCTTGGACCAGCGCGCCCCGGCGGTGAGTTTGAGCTTGTCCGTCAGGCCGTAGGTCGCCTCGCCGAACAACGCGTACTGCTCGTCCTTGGCGTGGGTCTGCAGGAAGTATGAGTCCGTGGGGTACGCCGGGTCGTAGCCCACGCCGAACACGTCGACGATATTCGGGTCTCCGATGAGCGCGTTCTGCAGCTCGGAGAGCAGCGGATCGTGGATCTGCTCGAGGTAGGTCTGGCGGTTCTGGCTGAGAAAGATGCCCGTGGTCCACAGGAGGCGCGCGTTGGCATCGTTCGACTGCAGGCGGATCTCCTGTGTAATGTTGTTCTGGACGTTATCGACCGTCGAGGGCGAGGTGTAGTTGAGCGCGCCGCCCGGCAGATGGATGCCGTTGCCATCGATCAGCGGGTAGGTCCCCGGCGGGTTGCTGACACCGTTCGGGTAAGGCCCCGTACAGGTGGGGCCCACGCAAGGCGGATACGCGTACAGCTGGTAGAAGCCGAGGTTGTAGAGCGTGCCCTCGTAACCATCCTGATTGTGGCGGTCGTAGAAGGACGTATTGGAAATGAGGCTGACCGCACCGAAATCCCCCTCGACCTTGAGCGAGGCGAGGTTGAAGCGGTCGGGCACGTGGCGCTGCGTCGGGTCGGCGTTGACGAAGTTGTTGCTGCCGGGGTTCGAATACAGCGGCCAGTAGTTGTTGATGTCGTTCTTGCGCTCATCCTGGTAGTAGATCGCCGGCGTGATGCGCCAGTTGGCACTCGGCGCCCACAGGAACGCGAGCCGCGCGAGATAAGTGTCGCCGAAGTTGGCGTTCGCCTGGACGGGCGCCTGCGTCACCGGGTTGATGTCGTTGATCCAGCCGCCGTCGCGGCGATACCAGATCGTGAGCCGCGCACCGAGCGTGCCCTCGACGAGCGGCCCGCCGACCGCAACGCCGCCCTCGTAGCTCAGGGCCCCGCCTTCGGTCGTGGCGACCTCGGCACGGCCATAGGTCGTGGTGTTCGTCAGGCTCGGCTGCGTGGTGATGTAGCGCACCGTGCCACCCTCGGAGCCCGCGCCGAAGAGCGTGCCCTGCGGCCCGCGCAGCACCTCGACACGGTCGATGTCGAAAGACTTCGGCAGCGCCTCGTCGGGGTTGAAGGCCAGCGAGCGCATCTGGATCGGCGTGTCATCGAGATAGATGCCGGTGGTGCCAGCGCCGCCGGTGCCCGAGATGCCGCGGATCGAGATGTTGTTGGTGCCCGAGGTATCGAAGTTCACGCCCGGCGTAAAGCGCGCGACCTCGGAGAAATCCTTGATACCGCGATCGTCGAGGGCCTCCCGGGTGAGCGCGGTGACGCTCAGCGGCACGTGCGACAGGCTCTCCTCGCGGCGGGTCGCCGTCACGACCACTTCCTGCAGTGCCCCCGTGGGCGCGGTGGCCTCCTCGGTGGGCTGCGTGGCCTGCTGATCCGCCCACCCGACACCACAGCCCAGGGCAAGAGCCAGGGCCGCCGCGCTCGCGCGCGCGGGCCTGCGGACGAAACCGAAGTGGTGACGCATCGATCCTCCCCGAGTGACGGACTTGGAATTGTAATCGTATCGTTACAAGGTAACGCGCCGCCGCGAATGCGGCAACGCCCTGTCGCATGCGTGCAAACGGTGCGCGACGCGACGCGGCGCACCGCAACCGGGCAAAGGGACTCTTAGGCGCGCAGGCCGCGGCTCACCGGCAGGGTGCGCACCCGCTTGCCCGAGGCCGCATAGATGGCGTTGCAGAGCGCGGCGCTCACGCAGGCCGTGCCGGTCTCACCCACCCCGCCCGGGGACTCGGCGCTCGTGACGAGGTGCACCTCGACCTTGGGGGCCTCCCCGATGCGCAGCGGCGGATAATCGTCGTAGTTGCCCTGTTGCACGCGCCCGTTGGCGATGGTGATCTCATTGGCGAGCGCCGCCGTGAGGCCGAACGTCACACCCCCCTCGAGCTGCGCGCGCACCCCGTCGGGATTGACCACCTGGCCGCAATCCATGGCACACACCACGCGCCCGACCCGCGGGTGCCCGTGCGCGTCCATGCTCACCTCGGCCACCTGCGCGAGATAGCTGCCGAAGGCGAATTGGAGGGACACGCCGCGCCCGCTGCCGGCGGGCAACGCGGTACCCCAGCCGGCACGATCCGCAGCGAGCTCGAGCACCGCGAGCATGCGCGGCTCCTTGAGCAGCGCACGGCGATAGCTCACCGGATCCTGCTGCGCGGCCACCGCCAGCTCATCGACGAAGCTCTCCACCGCGAAGACGCTGCGGGTCGCGCCCACGCCGCGCCACCAGCCGGTCGGCACGCCCTGCGGGTCGCGGCGCACGAAGCGCACCTCCATGTTCTCGAGCGGATACGCGAGATCGACCGCCGAGGTCACCGCGTCCGCGTCCACGCCGTTCTTCACCGTGCCTTCACCGTAATAGAGCGCCCACAAACCCGCGCCGGCGATGGTGTGATGCCAGGCGAGCGGCCGCCCATGCGCATCGAGTGCGGCCGAGAGCCGGTCGACGTAATAAGGACGGTAGCGGTCGTGGCGCACATCCTCCTCGCGGCTCCACAACACCTGCACCGGGCCCTGCACGTGGCGAGCGACGCGCGCCGCCAGCACCACACCGTCGACCTCCAGACGCCGGCCGAAGCCGCCGCCGATCAGCTGGTTGTGCAGGGTGATCTGCTCGGGCTTCAAACCGAGCTCGGCGAGCTTGTCGACGGCGCGATCCGGTGCCTGCGTGCCGGTCCAGATCTCGCATTCGCCGGCGCGCCAGTCGACGGTGCAATTCATCGGCTCCATGGTCGCGTGTGCGAGGAACGGCTGGTGGTAGATCGCCTCGACGTGCGTGGCGGCATGTGCCGCCGCGGCGGCCGGCTTGCCCTTGGCGAGCGCCAGCGCGCCGGGCTCACGCACGGCACTCTCGAGAGCGGCGATGAGCTGCGCCTGCTGCACGGCGCCGTTGGCGCCGTCCTCCCATTGCGGCGCCAGCGCCTTCATGCCCTGCATCGCCGCCCAGGTGTGGTCCGCGACGACCGCCACCAGGTCGCCCTCGTTGACCACCTGCCGGACGCCGCGCACCGCGAGCGCGGCGTCGTCGGCGCTCCCGGCGACGCGGCCGCCGACGACCGGGGAGATGGCGATGACGGCCACCTTGGCCTGCGCCGGGCGCACGTCGATCCCGAAGCGCGCACTGCCGTCGACTTTCTGCGGGCCATCGAGCCGCGTCGTCGGACGCCCGATCAGGCGGAATTCCTTCGGTGGCTTGAGCGCCGGGGAGGCGGGCACCGGGAGCGCAGCAGCCGCGGCGGCGAGCGCGCCATAACCCAGGCGCCGGCCCGAGGGCGCGTGGATGACCGTGCCGTTCTCTGCACGGCAGCTCGCGACCGGCACACGCCAGCGCTGCGCGGCCGCCTGGATCAGCATGAGGCGCGCGGCCGCTCCCGCCTCTCGCAGCGGCGTCCAGCACTGGATGATCGAAAGCGAGGTGCCGGTCGACTGGTCGTATTTGAGTCCCTCGTCGGCCGAGGGGTCGGGCACGAACCCGTAGACCTGCGGGTTCGGCGGCGCCGCCTCGACGGTGAGGGCATCGAGCGCCACCTCGAGCTCCTCGGCGATGAGCATCGGGAGCGAGGTGTAGGTCCCCTGCCCCATCTCGACCTTCGGCATCACGACGGTGATCCGGCCGCTCGGCTCGATGCGCACGAAGGCATTCAGAGCCCCGCTCGCCGGCGGCGCATTGGCGGCCGCGACGCCGCGCCGCCGCAGGCGGCGTGCGGTCACCCCGAGCACCAGCGCTCCGCCCACTGCCGCCGCCACCAGCACGAACTGGCGGCGCGTGACCGCGGGGGCGTTCACGGCATTCCCCGGGGTGAGGTCCGCAGGCAGCTCGGTTCGTTTGGCATCTGTCGGGATCTCCTCGCTGTCTCGTGCTCAGCGCCGCAGCCGCGCCGTCCCGCGCCCGGAGGCGGCGCGCGCCGTCTCCAGCAGCAGCGGCGAGAGCTTCGCGCGTAACCCGGCCAGCGTCCAGCGGCTGCTCGGCGCCGAGACGTTCACCGCCGCCACCGGCGTTCCGTCCTCGCCCAGCACCGGCGCGGCGATGGTGAGATCGCCGGGAAAGCATTCCTGCTCGGACCAGGCGTAGCCGGCGGCACGCGCGGCGCGGATGCGCCGCATGATCTCGGCCGCAGCGGTGATCGTGTGCGGCGTGAGTGCCCGCAGCCGCGAACGGCGCACGATCCGCTGCGCGAGCGCGGGGGGCAGCGCCGACAGATACGCCCGCCCCGAGGCGGTGCAGTACATCGGCAGGCGGTGGCCAACCGGCATATGAATGAGGAAGCGCTTGCGGGCCGGGAAGCGCGCCACGAACACCATATCGGTGCCGTCGGGCTCCGACAGGCTCACCGATTCCCCGCTCGCCTGGTTCAGCTCGACAAGGTGGCGCGTCGCGTGCTCGATGAGCGCGTGACCGGTGAGATAGGCGTGCGACAGCGACAGCGTACGCGGCGTCAGCACCCAGCGCCCGAGGCGCGCATCGCGCTTCAGGTAGCCGAGCCGCGCCAGGGTATGCGTACAGCGCTGCGCCGAGCTCGTGGTCATGCCTCCGTGGGCGGCGAGCTCGGCGAGATTGAGCGCGCGCCGCTCGCCGCCGAAGGTCTCGAGCAGGGCGAGCGCCTTGCCAACCGAGCTGTTGAACAACGGGTCGCGTGCCGGCGCAGACTTGCGCTTCATTGTCGCAGTCTAGGGTGTGAGGCGCTCGAGCCCGCCGAGCCAGGGCCGCAGCACCGCCGGCACCTCCACCGAGCCGTCTTCCTGCTGGAAGTTCTCGAGCAGCGCCACGAGCGTGCGGCCCACGGCGAGCCCGGAGCCGTTCAGGGTGTGTACCGCTTCGGGCTTCTTGTCCTGCGGGTTGCGCCAGCGAGCCTGCAGGCGCCGCGCCTGGAAGGCCTCGAAGTTGCTACACGAGGAGATCTCGCGGTACCGCTCCTGCGAGGGCAGCCACGCTTCCAGATCGTAGGTCTTCGCCGAGCCGAAGCCGATATCGCCCGCGCACAACGCGACGGTGCGATACGGAATGCCGAGCCGCTGCAGCACGGTCTCGGCATGGCCGGTGAGCTCCTCGAGCGCCGTGTAGGAGTCCGCCGGACGGACGATCTGCACCAGCTCCACCTTGTCGAACTGGTGATTGCGGATCATGCCGCGCGTGTCCTTGCCGGCGGCACCGGCCTCCGAGCGGAAGCACGGCGTGTGCGCCACGAACTTCAGCGGCAGCGCTTCCGCGGCCACGATCTGCTCGCGCACCAGGTTGGTGACCGGCACCTCGGCCGTCGGAATGAGAAAGTAACTCTGCTCGCCGTGCACCGCGAACAGATCCTGCTCGAACTTCGGCAGCTGCCCGGTACCGAGCAGCGCTTGCGGCCGCACCAGGTAGGGGACGTAGACCTCGGTGTAGCCGTGCTCGCGCGTGTGCAGATCGAGCATGAACTGCGCGAGCGCGCGGTGCAGCCGCGCGACGGCCCCACGCATCACCACGAAGCGCGCGCCGGAGATCCGCGCCGCCGCCTCGAAGTCGAGTCCACCGAGCCGCTCGCCGATCTCCACATGATCGCGCGCCTTGAAGCCCAGGGCGCGCGGCTCGCCCCAGCGGCGCACCTCGGCATTGGCGCGCTCGTCGCTCCCGTCGGGAACGGAGGCATGCAGCAGATTCGGCAGCCCGAGCTGCCACTCCTCGAGCTCGGCCTGCACCGCGCTCAACTGCGCCTCGGCGGCCGCGAGCTCCGCGATGAGCGCTTCGCCGCGCGCGATCAGGCCGGCGGCGTCCGCGCCACGCCCCTTGGCCATGCCGACCGCCTTGGCATTGGCGTTGCGCTCGGCGCGCAGCCGGTCGACTTCGACCTGCACGGGCTTGCGCTTGTCTTCCAGCGCCTTGAGCGCCGCGACGTCCAGCCGAAAGCCACGGCGCGCGAGATTGCGGGCCACTTCCTCCGGCTCGTTACGCAGCAGTTTCGGATCGATCACTCGTCACCTTTCGCCTTGGGCGCGGCACCCCGCAGCCGCGCCAGCGCCTCGCCGATCTTGAGCTCGAGCCCCCGCGGCACCGGCCGATAGTATCGCCGATCGGGCATGCCATCCGGCAGGTAGCGCTCGCCGGCGGCGAACGCCCCGGGTTCGTCGTGCGCGTAGCGGTAGTCGCGCCCGTAGCCGAGATCCTTCATGAGCCGGGTCGGCGCGTTGCGCAGCTTCATCGGCACTTCGAGCGTACCGTAGGCGGCCACGTCCGCCATCGCCTCGCCCATCGCGGCATACACCGCGTTGCTCTTGGGAGCGCAGGCGAGGTAGACGACCGCCGTGGCGAGCGCCAACTCCCCTTCGGGCGTGCCGAGCCGTTCGTACGCCTCCCAGGCATCGAGCGCGAGCGCGAGCGCGCGCGGATCCGCGAGCCCGAGATCCTCGCTCGCCATGCGCACCACGCGTCGCGCGATGTAATGCGGATCGCAGCCGCCGTCGAGCATGCGGCACAGCCAGTACAGCGCCGCGTCGGGGTCCGTGCCACGCACCGCCTTGTGCAGCGCCGAGATCTGCTCATAGAACTGATCGCCCCCCTTGTCGAAGCGGCGGTGGCCGCCGCTCGCGACCTCGCGCGCCAGCGCCACGGTGAGCGTGTGCGGGGATGGACCGGCCTGCACCATGGCCACGGCAAGCTCGAGCATGTTGAGCGCGCGGCGGGCATCGCCGTCGGCCGCCTGCGCAATCAGCTCGAGCACCTCGGGCTCGGGCTGGATGCGTTCGCGCCCGAGTCCGCGCTCCCCGTCGGCGAGGGCACGGCGCAGTACCGCGGTGAGATCCGCGGCGGTCAGCGCCTTCAGGACGTAGATCCGCGCCCGCGACAAGAGCGCGCTCACTACCTCGAACGAGGGATTCTCGGTGGTCGCACCGATGAAGGTCAGCGTCCCGTCCTCGAGATACGGAAGGAACGTGTCCTGCTGCGCCTTGTTGAAGCGGTGGACCTCGTCGAGGAACAGCAGCGTCCGCCGCCCGTCGGCGGCGCGCGCCGCGCGCGCGTTCTCCACCGCGGCGCGGATGTCCTTGACGCCGGCCATCACGGCCGAGAGCGGAATGAATTGCGCGCTCGCGGTCTGCGCGATGAGCCGCGCCAGCGTGGTCTTGCCGGTGCCCGGCGGTCCCCACAGGATGAGCGAGTGCAGCTGTCCCGCCATGATGCTGGCGTAGAGCGGCTTGCCGGGCGCGAGCACGTGTTCCTGGCCGATGAACTCATCGAGCCGGCGGGGGCGCATGCGATCCGCCAGCGGCCGCAGCGACCCGGCCACGGCGGCGCTCATTTGCGCGGCGTTCCGATGACGTCCACGCCGGGCGGCGGTGTGAAGCTCACCTCCGCGGCGCTCACCCGGGTATTGCGCTCGATCTTGTCGAAGATCACGGTCGCCGTCTGGTCGAGCTTGTCCTCGAGGATCATGCGCTTCAACTCGCCCTTGTCGAAGCCGAAGAGCGCCTCGCGGAAGTCCGCCTCGGCACCGTGCGGCTCGACCAGCACCCACGAGAGCCCCATGCGCTCGCCCGCCGGGGTGATGGTGAAGTTCCTGCGCACGTCGACGGCGCCGGAGAGCAGCATCGCCGGCGTCGCCGACAGCGCATCGTCCACCGGCTTGACCGTCACCTGCCCGAGGTCGCGATCGAAGAACCAGAGATTGCGTCCGTCGCACACCATGAGCTGCCCGCTGCTCGCGCCGGTGCCCGCGGCCGCGCCACCACCCGCCTTCGGGCCGTCCGCCCCGCTGGCGGTCTGCGGGTGAATCTCCCAGCTGAATTTCCCGGGGCGTTGCACGATGATCTTGCCGGTCGCGCGGTCGATTTCGTGGCCCTGGCCGTCGGCGAGCGTCTGCAGAAAACTCGCCCGCAGGGTCTTCAGGTTGCCGAGATAGGCATCGAGCTGGGTCGGCTGCGAGCTCTGCGCGGCCGGTGCCGCCGCGGGTGCGGGTGCGGCTGCCGTCGCGGGTGCCGGCATTTGCGCCCGCACTTCGCTCGCCGACAGCGCGCAAGCCGTCGCGATCAGGAGGACGGTCAGCGAGCCGCGGGGCGGACTGAGCGACGAGCGCAGATATCGGCTTTCGGGGGCGTGCGCGGCAGGGATGCCGCGCCCGCAGCCTCCAGGGACGGATTCACGGCGGCCCCGAAAGGCGATATCTGCGATCGGCGCTGCCGGCATGTGGGTCTCCATGAGTCAGCCCTCCGGTGGCGCGGGCGCCAGCACGTCGCGCGCTCCGTTCGGCTGCAGCGGCCCGACGAGCCCCGCGAGCTCCATCGCCTCGAGCAGCCGCGCCGCGCGGTTGTAGCCGATCTTGAGGCGCCGCTGCACGTACGAAATCGAGGGCTTCCTTTCCGTCGTGACGATGCGCACCGCCTCGTCGTAGAGCGGGTCCCCCTCGGCATCGCCCTCACCGGTGCCGCCTTCGCCCTCGCCCTCCTCGCCCGGGAGCCCCGCGATCGGTCCGCGCGGCCCCGACAGCACTTCCTCGATGTAGTTCGGCGGCGTCGGGGATTTCAGCGCATCCACCACCCGATGCACCTCCTGGTCCGAGACGAACGCACCGTGCACGCGCGTCGGCATGGACGTGCCGGGCGGCAGGTACAGCATGTCGCCGTGACCGAGCAGCGTCTCCGCTCCCATCTGATCGAGGATGGTGCGCGAGTCGACGCGCGCCGACACCTGGAAGGCGATGCGGCAGGGGATATTCGCCTTGATGAGCCCGGTGATGACGTCCACCGACGGGCGCTGCGTGGCGAGCACCAGGTGGATGCCGGAGGCACGCGCCTTCTGCGCGAGCCGCGTGATCAGGTCCTCGACCTTCTTGCCGACGATCATCATCAGATCGGCGAACTCATCCACGATCACCACGATGTACGGCAGCGGCGTGAGGTCCTCGATCTGCCGCTGGTCGATGCTCGGGTCGTTGGCGGCGCGCGCCGTCATCACCGGATCGCGGATCGGCTTGCCGGCATCGATCGCATCCTTCACCCGGCGGTTGAAGCCGGCGATGTTGCGCACGCCGAGGGCGGCCATCAGCTGGTGACGGCGATCCATCTCCGCGATGCACCAGCGCAGCGCGTTGGACGCCTGCTTCATGTCGGTGACCACCGGCGCGAGCAGATGCGGGATGCCCTCGTACACGGAAAGCTCGAGCATCTTCGGGTCGATCATGATGAGGCGCACGTGCTCGGCGGTGGACTTATAAAGGAGCGACAGCACCATGGCATTGAGCGCCACGGACTTGCCCGAGCCGGTGGTACCGGCGATCAGCAGGTGCGGCATGCGCGCCAGGTCCGCCACCACCGGCTGGCCACCGATGTCCTTGCCGAGTGCCAGCGCGAGCGGCGAGTGCATCTCGTCGTAGGCGCGCGAACGGATGATCTCCCCGAGCGTGACGATCTCGCGCTTCTCGTTGGCGATCTCGAGACCCATGACGCTCTTGCCGGGGATCACCTCGACGACGCGCACCGACAGCACCGAGAGAGCGCGCGCCAGGTCCTTGGCGAGCGCCGTGATCTGGCTCGCCTTGACGCCCGGCGCCGGGCGCAGCTCGAAACGCGTGACCACCGGGCCCGGCTGCACCGCCACCACCTCGACATCGATGCCGAAGTCCTTGAGCTTCATCTCCACCAGCCGCGAGAGCGCCTCGAGCGCTTCCGCGGAGTACAGCGGCTCGCGCGCCGGCGGATCGTCGAGCAGCTTCAGCGGCGGCAGCTCGTTGGCCTTGGGCGGATCGAACAGCGACACCTGCCGCTCGCGCTCGACCCGCGCGCTCTTCTCGACCAGCGGCCGCGGCGGCTCGATGCGCGGCGGGGCGCGGGTAGCCGACTTCTTCTGCTCGGTCTCCACCGCCTCCTTGCGCGCCTGGCGGCGCTCGCGCCCCTCGGCCACATCCTTGCGCGAGGCCCAGCGCGCGCGCAGCCAGCCGATGCCGCCCCAGGCGAGCGCCCCGAGGCGGTCCATGACCGTGAGCCAGGAGACGTGGAAGGCCACCGAGATGCCGCCCATCCAGGCGGCGATGAGCAGCAGCGTCGCGCCGAGGAAATTGAGCCACGCGGCGAGCCCGTTGCCCACGAGGCGCCCGACCACGCCGCCGGCCGTCTCCTGCAGGACGCCGGCCTGCCAATGCAGCGTCGTCAGTCCGCAGCTCGCCGCCAGCAGCAGCACGAACCCGGCCACCCGCACGGCGGTGTTCATGCGCGAGACGGTCAGGCCCTGGACCCGGCGCTGCAGCGCCCAGGCGGCGACGATGAGCACCGCCGGCAGCAGGAACGCCGGCCAGCCGAAGAGGAAGAACAGCACATCGCTCAGCCACGCGCCCACGACCCCGATGCGGTTGTGGATCGGCGCGGCGTTACCCGTATAAGAGAATCCCGGGTCGTCGCGGCTGTAGCTGGCGAGCGCCATGAAGAGCACGAGCGCGACGATGCCGAGCGCGATTACCGCGCTCTCGCGCAGGGCGCGGGAAACCGCCGCCGTGAGGCGGGAGCCGTTGCGTGCCTGAACCTGCGTCTCAGCCAATTCTCAGCGCCCCATCTTAAGATAGACGGCCCGCATTATAGGGCTTAGGTACCATGCACCGATGGCACAGATGACCCCCGCGAAAACCCGTCACAGCCGCCTGATTATCCTCGGGTCGGGCCCCGCCGGTTACAGCGCCGCCGTGTACGCCGCGCGTGCCAACCGCACGCCGCTGCTGATCACCGGCATGGCCCCCGGCGGGCAGCTGATGACCACCACCGACGTCGACAACTGGCCGGGCGACGTCGAGGGGCTGCAGGGTCCGGCGCTCATGGCGCGCATGCAGCGGCACGCCGAGCGCTTCGCCACCGAGATCGTCAGCGACCACCTGGTGGCGGTCGACTTCGCCTCACGCCCGCTGCGCCTCACGGGCGAGGCGAGCGCCTACACCTGCGATGCGCTCATCGTCGCAACCGGCGCCAGTGCCCGTTACTTAGGTCTCCCCTCGGAGGAGCAGTTCCGCGGCCGCGGCGTGTCCGCCTGCGCCACCTGCGACGGATTCTTCTTTCGCGGCCAGCGTGTCGCGGTCGTCGGCGGCGGCAACACCGCCGTCGAGGAGGCGCTCTACCTCGCGCACATCGCGCAACACGTGACGCTCATCCACCGGCGCGACAAGTTGCGCTCGGAGAAGATCCTGCAGGATCGCCTGTTCCGCGAGGTGGCGGCCGGCAAGATGTCCGTGGTGTGGAATCACGCGGTCGAGGAGGTGCTGGGCGATGCCCAGGGTGTCAACGGCGTGCGGCTGCGTGCGCTCCCGGACGGCGCCCGGCGCGACCTCGAGGTCACCGGCCTCTTCGTCGCCATCGGGCACACGCCCAACACCGCGATCTTCGACGGCCATCTCGCGATGCGCGGCGGCTACATCACGGTGAAGAGCGGCCTCGACGGGGACGCCACCGCCACCAGCGTCCCCGGCGTGTTCGCCGCCGGCGACGTCGCCGATCACGTCTACCGGCAGGCCGTCACCTCCGCGGGCTCCGGCTGCATGGCCGCGCTCGATGCCGACCGCTACCTCGAGTCGCTGGACGCGCGCAGTCACGGCTAAGCGCCGCGCCACATGAGCGCCGACCGCCTCGAGTTCCGCTCCAGCATCGATGAGCTCGATGCGCGCGAGTGGAATGCGCTCGGCGGCGGGCAGCCGTTCGCGCGCCACGAGTTCCTGGCGGCGCTCGAGCATACCGGCTGCCTCGGTGCCCGCACGGGCTGGCGGCCGCGGTATCTCGCGCTGCGCGATGCGCACGGGCTCGCGGGCGCCGCCGCGGCCTTCGTGAAGACCCATTCCTACGGCGAGTTCGTCTTCGACTTCGCCTGGGCGCAGGCCTACGAACGGCTCGGCCGCTCCTACTATCCCAAGCTCACCCTGGCGACGCCGTTCACGCCCGCCACCGGACCGCGCCTGCTCGTGCGCCCCGGGCTCGACAGCGCGGAGGTCGGGGCGCGCCTGCTCGGCGCGCTCGAGCGCGAGGCGGGCGGCCACGGCCTCTCGGGGGTGCACGCGCTGTTCCTCGATGAGCCGGCGCGGGCGGCCTGCGCGCGCGCGGGCTGGCTGCTGCGGCGCGACTGCCAGTTCCACTGGACCAACCGTGGCTGGCCGAGCTTCGAGGATTACCTCGAGTCCTTCACCGCCGAGAAGCGCAAGAAAGCGCGCCGCGAGCGCCGCCGCGTGCAGGAGAGCGGCGTGCGCTTCGAGACGCGCTGCGGCGGCGAGCTCGATGCGCCGCTCCTCGAGCGCATCTACGCGCTGCACCGGGACACGTTCCTGCGCCACGGGCACGAGCCCTATCTCACGCCCGGATTCTTCGCCGAGGTGGCGCGCACGCTCCCCGAAGCCCTGATGGTCAAGCTCGCCATGCATCACGGCGAGGTCGTGGCCGTCGCGATCTTCTTCTGGTGGAGCCAAGCGCTTTACGGCCGCTACTGGGGCGCCGCCGCCGACTATCACAGCCTGCACTTCGAGGCCTGCTATCACCAGGGGATCGAGTTCTGCATCGAGCGCGGCATCGCGCGCTTCGAGCCGGGCACGCAGGGTGAGCACAAGGTGAGCCGCGGCTTCGAGCCGACGCTCACCTGGTCGGCGCACTACATTGCCGACCGGCAGTTCCGCGCCGCCATCGCCGAGTATCTCGAGCGCGAAGGCGCGGCGGTCGAGAGCTACGCGCTCGAGATCCAGGAGCACGTCCCCTACCGCGGGCGGCGCGCCGCGCGCGGCGGCCTATGAGGACCGTCACCTGGATCTCGGCCCACGATGCGCCGGAGTGGTTTCCGCCGCCCGAGCAGGCGCTCGAGGATCCGCCGGGACTGCTGGCCGCGGGTGGGGATCTCTCGCCCGAGCGGCTGCTCGCCGCCTACCGCCGCGGGATCTTCCCCTGGTACTCCCCGGGCCAGCCGGTGCTCTGGTGGTCGCCGGACCCGCGGGCGGTGCTCTTCCCGGAGGAGTTCCGCTGCACGCGCAGCCTCGCCAAGACGCTGCGCAACGGTGGCTTCAGCACCTCGGTCGACCGCGACTTCGAGGCGGTCATCGACGGCTGCGCCGCGCCGCGCACCGCCAGCCCCGGTACCTGGATCACCCCCGACATGCGCGCCGCCTACCTCAAGCTGCACCGGCTCGGCTACGCCCATAGCATCGAAGCCTGGCGCGACGGCGCCCTCGCCGGCGGTCTCTACGGGGTGCGCCTCGGCAGCGTGTTCTTCGGCGAGTCGATGTTCAGCGCGGTGCGCGACGGATCGAAGGTGGCACTCGCGCATCTGGTGGCTTTGTGCCTGCGCAACAGCATCGCGGTGATCGACTGCCAGCTGTACTCGCGTCATCTGGGGAGCCTCGGCGCCCGCACCATTGCGCGCAGCCAGTTCCAGCGGCTGCTGCGCGAGCAGCCGGCGCTGCCGCCGGCACCGCTCGTCTGAGCCGCAAATTGCCACGGGAGCGGCCTTTGTGCTCCAATTCGCGCCCCCGAAGCCGTTTAAGGCCCCTGTGTCCAAAGAAGACGCGATTCAGATGGAAGGCGAGGTCGTCGAGACCCTGCCCAACACGACCTTCCGGGTGAAGCTCAAGAACGGCCACGTCGTGACCGCACACATCTCGGGCAAGATGCGTAAAAACTACATCCGCATCCTGACCGGCGATGCCGTCACCGTCGAGATGACCCCCTACGACCTCACCAAGGGCCGCATCATTTATCGGGGTCGATGAGGCCCTACACGACTTCCGGCACCTGCGCCGGCTCGCAGTGCAGCACCAGCTCCGAGCCGTCCTCCTTGACGGAAACGCTCACGTGCCCGCCGCCCGCGAGCCGCCCGAACAGCAGTTCCTCGGCCAGCGGCCGCTTGATGTAGTCCTGGATGGTGCGGGCCATGGGACGCGCGCCCATCTTCGGATCGTAGCCCCTGGCGGCGACCCAGCGGCGCGCGGCGTCGTCGAGCGTGATCGACACGCCCTTCTGCTCGAGCTGCGCCTCCACTTCCAGAATCAGCTTGTCCACCACGCGCTCGATGGTCGCGCCGTCGAGGGAGGCGAACTGGATCACCGCGTCCAGGCGGTTGCGGAACTCGGGGCTGAAGATGCGGCGAATGGACTCCATGCCGTCCGTGGTGTTGTCGACCTGCGTGAAGCCGATGGCGGTGCGCGCCATTTCCTGGGCACCGGCGTTGGTGGTCATCACGAGGATGACGTGACGGAAATCGGCCTTGCGGCCGTTGTTGTCGGTGAGGGTGCCGTGATCCATCACCTGCAGCAGCAGGTTGAACACGTCCGGGTGCGCCTTCTCGACCTCATCGAGCAGCAGCACGCAGTGCGGATGCTTGGCGATCGCCTCGGTGAGCAGCCCCCCCTGGTCGAAGCCCACGTAGCCGGGCGGCGCGCCGATCAGCCGGGAGACCGTGTGGCGCTCCATGTACTCGGACATGTCGAAGCGCAGGAACTCGACCCCCATGGCGATCGCGAGCTGCCGCGTGACCTCGGTCTTGCCGACGCCGGTGGGACCGGCGAACAGGAAGCTGCCGACGGGCTTGCGTGATTCGCCGAGCCCGGAACGCGCCATCTTGATGGCGGCGCCGAGCGCCTCGATCGCCTTGTCCTGACCGAAGATCACGAGCTTCAGGTTGCGCTCGAGGTTGCGCAGGATCTCCTTGTCGGAGACCGACACGCTCTTGGCCGGGATGCGCGCCATGCGCGCCACCACGTCCTCGATGTGACGCACCTCGACCACCGGCTCGCGCTCGGCGACCGGCTTCAGCCGTGCGCGCGCACCGGCCTCGTCCACCACGTCGATGGCCTTGTCGGGCAGATGCCGCTCGTTGATGTGGCGGGCGGCGAGCTCGGCGGCGGCCCTGAGCGCCGCATCCGCGTAGGTGATGCCGTGATGTTCCTCGAAGCGGGGCTTGAGCCCGAAGAGAATATCGATGGTCTCGGCCACCGAGGGCTCGACCACGTCGATCTTCTGAAAGCGCCGCGCGAGCGCGTGGTCCTTCTCGAAGATGCCGCGGTACTCGCTGTAGGTGGTCGAGCCGATGCAGCGGATCTCACCGTTCGAGAGCACCGGCTTGATGAGGTTGGAAGCGTCCATCACGCCGCCGGAGGCGGCGCCCGCGCCGATCACGGTGTGGATCTCGTCGATGAACAGCACCGCCCCCGGGAGCTTCTTCAGCTCGGCGATCACGCCCTTCAGCCGCTTCTCGAAATCGCCGCGGTACTTGGTGCCGGCGATGAGCGCGCCCATGTCGAGCGCGAAGATGGTGCAATCGCTGAGCACCTCGGGCACCTTGCCCTCGACGATGAGGCGCGCCAGCCCTTCGGCGATCGCGGTCTTGCCCACGCCGGCCTCGCCGACGTAGAGGGGATTGTTCTTGCGGCGGCGGCAGAGGATCTCGATGGTGCGCTCGACCTCGAGCTTGCGCCCGATGAGCGGGTCGATGCGGCCCTCCTGCGCCAGGCGGTTGAGGTTGGTCGTGTACTTCTCGAGCGCGCTGCCGCCCTCGCCGTCGCGCTCGGCGTCCGGCTGGCCGTCCTCCTTGTCGGTCTTCTCCTCGGCGATCTTCGAGAGTCCGTGCGAGATGTAGTTGACGACGTCGAGCCGCGTGACGTGCTGGCGGTTGAGGAGGAATACCGCGTGGCTCTGCTTCTCGCTGAAGATGGCGACCAGTACGTTGGTCACCCCGACCTCTTTCTTGCCGCTCGACTGCACGTGGAACAAGGCGCGCTGCAATACGCGCTGGAAACCGAGCGTCGGCTGCACCTCGCGCTCCTCACCCTCCTCGAGGCGCGGCGTCGACTGCTCGATGTGCTCCTTGAGCTCGTCGCGCAGCTTCGCGAAGTCGACGCCGCACGAGCGCAGCACCTCGCGCACCTTCGGGGTGTCGAGGATGGCGAGCAGCAGGTGCTCGACCGTCAGGTACTCGTGACGCGCCTCGCGGGCCTTGTGGAACGCGTCGTTGAGGCAGTATTCCAGTTCGTTCGACAGCACTTTAACCGCGCCTCCGGTTCAGGCTTCTTCCAGGGTGCACATCAGCGGATGCTGATGATCGCGGGC
>JAGWMP010000302.1 GCA_028871705.1 Gammaproteobacteria bacterium
CGCCGAACCGATCGTGCTCGCCACCACCTTCGAGCGTGATGCCGACGGCGGCTATGCGCGCGGCTACCAGTACAGTCGCGAAGGCACGCCCAACCGCACGGCGCTCGAGTCGTGCCTCGCGGCTCTCGAGGGAGGCAGCGGCGCGGCCGCGTTCGCCTCCGGGCTCGCCGCGAACATGGCGGTGCTCGAGCTCCTCGGCGCCGGCGAGCGCCTGGTGGCCTCGCGCGAGGCCTACTACGGCTCGGTGCGGCAGTTCGTCGCGGTGGCGCGGCAGCGCTGCGCGGTGCTGGAGCTGGTGGACTTTGGCGACCCCGCGGCGGTCAAGGCCGCGCTTGCGCAGCGCACCCGCCTCGTGTGGGTCGAGACGCCCTCCAATCCCCTCCTCAAGATCACCGATCTCGAGCTCGCCGCCGCTCTCGGTCATGCCGCGGGTGCGCTGGTCGTATGCGATAACACCTTCGCGACCCCGGTGTGCCAGCGTCCGTTCCGCTTCGGCGCCGATCTCATCGTGCACAGCGGCACCAAGTACCTCGGCGGCCACAGCGACGTGCTGAGCGGCGCCGTGGTGGTGCGCGAGGACGCGCAGGTGCTCGAGCGGCTGCGGACCTGGCAACGCATGGCCGGTACGGGTCTCGCACCGTTCGACTGCTGGCTGCTGCGCCGAAGCATCGCGACACTGGCGCTGCGGGTGCGCGCCCAATGCCAGGGTGCGCTCGAGGTCGCGCGCTTCCTCGAAACGCATCCAGCCGTCGAGCGGGTGTTCTATCCGGGGCTCGAGTCCCATCCCGGCCACGCCGTGGCCCGTGCGCAGATGCCGGGCGGCTTCGGCGCGGTGCTTTCGATGTGCATCGCCGGCGATGCGGCGCGCGCCATGCAGGTAGCCGCGCGCACGCGGCTCCTCGCCCGCGCCACGAGCCTCGGCGGCGTCGAGAGTCTCATCGAGCACCGCGCTTCCGTCGAAGGGCCAGGCTCGCGCACGCCGCAGAACCTGCTGCGCCTCTCGATCGGGATCGAGGAGCCGCAGGACCTGGTGGAGGATCTGCGCCAGGCGCTCGCCTGAGGCGCCGCCCGAGGCGGCGGCACGGGTCTCAGTGATGCGTGTGGGCGCGGATGAAGCGGCCGAGATCGGCGAACGACTCCACCGCCTTCAGCAGCACCTCGGGATCGACCGGCTTGGCGACGAACAGCAGCGGCGCGCCCGGTAGCCACGGCAAGCCGACGTTCGACAGCTGGCCGCTCAGGAATATGGTCGGCACCACGTGGCCGAGCGCATGGCAGATCTCCTGTGCGGCGTCCGCCCCATCCATCTCGCCGGGCAGATTGACGTCCATGATGAGCACATCGGGCAGCGCGCCATGCGCGATGCGCGTCAGGGCATCCGGGCCGTCGCTCGCGGTGAGCGCCTCGAGCCCCTGCGCCCGCAGCAGCCGCGCGAGGCCGGCAGCCAGCTGCGCATCGTCCTCCACGTGCAGCACCACGAATTCTGGCCTGACCGCGCTCATGGGCAATCCTAGGGGCCGGCGTACCGCCGCGTCACTACGCGCTTTCGCGTACTCAGCGCAGGTACGCCTCCGTCGCGTAACGGCGCATCATGCGGTGGCTGTTGAAGTACACCGCATTGCGGGTGATCGCCCCTTTCATCAGCTGCATCCAGCCGGCCGGGTCGCCGTGAAACAGCGGCAACACGGTGCCCTCGAGCTTCTCGTAAAGCGTGGCGGCGCCGTCGATCGACCATCCGGTGACGTTCTCGATGCAGCCCTCGACCCACCAACCGTCGAGCACCGACAGGCTCGGAACACCGTTGAACGCCGCCTTCATGCCGCTGGTGCCCGAGGCCTCGAGCGGCGGCAGCGGCGTATTGAGCCAGACGTCGCTGCCGGCGACCAGCAGCTGCGCCAGCTCCAGATCGTAGTCGGGCAGATACGCCGCCGGCACGCGGCCGGCGAGCGAGCGCACCTGCTCGTTGAGCAGTGCCACCAGCCGCCGGCCGTCCTCGTCATGCGGGTGGGCCTTGCCGGCGAGCACGATCTGCAACGGCGAGCGGCCCGCAATCGCCGCGAGCCGCGCGCTGTCGGCGAACAGCAGCTCCGGCCGTTTGTAAGCCGTCATGCGGCGGGCGAAGCCGATGATGGGTACCTCGATCCCGAGCGCGACGCCGGTGAGCGAGCGCACGCGCTCGATGAGCGCACGCTTGGCGTCGAGGTGCGCCGCGCGGATCTCGGCATCCGGGATGCCCGCAGCCCGGATCAACAGCTCCGGCTCGTGACACCAGCCGCTGACGTGACGATCGTAGAGCGCCCGGAACGCCGGCGCGGTCCAGGTATACGGGTGCACACCGTTGGTGATGGCGCGCACCTGGTAGCCGGGATACATACGCGCCGAGACCTCGGCGTGGCGCGGCGCGACCCCGTTCACGAAGTCGCTGAGCGACAGCGCGAGTTGCGTCATGTTGAGCGTATCGCTGCCCGCGAGTTGCTTGAGCTCGGCGAGCGGCAGCGCGCCGCCGGCCGGCTCGCTGTAATGGAACAGTTGCTGCACCAGTTCCCAGGAGAAACGGTCATGGCCCGACTCGACCGGCGTGTGCGTGGTGAAGCGGCACAGCTCGCGCACGCGTGGCAGATCGTAGGGCGACTCCCCGGCGCGCAGCTCGCTCTGCGGGAACGTGAAGCGGCGCAGCAGCTCGACGCCGAGCAGCGCCGCGTGGCCCTCGTTCATGTGGTAGGCGCTGATCTCGAAGCCGAGCGCGCGCAGCAGCCGCACGCCCCCGAGGCCCAGCACCATCTCCTGCATCAGCCGGTAGCGCGCATCACCGCCGTAGAGGTAATGGGTGATCTCGCGGTCCGCCGGCGCGTTCTCGGCGAGATCCGTGTCGAGCAGAATCACCGGGGCGCGCCC
>JAGWMP010000303.1 GCA_028871705.1 Gammaproteobacteria bacterium
GCATTATGACCGCGGCGTTTCCGCCGACGGCGCCATGATCGCGTGGCGCACCGGCGCGAGCGGTGCCGCATCGTTGAGGCGCACGGAGTCGCCGTCGGACTCGACGCCGAGGTCGCGCCACAACGCCGGCAGATCCGGCGTCCAGGCGGAGTCCTTCATGCGGGCGTAGAGATCCTCGAGGCTCATGGTGCCCACCGCCGCATCCCCGGTACGCAGCACGCGCTCGATCGGCCACGCGGCTTTCAGTCCTCCGCTGGCGCGCGCGATGGCACGCACCGCATCCTCGAGTCCGCGCGCGTTGTGGGTGCGGCGGCGGATGTCAACGTCTGCCATGAGGCAGAACATCGCGCCGCCCCAATAGGTACGTCCCCAGGTGTGCGTGCGGTCGAGACCGGCATCGCCCGCCTGTGGCAGACCCCGCGGCATCTGCCGCAGCTCCTCGGCCCACACGTCCTGCTCGCTGCGGTTGCCGGCGTGCACGCGCGCGATGCCTTCCACGTACGTGGCCAGGCCTTCCGAGAGCCAGGCGTGCGCGGGTCCCACGTCGGGGAGCGCGAGATGCGTCATCTCGTGCACCATGACCCAGTCGGACTCGAGCTGCGCCGCCGTGACCTCGCGCCCGACCCGCACGCGAATCAGCGCATCCGGGTCGGCGTAGGTGCTGCCACCCTGGACTCCGGCGCCGGGCTCGACCCGCAGCTCGATCCTCACCGCGGGGACCGGAAAGGTGCCGTAGTAGGCGGCGACGATGGCGGCGGAACGCCGCAGCCAGGCATCGATCGCCGCGGCGCCGGCGTTGAAGTCGCCGCCGCTCGATTCGACCTGCAGCCGCACGCCGTCGACCGCGAGCACCCGGGGTGCGCCCCCTGAGGCCGTGGCGGCGAGCGTCACGGCGGCGAGCATGAGCAGACGTGCGCCGGTCATGGCGCGGATGATGACTCACGGGCGCGCGGCACGCATGGGGACGCAGCCACAACACGCCGGGATGCCCGCGGCGTGCGCCGTGGCGTGCGGCGCGTTCGGTGTGCTCTTCAGCCGCCGTCTTCGGCGAAGCTGCGCCCGTCGATCCAGGTCTCGAGGACCTTCAGATCGTCATCGGCAGCCACGAGGTTGGCGCGCTGTCCTGGCGCGATGCGGCCGTACTCGGAGCCGAGGCGCAGAAACTCGGCCGGCCACTGGCTCGCCATGCGCACGGCCTGCGGCAGCGGCACGCCGAGCAGAGCCACGGCGTTGCGCACGCAGCTCGCCATGTCGATGTTCGAGCCCGCGAGGCGACCTTCCTCGTCGACGCATATGTCGCCCGTGACCCGGATGCGCCGCCCCTGCAGCTCGAACGAGGTGGCCTCGGTGCCGACGCCCGGCATCGCGTCCGTGACCAGCACGAAGCGCTCGGGCGGCTTGCAGCGCAGCGCCAGCCGCAGCACCACGGGGCTGGTGTGGTGGCCGTCGACGATGATGCCGCACCAGCTCGCCGGGTCCTCGAGCGCGGCCCCCACGGTCCCGGGTTCGCGCCCGGTAAGCTGCGACATGGCATTGAAGAGGTGGGTGAAGCCCCGCAAGCCGTGCTTGAGCGCCGTGCCGATCTCGGCATAGGTGGCGTTGGTGTGCCCCGCGGCGACCACCACGCCCGCCGCGCTCAGCTCCCCGATGATTCCGGGCGTGGTCATCTCGGGGGCGAGTGTCACCAGCGTTCGGCCGAGCTCGAGGGAGGTGAGCAGGCCCACCGCGCTGCGATCGAGCTCGCGCAGCTTCGCCGGATCGTGCACGCCCTTGCGCTCGACGTTGAGGAACGGCCCCTCGATGTGGATGCCGAGGACGCCCGGCACGCCGGCCGCGATCGCGGCGCGCACGGCCGCGATCGCGCGTGCCACGACCTCGAGGTCGTCGCTGATGAGCGTCGGCAGGAAACCCGTGGTACCGAAACGCCGGTGGGCACGGCCGATGGCGCGGATCGAGTCGACGCTCGGCGCGTCGTTGAACAGCACGCCGCCGCCGCCGTTCACCTGTGAGTCGATGAAGCCCGGCAGCAGCAGTGCGCCGCGAAGATCGTGGCGGCGCAAGCCGGCGAGGCGCGCAGGCGCGGCGTCGGCGATCTCGGCGATGCGGCCGTCGCGGATGATCACCGCCTGGCCCACGCTCAGGCCCGCGCCCGTGTGACCGTCGCCGAGCAGCATCCTGCCGTTGACCAGGGCGAAGCTCATCTCAGATGGTCTCGGTCACTTTGGCGAGGTTGGGCGGGCGGTCCGGGTCGCGCCCGCGCACCAGCGAGAGCGCGTTCGCCATGCGATAGAAGCTCTGCGCCTGCAGCAGCGGCTCGATGACCGGGTGCGCGGCGAGCGTCGGCAGAGCGGTGGCGTGCGCCACCACGGCGCCGGCCACCAGCACATCGGCGCCCTGGGCGGCGAGCTCGCCGGCGAGCTGCAACACCCCGGGACGGCTCTCGTCGTTCTGCGTGAAGACGAGCAGCGGAAAATGCGCCCGCACCAGCGCCATGGGCCCGTGGCGCAGCTCCGCCGCCGACAGCGCCTCGGCGTGCAGTCCGCAGGTCTCCTTGAACTTCAGCGCCGCCTCCTGCGCGATGCCGAGCCCGAGACCGCGGCCGATCACGTAGAGATTGTGCGCCGGCGCGAGGCGCGTGACCGCGGCGCTCCAGTCGAGCGCGAAGGCCCGCTCGAGCCCGGCCGGCGCGGCGGCGAGCGCGGCGGTCAGCGCCGCATCCCCGGCCCAGCTCGCGACCAGCTGTACGAGCGCACTCAATGAGGCGATGTAGCTCTTGGTGGCGGCGACGCTCAGCTCCGGACCGGCGTGCAGCGGGATGAGATCGTCGGCGAGCTGCGCAAGCGGCGAGCTCGCGGCGTTCACCAGTGCCACGATGCGCGCGCCGTTG
>JAGWMP010000304.1 GCA_028871705.1 Gammaproteobacteria bacterium
CGCCGCCGCCGCGAAAGCCAAAGCGCCGGCCGTCACGCCGCCGCCGGCCGCGCCAGCGCCCGCCGCCAAGGCCACCGCTCCCGCCGCCGCTGCGATCCCGAGCGCCGCGGCGAAGCCCGCGCTGGCGCCAGCGCCCGCCTCGCGTCCGCCAGCGCAGGGATCGGCCACGCCCGTGCGCAATCCCTTCGAGTCGATACCGGCGCACTCGCGCCTCTCGCTCGACACCAACGACGACGTGGTGGTGCTCTTCGAGTCCGAGCCGATCAGCGTCCCGACGCGCCCCGCGGCGCCTGGCAAGGCCGCACCCGCGCCAGTGGCGGCGAAGCCCGCGCCCGCCAAGGCCGCGCCCCCGACCCGTCTGCCGCCCGCGCCGCGCGTGATGCCGCCGCCGCGCAGCGCGCCGGCCGTCCGCAATGCACCGCCGCCGCGCGTAATGCCCGCGGCCCGCGCACCGGCCGCTGCGCCGGCGCCCGCTCCGGCACCGGCACCCGCCCCGGCACCGACAACCGCCCCCGCGGCGATTCCTGCCGCCACGGCACCCGTTTCCGTCGTGCTCGCGGCGCCTGTCGTGCTGCCCGCGGCGGCGCCCGCTCCCGTTGCCGCCGCGCCCAGCGCGGCAAGTGCCATCAGCTTCGAGGCGAGCCCGCAGATCGACCTCATTCCGTTCGCGAAGCTGCGCGCCGGCGGCCAGAACCGCCGCTTCCAGGTGCAGCCGCGTGGCGGCGCCAACCGCGACTCCGCGGCGGTCGATGAGCAGACGCTGCAGCAGCTCATCGCCTGGCTCGCCGGCCAGCGATCACTGTGGAGCTCGGTGCCCACCAGCTTCACCGTGAATCTCTCGATCGCGACGCTCGAGGACGAGCGCTTCCTCACCCGGATCGGTGCGGCGCTCAACACCCACGGCATCGCCGCGGAGACTCTCGGCTTCGAGATCGCAGAGACGCTCTGCGCGCAGCAGCGCGCCAAGGTCGAGCGCTTCATCGCGCAGTGCGAGAAGCTCGGCGCGTGGATTGCGATCGACGACTTCTCGTTCGACTCGCAGGTGCTGCCGCACCTGCGCTCCAGGGCGCTGCGGTTGCTCAAGCTCGACGCACGCCTCACGGCGGCGGCGCTGCGCGACAAGCTCTCGCAGGCCATGGTGGTCGCCACCGTGCAGGCCGCCAAGGTCCTCGGCATCCACTGCTCCGCCAAGAAAGCCGACTCCCAGGCCTCGCTCCAGTACCTCACCGCGATCGGCCTCGACTACGCGCAGGGCTCGGCGCTGTCGCGGGCGGTGCCGCTCGAGGCCATTGGGACGATCGGCGACGCCGCCTCCGCTAGCGGCGCCGAAGATAATCAGTAAAATCATATAGTTAGATTTCAGGAGAGGCTCCCCGGCCAGCCCGGGGACCGCGGCCCTTGGCTGCGGTAAAGCGAGCGCCCCGTGCGCCCGTCCGGCCGGCCCGCCGCGCGCGAGATGCCCTAAGCTGGAGCGCCCGGACGGCGCCTATGAAAATGCCGACGATCGAGCAATTCCGTAAGAACCGCGACGTGCTCTTCTGGACGCTGCACGCCGCGGGCTGGGCGGCCTACGGCCTCACCCAGTACGTCGGCGCGCTCTTCTATCCGAACTCCGCCAGCTACGCGCGCATGTGGCTGGTCGTGACCGTCGCGGGCTTCGTGCTCTCCTCGCCCATGCGCTACATCTACCGGCGGCTGTGGGTCGAGCCGCCGCGCATCATCATCGGCGGCGTGCTGCTCACCTGCTACGTCACCGCGCTGCTGCTGCGCCTGGTCATCAATCTCGCCTACATCAAGTTCGTCGAGCCCGACTGGCAGGTGAAGGAGATCTTCGAGCTCTTCGGCGGGGCGCTGTCGACGGCGTACCTGCTCTTGTGCTGGAGCGGGCTGTACTTCGGCATCAAGTTCTACGAGTCCAAGCGTCAGCAGGAGGAGGCGATGCTCAAGGCGGTGGCGCTCGCGCAGGAGGCGCAGCTGAAGATGCTGCGCTACCAGCTCAATCCGCATTTTCTCTTCAACACGCTGAATGCCATCTCGACGCTGATCCTCGACAACCAGAACCGCAAGGCGAATCATGCGGTGGCGCGGCTGTCGGACTTCCTGCGCTATACGCTCGATCAGGACCCCATGAAGAAGGTCACGCTCCGCCAGGAGATCGAGGCGCTCGACCTCTACCTCGGTACCGAGCGGCTGCGCTTCGGCGAGCGGCTGCGGCTCGAGTACGCCATCGAGGAGCCGGCACTCGATGCCCTGGTGCCGAGTCTGCTGCTGCAGCCGCTGCTCGAGAACTCGCTGAAGTACGCGGTCTCGGCGCGCGAGCAGGGGGGCCTGGTGCGCATCGAGGGCCGCACGCGCGAGGGACTCCTCGAGCTCTCGGTAATCGATGACGGACCGGGACTGCCCGAGGGGCCGCCGCCGGGCGATCGCCGCGGCGTGGGACTCGCCAATACACGCGAGCGCCTCAAGGTGCTATACGGGGAGAACTGCCGCTTCGCGGCCATGAACAGCCATCCGGGCCTCCGGGTCGACATGGCGCTGCCGCTCGAGACCGCTCCGCCCGAGGAACGCGCGGTACAGCGGGCGCTCGGCGCGCGGCGCCCGGGGGGTGTGCACGCATGAAGGTCCGTACGCTCATCGTCGACGACGAGGTGCTGTCGCGGCGCGGCATCGAGATCCGCGCCCGCGAGCTCGCGGACTTCGAGATCGTCGCCCAATGCGCCAACGGGCGCGAGGCGCTCGCCGCGATCCAGCAGTACAAGCCCGACCTCGTGTTCCTCGACATCCAGATGCCGGGCATGTCGGGCTTCGAGGTCCTCGCGCACCTGCCGCAGGAGTCCCTGCCGCTCGTGGTGTTCGTCACCGCCTACGA
>JAGWMP010000305.1 GCA_028871705.1 Gammaproteobacteria bacterium
GCGCGCGCCGGCATCGAGTTGCCGTTCTCCTGCCGCGCCGGCGTGTGCTCGACCTGCCGCACCAAGGTCGTGCGCGGCGAGGTCGAGATGGCGCAGAACTACGCGCTCGAGGACTGGGAGGTCGAGCAGGGCTACGTGCTGGCGTGCCAGTCGCGCGCCCGCAGCGCCGTGCTCGAGCTCGACTACGACGAGAAGTAGCATGCGCGGAGGATCGACGTGAGCTACGAGAACATCCTGTTCGCGCTCGAGGGCGGGGTCGCGCGGCTGACGCTCAACCGGCCCGAGCGGCTCAACAGCTTCAATACCGCCATGCACGCCGAGGTGCGCAGCGTCCTCGCCTCGCTTCCCGGCTCGGCGGCGCGGGTGCTGGTGATCACGGGCGCGGGGCGCGGCTTTTGCGCCGGGCAGGATCTCAACGACCGCGCCGTCGCTCCGGGCGGACAGGCCGCCGATCTCGGCGCCTCGATCGAGCAGCACTACAAGCCGCTGGTGCTCGCGCTGCGCACGCTGCCGCTGCCGGTCATCGCCGCGGTCAACGGCGTAGCCGCCGGGGCCGGCGCCAACATCGCGCTCGCCTGCGATCTGGTGGTCGCGGCGCGCTCGGCCAGCTTCGTGCAGGCCTTCGCGCGGCTCGGACTGGTGCCCGATTCCGGGGGGACGTGGTTCCTGCCGCGGCTGGTGGGCACGGCGCGCGCCCTCGGACTCGCGCTGCTCGGCGAGAAGCTCCCGGCCGAGCAGGCGGCGCAGTGGGGTCTCATCTGGCGCTGTGTCGAGGACGCCGAGCTCGCCGGGACCGTCGAGACGCTGGCGCGGGGCTTCGCCGAGGCGCCGACGCTCGGGCTCGCACGCACCAAGCAGGCGATCTACGAGAGCTGGGGGCGGAGCCTCGCCGCGCAACTCGACGTGGAGCGCGACTTCCAGGCCGAGCTCGGGCGCACCGCCGATTACGCCGAAGGCGTCGCGGCGTTCGGCGCCAAGCGCACGCCGCGCTTCATCGGCCGCTGAGGCGCAGGTACGGACCCATGCCGACGCCGACCCCCGAACCCGACGCACAACGCACCGCCGAGCAGGCGGCGCAGGCGCTGTGGCAGCGCGATCGCGCCTCGCAGGCGCTCGGCATGCGCCTCGTGGCGGTGCGGCCCGGCTGGGCACGCCTCGCGATGACGGTGCGGCCGGATATGCTGAACGGTCACGGCGTCTGTCACGGCGGCATGGTGTTCGCGCTCGCCGACAGCGCCTTCGCCTTCGCCTGCAACACCCATAACGAAAGCACGGTCGCCGCGGCCGCGGCGATCGACTTCCTCGCCGCCGCGCGTGCCGGGGATGAGCTCACCGCCGAGGCGGCGGAGCTGTGGCGCACCAGGCGCAACGGCATCTACGAGATCAGCGTGACCAATCAGCGCGGTGAGCGCGTGGCGCTCTTCCGCGGCCGCTCCTACCGTATCGAAGGTCGGGTCACGCAACTTGAGGGGTGAGGCGATGCGGCTTGAGAGCTATGCGGCCGGTGCGTGGCGCTTAGGGAGCGGCGGCGGTACGGCGCTGCGCGATGCGACCACCGGCGAGGTCATCACCCACGCGGGTGCGGAGGGTCTCGATACGCGGGCGATGCTCGACTGGGCACGCGACGTCGGCGGACCGAACCTGCGGCGCCTGACCTTCCACGAGCGCGCCGCGATGCTCAAGGCGCTCGCCCGGGATCTGACCGGGCACAAGGACGAGTATTACCCGGTTTCGTTCGCCACGGGCGCCACGCGCGGCGACTCCTGGATCGACATCGATGGCGGCATCAGCACGCTCTTCGTGTATGCGAGCAAGGGGACCCGCGAGCTGCCGAACGGCCGGGTGTTCATCGACGGCGCCGTCGAGGCGCTCTCCAAGACCGGCACCTTCGTCGGCCAGCACCTGTGCGTACCGCTCGAAGGCGCGGCGGTGCACATCAACGCCTTCAACTTCCCGGTCTGGGGCATGCTCGAGAAGCTGGCACCGGCGCTGCTCGCCGGCGTGCCGGCGATCGTCAAGCCGGCGACCCAGACCTGTTACCTCGCCGAGCGGGTATTCCGCCGCATCCTCGAGTCGGGGATCCTGCCCGAGGGAGCGGTGCAGCTCATCTGCGGCGGGGTGGGGGATCTCTTCGACCATCTCACCTGCCAGGACGTCGTGTCCTTCACGGGCTCGGCGGCCACGGCGCTCAAGCTCCGCCAGCATCCTGTGGTCACCGCGCATTCGGTGCGCTTCACCGCCGAGACCGACTCGCTCAACTCCTCGATCCTCGGTCCGGACGCCGGCGCCGGCTCGCCCGAGCTCGAGCTGTTCGTGCGAGAGGTGGTGCGCGAGATGACGGTGAAGGCGGGCCAGAAATGTACCGCGATCCGCAAGGCACTCGTGCCCGAGGCACGCGCGGCGGACGTGATCGATGCCTTGCGCGCGGCGCTCGCGCGGGTGGTCGTCGGGGACCCCCGCCTCGAGTCGGTGAAGATGGGGCCGGTCGCATCGCTCGCGCAGCGCCGCGAGGTGAGCGAGCAGCTCGGCAGGCTGCGGCAGGAGGCGCAGGTTCTGGTCGGCGCGGACGCGCCCGCGCCGCTCGGCGCCGATGCCGAGCGGGGCGCCTTCATGGCGCCGACGCTGCTCTATTGCCGGGACGCGAGCCGCGCCCGCGCCGTCCACTCGGTCGAGGCCTTCGGCCCGGTGTGCACGCTGCTCCCCTACCGCGATCCCGCCGAAGCGATCGCCCTCGCGCGCCGTGGCGGCGGGAGCCTCGCCGGATCGGTCTTCACCGCCGATGAGGCGCTGGCGGCGCAGCTCGTGCTCGGTCTCGCCCCGTACCACGGCCGCATCGTCGTGGTGAACCGCCATTGCG
>JAGWMP010000306.1 GCA_028871705.1 Gammaproteobacteria bacterium
AGCAGGACGACCGCTACTCGCGCGAGTCGCTGCAGGGCGACCTCGAGAAGGTGCGCAACTTCTACATGGACCGCGGCTACGCCAACTTCCAGCTCGAGTCGACCCAGGTGGCGATCGCGCCCGAGAAAGAGGACATCTTCATCACCATCAACGTGGACGAGGGCCAGGTCTACAAGATCTCCTCGATCAAGGTGGCCGGCACCTTCGTGGTGCCGCAGGCCGACCTCGAGCGGCTGGTGCTGGTGCACCCGGGCGAGATCTTCGACCGCAAGCTCATCACCTCGTCCCAGGAGCTGATGCAGAACCGCATGGGCCGCGATGGCTACGCCTTCGCCAAGGTCGACCCCGTGCCGACCGCCGACAACGTCAATCACACCGTGGCGCTCACCTTCTTCGTCGATCCGGGCAATCGCGTCTACGTGCGCAACATCACCTTCTCGGGCGTCAACCGCATCAACGACGAGGTGCTGCGGCGCGAGCTGCGCCAGCTCGAGGGCGGCTGGCTGTCGAACGTGGCGCTGGAACGCTCCAAGCAGCGCATCCAGCGTCTGCCGTACGTGAAATCGGTGGATTTCGAGACCACGCCCGTCACCGGCGTCCCCGATCAGGTGGACGTGAACTACAAGATCGAGGAGGGACCGGCTTCGCAGCTCTCGGGCGGCGTCGGCTATTCCGCCACCTACAAGATCCAGCTGAACGCCAGTTTCGCCGACGCCGACTTCCTCGGCACCGGCGAGCGTGTCGCGCTCAACCTGAACGGTGGCGCCTTCAGCAAGGTGTACACGATGTCCTGGACCAATCCGTACACCACCATCGACAACCTGCAGCGCACCATCTCGGTGAGCTACAACGACGTGACGCAGTTCGTCTCCTCGTCGTCGAACTTCTCCTCCGAGACGCTGACGGCCGGTCCCACCTGGGCCTACCCGATCAGCGAGACCATGTACCTGCGCTTCGGCGCCGTGTTCGAGTCCTCGCAGCTGCTCACCAATTCGCTCTCGAGCGCCGAGCAGGCGGTGCAGTGGGTGTCGCAGAACGGCCATCCCTACAGCCGTCTCGCGCACGATGACGCGAGCAACAACGACTACGTGTTCTACGGGTCTAACTTCAAGGACGTGCAGGCGGTGCTCGGCTGGGACTGGGACACGCGCAACCGCACCCTGTTCGCCGACCGCGGCATGCACCAGGCGCTCAGCCTGTCCATGACCGCACCCGGCAGCGACGTCAAGTACTACATCGCCAATTACCAGTTCCTGAAGTACGTGCCGCTCGGGCGGCTGTTCACGTTCTCGTTCCTCGAGGGGGTGGACTACGGCGCGCCGCTCGGGAGCACCACCGGCATCCCGCCCTACCGCCAGTTCTACGGCGGTGGTCCGGACAACGTGCGCGGTTTCCAGGAGAGCTTCCTCGGTCCGCACGACCAGTTCGGCAACCCCTACGGCGGCAACATGCGCATCACCAGCCAGAACGAGCTGATCTTCCCGATGCCCGCCAAGTGGGCGCAGACCGCGCGCGTCGGCATGTTCTTCGACATGGGCGGCGTTTACGAGACCGGCAGCAAGCTGCAGTTCTACGGCCCGGACAACATCACTCCCGAGAGCTACCGTCTGAGGGGCTTCGGGGACGTCAAGCGCTCCGTCGGCATCGCGGTCACCTGGCTCGCGCCGATCGGGCTCTTCCGGTTCAGTCTCGGTCTGCCGCTCAACGCCGAGCGTGGCTTCTATCCCTACACCTGGGGCGATCAGACCGAGGTCTTCCAGTTCTCGGTCGGCCAGGCGTTCTAGTTAAATTGGCGGCGACCGCCGCAGGGCGGTCGCCGCAAGCCCACCCGTCCACGCGCGCATGGCGGGCCATGCCAGCGGTGGAAATGGCCAGCGGGCCGGGCGAGTTTAGGAGATACTTAAGGTTTGGCTCCGCCGGCCTCCGGAGGCCGCGGCGGCGCACTAATTCCAGCATACGAGGTGGGTGTTCCGTGAATCGTTCGAGCAGCAGGCGGATGGCGATGTGGATGGTGGCGGCCATGGGAGCCGTGGCCGCGGTGCCGGCATGGGCCGAAGGGAAGATCGCGGTGGTGGATTTCCAGAGGCTCGGACAGGAATCGCCCCAGGGTAAAGAGGTGTTCGATGCGCTGCGCGCCGAGTTCGCGCCGCGCGAGCGGACACTGCAGGCGACCGGCCAGGCCCTCAAGGCCAAGCAGGACAAGCTGCAGAAGGACGCGGCGACCATGACCGAAGAGCAGCGTTCGCGCGCGGAGAAGGATCTGCGCGACGGCGCGCGCGATTTCGAGCGGGCGCGGGGCGAGCTGCAGGACGATGAGACCGCGCGGCGCAACGAGCAGCTCTCGCGGCTGCAGCGCGCGCTGGTCGAAGAGGTGCGTGCCTACGCCAAGGCGCAGAACCTCGATATGGTGGTGAGCGGGGACGCGGTGCTGTACGCCGCGCCGAGCTACGACATCACGCCCGCGGTGCTCACCGCGCTGCAGTCGAAGGCCGCGGCGGCGCCGGCCGCCAAGCCGGCCGCGACGCCGGCTCCCGCGCAGCCGCCGGCCAAGCCGCAGAGCAAATAGCACCTCGGGGGCGGGGGCCCGCGCGCGCCATGTCGGTCTCGCTCGGGGAGCTCGCGGTGCGCTTCGGCTGCGAGCTGCGTGGCGATCCTGAGGCGCGCGTCGAGCACGTCGCGACGCTCGCCAACGCGGATGCGACCGCGATCGCCTTCCTGGCGAACCCGCGCTACCGGCCGCAGCTCGCCACCACGCGCGCCGCGGCGGTGATCCTCAAGGGGGATGCGGCCGCCGCGTGCCCCGCCCACGTGCTGCTCGCCGAC
>JAGWMP010000044.1 GCA_028871705.1 Gammaproteobacteria bacterium
GTTGGTGGTGTGGGCCCGGTAGGATTCGAACCTACGACCCCTGCGTCTGCCTCGAACGAAGCCAAAGGTTGGTGGTGTGGGCCCGGTAGGATTCGAACCTACGACCAAGGGATTCACTTTGCCCCGGAGTTTCCGCCGGGAGTGGACTATCTCTTCACCCGTGCGCACGAGAGCGCGTGTGGGTGCGGGATGCTCGTAGCCTGTCATCAAGGGCGCTGGAGCCCTCAGGTAGTCTCTGCACCTTCCGCCGGTGTACCGGCGGCTCGGCTCAGGATTGCCATGCGCCTGGCGCGCGCGAAGGTTTCCCTGAATTCATCCCGTCCACTTCGTGCGTTTCCGCACGAAGGCACCGTGTCGATGAGTCCCCTGCACTAACCGCTGTGCTACAGGCCCAACCGCGGAGATTGTAGCGGATTGCCGCCGGAGGCGGCCCCGTTTAGCATGGCCGTCCCGTGGGCCGCTGCGCGTACACCGAGTGCGGGGCCGCGCAGCAAGAGAAAGGGACTGCCGTGAAGCTCTACTACCTGCCGGGCGCCTGCTCGCTGGCCTCGAACATCGCGCTGCGCGAGGCGGGCCTCAAGTTCGAGTTGGTCAAGGTGGACCGCAAGACCAAGATGGCCGCGGACGGCCTCAACTTCAAGGAAGTGAATCCCAAGGGCTACGTGCCCGCGTTGACGCTCGACAGCGGCGAGACGCTCACCGAGAACGTCGTCGTGCTGCAGTACATCGCCGACCGCAACCCGGCGGCGAAGCTGGCTCCGCCCTTCGGCACGATCGAGCGCTACCGGCTGATGGAGTGGCTGAGCTACATCAATTCCGAGGTGCACAAACCCTTCGGCGCGCTGTTCCGCGCGGACGCCCCCGAAGGCGCCAAGGAATTCTCGCGCGGCCTCCTGCCCGCGAGGCTCGACTACGCGCAGACGGCGCTCGGCGCGAAGAATTACCTGATGGGCGAGTACACCGTCGCGGACGCCTACCTCTTCACGGTGCTCGGCTGGGGCGCGCACGTCGGCGTCGACATCGGCAACTGGCCGGGACTGAAGCGCCTGCACGAGCGTGTCGGGGCGCGGCCGCACACGCTCGAAGCACTCAAATCCGAGGGTCTGCTCAAGTAGAGGTCGAAATGGCTACCAAGCTCAATAAACAGCTGAAGCGCGAGATCGAGGTCGACGGCAAGCCGTACATGATCACGCTCTCGCCCGAGGGCGTGAAGCTCACCGAGAAGGGCAAGCGCCTCGGCCGCGAGCACACCTGGAAGGATCTGCTCGGCGGCGGCGCCGGCGGCGCTCCGGGCGGCGGCACCTTCGGCCCGGCGGGATAGCCATCCCGGGAGAAGCGAGCGCCATGTCCGAGAGTCGACTGCGGGAGCTGCTCGCGCGGCTGCGCGAGCACCTGCACAGCGGGACGCCGGTGCGCGACAGCGAGCGCGAGCTGCTCGACAAGGCCATGAATACGCTCGGTGCCGGCGGCGATGCCGGCTCACCGGGCACGCTGCTGCGCCTCGAGCGGCTGGCGGTGCGGTTCGAAGTCAGCCATCCGGCGCTCGCCGAGACGCTGCGCGAGATCATCGACACCCTCGGCAAGGGCGGCATTTAGAGCAACGCACTACGGACCAGACCGCATGCGCTATCTGATGGTTACGGGAGTGGTGCTGATCGCCGCCGGCCTGTTCGTGATCCTGCGGCCGCCGAGCTACTCGAGCGAGCAGAGCGTACTCAAGCTGGGGGATCTTGAGGCGAAGGTGCAGCAGCAGCGCCCCGTTCCCGGCTGGGTGGGTGGCACGCTTCTCGGCGCTGGCTGCGTGCTGCTCGTTTTCGGGATCAGGAAGCGCTGAGCTGGAACGCCCGCCGCCGGCGCGCGCTGGGGCTCACCAGGAAAAAAGGCCCGGCGTCGTTGCCGACACCGGGCCTTTAGCCGATTGGCGCACACCGCCTGGGGCAGTGCCGCAGGGCCGCTCCCTCAGTCGTCCATCAGGAAGCTGCGCAGCTGCTCGCTGCGGCTCGGATGGCGCAGCTTGCGCAGCGCCTTGGCCTCGATCTGGCGGATGCGCTCGCGGGTGACGTCGAACTGCTTGCCGACCTCTTCCAGGGTGTGGTCGGTGTTCATGTCGATGCCGAAGCGCATGCGCAGCACCTTGGCCTCGCGCGGCGTGAGCTGCGCCAGCACCGAGTGGGTGGTCTCGCGCAGCGACTCCATCGTGGCCTGATCGATCGGGGAAGCGACCGAGGTGTCCTCGATGAAGTCGCCGAGGTGCGAATCCTCGTCGTCGCCGATCGGCGTCTCCATGGAGATCGGTTCCTTGGCGATCTTCAGCACCTTGCGCACCTTGTCCTCGGGCATCTCCATGCGCACCGCCAGCTCCTCCGGCGTCGGCTCGCGGCCCATCTCCTGCAGCATCTGCCGCGAGATGCGGTTCAGCTTGTTGATGGTCTCGATCATGTGCACCGGGATGCGGATGGTGCGCGCCTGGTCGGCGATCGAGCGGGTGATCGCCTGGCGGATCCACCAGGTCGCGTAGGTGCTGAACTTGTAGCCGCGGCGGTATTCGAACTTGTCGACCGCCTTCATGAGGCCGATGTTGCCTTCCTGGATCAGATCGAGGAACTGCAGTCCGCGGTTGGTGTACTTCTTGGCGATCGAGATCACCAGGCGCAGGTTCGCCTCGACCATCTCCTTCTTGGCGCGGCGCGCCTTGGCCTCGCCGATCGACACCTCGCGGTTGACCTCCTTGATGTCGTTGATCGTGAGGTGGTAGAGCCCCTCGAGCTGCTCGAGCTTCTTCTGCCGCCGCTCGATCTCGTCCTTGAACTTCGCGAGCGGCGCCGAGTACTTCTTGCCGCCCTTGACGTGGCGCGCCAGCCAGCGCGGGCTGGTCTCGTTCTTGGGGAACGAGGCGATGAAATCCTTGCGCGGCATGCCGGCGTCGCGCACCGCGATGATCATGATCTCCTTCTCGAGCTGGCGGACCTCGGCGACGTGCGTGCGCAGGTTGAGGATCAGCGCATCGAACATGCGCGGCGACAGCCGCAGCTCCATGAACTGGTCGGCGAGGCGCTTGCGCTGGCGCAGCGTCTTCACGTCCTTGGCGCCGAGCTTGGCGATCGAGCCGAGTACCTGGTTGTACAGCTTGGTGATGCTGGCGAAGCGCGTGGCCGCCTCGACCGGGTCCGGACCCGTGTCGACGGCTTCCTCCTCGCCGTCACCGTTGTCCTCGCTTTCCTCCTCCTCGTCCGACTTCTCGTCGGCCGCGACGATCTCCACCTTGGTGGGGTTCTGCGGCTGGGCGATGACGTCGGGAGCATTCGGATCGATGAAGCCGACGATCACGTCGATGAGGCGCCCCTGGCCGGACTTCACCGGCTCGTAGGCGCGCAGCAGGAAATCGTAGGTTGCCGGGTAAAGAGCGAGCGCCGAGCGCACGGCATCGAGGCCTTCCTCGATGCGCTTGGCGATGCGGATCTCGCCCTCGCGCGTGAGGAGCTCGACGGTGCCCATCTCGCGCATGTACATGCGCACCGGATCGGTGGTGCGGCCGAGCTCGGCGTCGAGCGCGGCGAGCGCCGCGGCCGCCTCCTCGATCGCCTCCTCGTCAGCGGGAGCGGAAGGCTCGCTCGCGAGCAGCGACTCGGTGTCCGGCGCCTTCTCGTACACCGGAATGCCCATGTCGTTGATGGTGTTGACGATGTCTTCGATCTGCTCCGGATCGACGATCTCGGAGGGCAGGTGATCGTTCACCTGGGCGTAGGTGAGGTAGCCCTGCTCCTTGCCGCGGGCGATGAGGAGCTTCAGTTGCGACTGCCGGTCCTCGGGCATGACGGCGACGCGGCCGCCGAGCGGCAGGACGCGCTTGTCGCTGCCGGGCTTGCCGGCGGCGGCCTTGGCATCCGCGGGGCGCGCGGCTTCCGCGCCCTTGCCGTGAGCGTGAGCGGCGGCGTTACGCGCACCGGGCGCACCCTTCTTCGCGGCGAGCGCCGCGAGGCTGGCACGCTCCTTCTCGCGCAGGCTCGCCACCGCAGCGACCGCTTTGTGAGCGGCGGCGGGCTTCGCGGGCTTGTTGGGCTGTGCGGACGGGCGCTTCTTGTGCGAGGTCTGGGGCTTGTGCTTGCGTGTCATGTGTCCCGGGGGCGCGGTGGGCTTCGTTTCCCAATGTGCTGCCAAAACGTAGTCAGCGCAAGGGGCGTCAAAGGCAAAGCGCGCAATTTTATTTTAAGGCGCGGGAAACGCCAACTCGTCTATCCATGGCGCGCCGGACGGGCGCTCATTATGGACATAAGTCGTTGAAATTCCTTGAGTTCATCGGATGTCAAGGGTCCGGTGCGGCTCTTGGCCTCGAGCGCCTGCAGGCGCCGCTCGGCCGCCAGATCCGCGAGCTTCACGAGGGCCGCGCGCAGCTCCCCGGCCGCCGCTGCCGCATCCGTGATCACTTCCTCGCGCTCGAGGAGCTTCTGCAGCGATTCGCCGCCATCGCGGCCGGCCCAGCGCTGGATGACCTGGGCGGAAATTTGCGCCGGCTGCTCGCGCAGGTTGTCGAGCAGCTCGCGCAGGAGCGCGATGCCTGCCTCCTCGGAGGCATCGAGACCCGAGCGCTCGGCGGGACTCACCTCGGCGGCGATGGCGGGGAAGTGCACCAGCCGCACGATCGCCTGGCGCACCAGGCTCCCGCGTCCGCCGCTGAGGCGCGCCCGCGCGCCCGCGCGTGCGGTGGGCGGTGGCGCTGGCGCGGGGGCGGGCGCCGGGGCGCCGGGCGCCTTGCTCCAGAGCTCCTCCAGCCGCTCGGGGCCTAAGCCCACGACCTGCGCGAGCCGCCCGAGGAGCAGCTCCCGGTACACCCCAGCGGGGAGCTTCTGGTAGAGCGGGCGCGCGCTCTCGGCAAAGCGTGCCCGGCCGTCGGCGTGTGCGAGATCGCTCTGCTCGGAGAGCTCGCGCACCAGGTATTCCGACAGCGGCAGTGCGCCGGCGAGGCGCGCCTCGAAGGCCTCGCGCCCCTCGGCCGCGATGAGCGTGTCGGGGTCGTGGCCGTCCGGCAGGAAAAGAAAGCGGATCTGGCGCCCCTCGCGCGCCTCGGGCAGCGCCTGCTGCAGCGCCCGCCAGGCGGCGGCACGCCCGGCGCGGTCGCCGTCGAAGGCGAACACCACCTCGGACACCAGGCGGAAGATGCGCCGGAAGTGCTCGGCGGTGGTCGCGGTGCCGAGCGTCGCCACCGCGTAGTCGATGCCCTCCTGATGCAGCCGCACGGCGTCCATGTAGCCTTCGACGATGACCAGGCGCTTGAGGTTGGAGCGCGCCCGGCGCGTCTCGTAGAGGCCGTAGAGCTCGCGTCCCTTGTGGAACAACACCGTCTCGGGCGAGTTGAGGTACTTCGGCTCGCCTGCATCGATCACCCGGCCGCCGAAGGCGATCACACGTCCGCGGGTATCGCGGATCGGGAACATGATGCGGTCGCGAAAGCGGTCGTAGTGGCGCTCGCTGAACTGCGTCTGGCTGCGCTCACGCTCGATGACGAGCCCGGTCTCGGCGAGCCGCCGGCGCGCGAGGTCGTCGCCCCCGAAGCGCTTGAGCACGTCGTTCCAGGAATTCACCGCGTAGCCGATCTCGAAGCGCTCGAGCGTCGCGGCGGTGAGTCCGCGCCGCGCGAGGTAATCCCGCGCGCGCGGCTCGCGGCCGAGGCATTCGGCGTAGTAGCGCGCCACCCGCGCCATCAGCTCATAGAGCGGCTCTTCGGCGCGCGGCGCCACGGCTTCGCCGCCGCCTTCGCGCGGCACTTCCAGCCCCAGGCGCGCCGCGAGCTCCTCGACCGCCTCGGGGAAGGCGAGATGGTCGTGATCCATGAGGAAGCCGAGCACCGTGCCGTGCTTGCCGCAGCCGAAGCAGTGGTAGAACTGCTTGTCGGGGCTCACCCAGAAGGAGGGCGTCTTCTCGTTGTGGAACGGGCAGCAGGCCTTCCATTCGCGCCCGGCCTTCTTCAGCTGCACGCGCGAGCCGATGACCTCCACGATATCGGCGCGGGCGATCAGCTCATCGATGAAATGCTGGGGAATGCGTCCCACGAGAGTCCGGTGCGTGGCGGGAGAGGCCGCGCGCGCTGGCGAGACTATAAGGAATCAGCTGAGCTTCTGCTTGATCCGCGCGCTGATCGCGCCGAGGTCGGCGCGCCCCTGGGCCTTGGGCTTCACCAGCGCCATGACCTTGCCCATGTCCTTCACCGAGGCGGCGCCGCTCGCGGCGATCGCCTGCGCGATCAGCTCGTCGATCTCGGCCTCGCCGAGCTGCGCGGGCAGGTAGCCCTGCAGTACCGCGATCTCGGCGGTCTCCTTGGCGACCAGGTCCGCGCGGCCCCCGGTCTGGAACTGGGTGATGGATTCGCGGCGCTGCTTGATCATCTTGTCGAGCACGGCGAGCACCTGCGCGTCATCGAGCGTGATGCGCTCGTCCACCTCGCGCTGCTTGATGGCGGCGAGGGCCAGGCGGATGGTGGCGAGGCGCTCCCTGGCGCCGGCCTTCATCGCCGTCTTCATGTCCTCGGTGATGCGATCCTTGAGCGCCATGGGTGTGTCGGCGGCATCAGCCGCGATCGGGAAGCCGTAGAGGTGAACCGGCGGCCGCCTCAGCGGCTGCTGCGCATGCCGTCGCGGGAGACGCGTTTCATGTGGCGCTTGATGGCCGCGGCCTTCTTGCGCTTGCGCTCCTGCGTGGGCTTTTCGTAGAACTCGCGGCGGCGCAGCTCCGTGAGAATGCCGGCCTTCTCGCAGGCGCGTTTGAAACGCCGCAGGGCGGCATCGAAGTACTCGTTCTCACGCACTCGCACGCTCGGCATCGAAACCTCAAGTCATTGACCGCCAAGGAGAAATCACCACTTCCGCCGGGGATGCCCGAAGGCACGCCGCACGGGGGCGGGGGATTCTACGGGAGCAAGGCAGCAAAGGCAAAGCAACCCACAAGTACGTATTGAGCCGCATGCCGCCGGGGCAGATTCTGCAAGCGGGGAAACAGGAGAGAATTTATGAAGATGACACTCGTGGGGATGTCGGCAGCGGCACTCGCTTGCGGCTCGGTCCTGGCACAGGGCCTGCCCGAGGTGAAGGTCGAGGCGACGCGGGTCGTCACCGGCGCGATCAGCGCCAAGACGATGGGCAAGACCGCGAGCGGCGTTCCGGTCAAGGACGTCACCCTGAGCTACGGGGTGAGCTCGGAGGGCCTCGACCTGTCCACGCACACGGGGGCCCTGGCTTTCGAGCAGCGCGTGAAGGATGCGGCGGACCAGGCCTGCAAGGAGATCAGCCGCCAGTATCCGGATGCGACGCCGGGCGAAGCCGAGTGCGCCAAGAGGGCGGCCAACGGCGCCATGGCGCAGCTGCACGCGGCGGTCGCCGCGGCGGAGAAGATCCGCACCGCGACCAAGTAGTCGTGAGGTGCGGGTCACGGCACGATGCCGTGACTCGCGGTCTCCTCGGCGATTTTGGGATAGAGAGCCTTGGCCGCAGCGATGTCGGCTTGGGCGGCAGGTTGACCGAGATGCCGTTCGGCAAGTCCGCGTCCGTAGAGGGACCAGGCGATTTGGGGGCTAAGCGCGAGCGCTGAGTCATAGTCGGCAATCGCCTTGTCGTACTTGCCCAGGCGCAGGTAGACCAGTCCGCGACTATCGAAGAACCCGGCCGTCTTCTGCCCCCTGCGCACCGCGAAGTTGCAGTCCTCGAGTGCGCGCTCGAGATCCTGTCCTTCGAGCGCTCGCGCCCGGCAGCGTGCGTCGCGCGCGCGCGGCATGCCGACATCGTCGCCGCGGTGGGAGTCGATCCAGTCGTCGTACTGCGCGATGGCCGCCGGATAGTTGCGCACGCGCTGGTACAGATTGCCCAGTGAGAGACGCATCTCCCCCGCCTTCGGGGCGGCCCGGTCGGCGGCGTCGAGGTCGGGGTTGATGGTGCCGGGGGGATCGTTGCGCCTGGCGTGCAGCTCGGCGCGCGCCATCAGCGCCCCGACGTCGTCGGGCTTCAGTTTGATCGCCTGGCTGATGTCCTCGAGCGCCTTATCCGTCTGGCCGTCCAAGTCGTACGCCCTGCCGCGCTGATAGAAAAACTCGGCCTGGGCCGGGTCGAGCTCGATTGCCCTGGTGAGGTCAGCGATCGCGGGCGCGTATTCGCGGCGTGCGGCCGAGGCAGTGCCGCGCCGCGCAAACGCGGCGGCATCGGTGGGCTCGTCGAGCCGGGCGGTCATGTCGGACGCCTGCGCCGCGGGCGCGGCCCCCGGCGTTGCCGCAGGTACCGGAGCCCGGGGACTCACGCCCGCGTCGGCCGATTCCTGCCGGGTGGTCTCGAGATTGAACGCCGGGCCGCCGTTGTAGGTGAAGTAGAGCTTGTGCTGGCCGTTGGCAACGTAGATGCGGTGCGAAAGAAAGAAGTCCGCGCCGATCAGCATGTCCGCCCCGACGAGCGAGTCGGCGCCGAAGCGCAGCGGCGCGTTGCGGATTTCCTCGTCGCCGAGCTTGAAGCTTGCAAAGCGTCCGATCCAGGTTGTTGCCACTCCGTGTCCGAGGCCCCGCCACGTGCCGCCGGGAGTGACGCCGGCACTGCGCGGGCTCATTCCGGCGCGCTCGGCGGCGCGGAGTGTCAGCATCGACAAGGCCGCGCCGCTATCGAACATCACCTCGATCCGGGTACCGTTGAGCATGGCGGCCGCCCGGGTGTGGGGGCTGGCCGCGGTCGCGAACTCGATGTCGATGACCGAGTACGGCTTGTCGGCGGCGCTCGCCCAATAGGCGAGCGGCATGTGCTTGCAGTCGCCCTTGAGTTCCACCAGCCGGATGACGCCGTTCGCCAGGTCATATTCGACATCGGCAACGCGGAACACATTCTGTCCCAGAAGCCCCACCGCGCCGCTGTCGGTGAAGCCGCTGCCGGCGACCACGAATTGCACGTTGTGCCAGGGCACGCCCAACAGACTGAAGGTGCGTGCCTCGGCCAGTTGCGCCCGCTCCAGTCCGCCGATGCCCTCGATGGCCAGTCCCTGAAACGATGCATCCATCCTCAGCTGATATCTCTGCACCGCCGCCGGCGTGACCAGGCTGAAGAATGCGCCACTATCGGCGATGAACTCGGCATCGGCGCCGTTGAGCTGCGCATGCACGATGGGCACGAGGCCCTTCATGGTGACCGCGATGTCGGGCAGACGAACGATGTGGCACTCGCCGGCCTGTGCGCCCGGCGCCGCCAGAGCGGCCAGGACGAGCCATAGCCGAATCCTGAGTGCGCGCACGATACCCTCGATCTTCCTGCCCGGGACTATAGCGCCGCCCGGCGGCGCCGGCTGGCCGGCCGCGGCCCACACGGATCGTCTAGAATTTCCCCATGCGCGTGCTTGCCATCGAGTCCTCCTGCGACGAGAGCGCCGCCGCCGTGCTGGATGCGCAGGCGGGGCTCATGGCGCATGAGCTCTACAGCCAGGTGGAGCTGCACCGCACCTACGGCGGCGTGGTTCCCGAGCTCGCCTCGCGCGATCACGTGCGGCGGCTCCTGCCGCTCATCGAGTCGGCGCTGGCGCACGCCGCGACCGCACCCGCCGCTCTCGACGGCGTCGCCTACACCGCGGGCCCGGGCCTGATCGGCGCATTGCTCACGGGAGCTGCGCTCGCCACGAGTCTCGCCTACGCCTGGAAGATCCCGGCGATCGGCGTGCATCACCTCGAGGGGCACCTGCTGGCGCCGCTCCTCGAGAGCGAGCCGCCGCCCTTCCCGCACGTGGCGCTGCTGGTCTCCGGCGGCCACACCCAGCTCATCGAGGTCGCCGCGATCGGCCGCTACCGGCTTCTCGGCGAAACCCGCGACGATGCCGCCGGGGAGGCCTTCGACAAGACCGCCAAGCTCCTCGGGCTGCCGTATCCCGGCGGCCCGCAGCTCGCCGAGCTCGCGCGCCAGGGCACCCCGGGCGCCTTCACCTTCCCGCGTCCCATGCTCGATCGCCCCGGGCTCGAGTTCAGCTTCTCGGGACTGAAGACCGCGGTGCTGCACGCGGTGCGCTCCGCCGAGCTCACCGCGCAGCGGCGCGCCGACATCGCGCGCGCCGTCGAGGAGGCGATCACCGGCACGCTCACCGCCAAGGCGCTGCGCGCGCTCGAGTACACCGGCCTGGCGACGCTCGTGGTGTCGGGCGGCGTGGGTGCCAACCGCGCACTGCGCGCCCAGCTCAGCGCCGCGGCGCAGGCGCACGGGGCGCGCGTGTACTATCCGCGCATCGAGTTCTGCACCGACAACGCGGCGATGATCGCGGTGGCGGGGCTGGCGCGTCTGGCGGCGGGCCAGCGTGCGGGGCTCGCCATCGAGGCGCGGGCGCAGTGGCCGCTCGCCGCGCTCGCGCAGCTCGCGGCCTGAAGCGGCTCATTTCGCACCCGTCATGACACAGCGCAGCGGCGACCGGATCTTTCTGCACGGCCTCACGGTCGAGTGCATCATCGGCTTCATCGACTGGGAGCGGCGCGTCCGCCAGACGGTGGTGGTGGACCTCGAGATGCCGGTCGACTGCGCGCGCGCCGCGGCGAGCGATGAGGTCGCCGACACGCTCGACTACAAGAAGGTGGCCAAGCGCGCGCTCGAGTTCATCGGCGCCTCCGAGTTCCGGCTGGTCGAGACGCTGGCGCATCGGCTCGCGCTGGTCATCCTCGCCGAGTTCGGCGTCGAGTGGGTGCGCGTTACGCTCAACAAGCCGGGGGCGATCCGCAATTCGCGCGACGTGGGCGTGGTGATCGAGCGCACGCGCGCTGATCTGCCGCGCTGAGGGGTGGCGATGCCGGCGGTGTACGTCGCGGCGGGCAGCAACATCGAGCCCGAACGCCACCTGCGCCAGGCGCTCGCCGAGCTCGCACGCGAGTTTCCGGGGTTGCGCGTCTCGTCCTGGTACCGCAATCGCGCCGTGGGCTTCGCCGGCGAGGACTTCATCAACCTGGTGGCCGGCTTCGACACGACGCTCCCGGCGCACGCGGTGCTCGAGCGGCTGCACGCCATCGAGACGCACTGCGGCCGCCCGCGCGGCGCGCCACGCTGGGCGCCGCGCTCGATGGATCTCGACGTGCTGCTCTACGGGGATCTGGTATGCGTGGAGCCGGGCCTGCAATTGCCGCGGCCGGATCTCGTGAAGCGCGCCTACATGCTCGGGCCGCTCGCCGAGCTCGCCCCCGGGGTGCGCCATCCGACCGCCGGCCTGACGATCGGCGAGCTATGGGGCGGCTTCGATCAGGCCGCGCATCCGCTCGAGCGGCTGTGCGGCACGCCTTAGGAGCGCCGCCGTGTCACCAGCCGATGCTGCGTCCGCCGTCGACCGCCAGCACCTGCCCCGTCACGTAGGGTGCATCGGCGGCGAAGTACAGGCAGGCCCGCGCCACATCGAGCGCGGAGCCGGTACGTTTGAGCGCGGTGCGCTCGATGATCTTCGCCTCGAGCGCGGGATCGAGCCCGTCTTCGGGCCACATGACCGGGCCGGGCGCGACCGCGTTGACACGCACGTGCGGCCCGAGCTCGCGGGCCAGCGCGCGTGTCAGCATGATGAGGCCCGCCTTGGCGACGCTGTAGACCGGATAGCGGCGCAGCGGCCGCATGCCGTGGATGTCGGCGAGATTGATGATGAGTCCGCCGCGCGCATGCAGCGCGCTCGCGGCCGCCTGCGTGAGGAACAGCGGTGCCTTGAGATTGGTGCCGATGAGGTCGTCCCACTCGGTCTCGGCGATCTCGCCGACCGGGGTCGGGTAGAAGGTCGAGGCGTTGTTTACCAGGATATCGAGCCCGCCGAAAGCCTCGAGCGTGGCACCGATGAGCGCGGCGTGCTGCGCGACATCGAGCAGGTCGCACTGCACGAGCCGCACCGAGTCCGGGCGCGCGGCTGCGAGCTCGGCCGCGAGCCGCGCGGCATCGGCGGCGGAGCTGCGGTAGTGGAGTGCGAGGTTGGCGCCGGCGCCATGCAGCACGCGCGCGATGCTCGCGCCGACGCGGCGCGCCGCACCGGTCACGAGCACGGTCTTGCCGGCGAGCACGCGGCTCGGCGCCGGCGGCGGGGCGGGGGGATCCGGGCTGTTGCGTGTCATGGAGGCCGATTATGAGCGCATCCGGTGCGCGCTCAATGCTCCCCGCGCTCACGCCCGAGGAAGAGCGCCACAGCGAGGCGCTCACCGGGCTGATCCGCGCCGAGCTCGCCGCCGCGGGCGGCTGGCTCTCCTTCGAGCGCTTCATGGAGCTCGCGCTCTATGCGCCGGGCCTCGGCTACTACAGCGCCGGCAGCTGGAAGCTCGGCGCGGGCGGGGACTTCGTCACGGCACCGGAGGCTTCCGCGCTCTTCGGCACCTGCCTGGCGCGCGAGTGCGCCGCCGTGCTGGAGGCGACCGGCGGCGAAATCCTCGAGCTCGGCGCCGGGAGCGGTGCGCTCGCCGCCACGCTCCTGACCGAGCTCGAGGCGCTCGGCTCACTCCCGCAGCGTTACGCGATCCTCGAGGTGAGCGCGGACCTCGCCGCACGGCAGCGCGCGCGCCTCGCCGCCCTCGCGCCGCACCTGCGCGAGCGCGTCGTGTGGCTCGAGCGGCTGCCCGCTGCGCCGTTGGCGGGCGTGATCCTCGCCAACGAAGTGGCGGATGCGCTGCCGGTGCGGCGTTTCAGTCTGAGCGGCACCGCCGTGCACGAGCTCGGCGTCACGGCGGGTGCGTCCGGCGCACTCACCGGCGCCGCGCGGCCGGCCGATGCGCCGTTCGCGGACCTCTGCCGCGCGCGGTTCGCCGCGCGGCCCGATGCGCTGCCCGAGGGCTACACCTCCGAGGTGAACCTGCGACTCGCGCCCTGGATCGCGAGCCTCGGGGAGTGTCTCGGGCGCGGCGTGCTGCTGCTCAGCGATTACGGCCTGCCGCGCTCGCACTACTATCATCCGCAGCGTACCGCCGGCACGCTGCGCTGCCATTTCCGCCAGCGCGCGCACGACGACCCGTACGTCAACCTCGGGCTCCAGGACATCACCGCCTGGGTGGATTTCACGCGCGTCGCCGAGGCGGCCGGCGACGTCGGCCTCGCGGTGAGCGGCTTCGCCACCCAGGCGGCGTATCTGCTCGCGCTCGGGCTCGAGCGGCTGGTGACGGACGCGCCCGATGCCCGGGACCGTGCCCGCCTCGCGGGCGAGGCGCGCCGCCTCGTCATGCCGGAGGAGATGGGCGAGGTCTTCAAGGTCATGGCGCTGACGCGCGGTTACGATGCACCGCTCGCGGGCTTTGCCCTGCAGGACCTGCGCCGGCTCCTGTGAGCCGCCGGTTATCATGAACGGATGGATATGACACTACTCAAGGTCATCGTGCTCGCGATCGTGCAGGGACTGGCGGAGCTCCTGCCGGTATCGAGCTCAGCGCACGTGGTGGTCGCGGAGAAGCTCATGGGACTCGATCCCTCTGCGCCGCCGATGACGCTGCTGCTCGTGATGCTGCACACCGGCACCATGTTCGCGGTGATCGCCTATTTCTGGCGCGACTGGCGCGCGCTCTACTTCACGAGCGGCGCGGCCTTCAAGGCCTTCCTCTGGATCGTGATCGTCGCGACCGCCTGCACCGCGGTCGTCGGCGAGGGGCTCATGAAGCTCATCGAGCACACGCTGCTGCGTGACGTGCCGCACGGCCAGATCGAGGATCTCTTCAGCCACCTCGAGCTCATCGCCCCGGCGCTCGGCGTGGCGGGCATCCTGATCCTCGCCGCCGGACTCACCGAGCAGCGCCGGCGTGCCCGGCCGGCGGCCGGGCTCGGCGTACGCAACGCCGGCATCATCGGCGCGGTGCAGGGCCTGTGCCTGCCGTTCCGCGGCTTCTCGCGCTCGGGCGCCACCATCTCGACCGGCATGCTGCTCGGCGTGGAGAAGTCGCGTGCCGAGGCCTTCAGCTTCGCGCTCGCGGTAGTGCTCACGCCGCCGGTGGTGGCGCGCGAGGCGCTGCGGCTGGTGAAGGCGGCGCCGGCGGACGGCGCCGGGCTCGCCCCGGTCGTGTGGCTCACCGTGGTCGGCGCGCTCGTCGCGTTCGGCGCGGGGCTGCTGGCGCTCAGGTGGCTCAGCCGCTGGCTCGAAGGCGGACGCTGGTACTACTTCGGCATCTACTGTCTCGCGGCCTCGGCAGCCGTGAGCGTGCTGCACGCACTCGGCTACTAAGAAGCGTCTGATCTTCGATTATGGCTAAGCACGCATCAGGCAGCCTGTGGAGTGAGCTGAACGTCGCAGCCAAGATCGTTGAGGCGACGCATGAGGCGCAGGATGGCCTTGGAGCGATCGCGGCGGGAGAAGTGATCGGCGCCGAGGTCGCGATATTCGACGCCGTTCTTGAGCATGTGCCAGATGGCGGTGAGCATGGAAGCGGCGACGGCGAGGATGGCTTTCTTGGCGCCGCGGCGAGCCCGCAAGCGCAGGAACTGGGCTTGCAAGTAGGTGTTCTTGGCACGCACCGCGGCCCAGGCGGCCGTAACGAGTGCGGTCTTGAGCCAAGGGGAACCTTTGCGCGTGCGCGTGGAGCGACGTTTGCCGGCGCTTTCATCGTTCCTGGGGCACATTGTGGCCCAGGAGAGCAAGTGCGCGGGAGTGGGGAAGCGCGTCATGTAGGCGCCGATCTCCGCCAGGACCACCTGGGCGGTGAGCTCACTCACTCCCGGCATCGTGGTCAGCAGGCGGGCGCTGGTGCGGATCGGCGCCAGCAGTTTTCCCACATCACGGTCCAGCTCAGCGAGAGCCGCTTCGAGGGCTGCGATCAGATCCAGGTGCAGCCGCAGCAGCCTGCGATGATGGGGCGTGATGCGTCCGTGGAGCGCTGCGATGAGCGCGGTGCGCTTGTGCCGCGCGGTGCCCTGAGCCAGATCGGCCAGGCGCTCAGGGTCGGTTTCCCCGGCGATGAGCGCGCTCAAGATCGCCCGGCCGCTGGCGCCGATGACGTTCGAGAGCACGCTCGAGAGCTTCAGATTCGCATCTTCCAGGGTCTTCTGGATGCGCAGCGTGTGCTGGGAGATCTCCCGCACCAGCTGCTTGCGAGTGCGGGTCAGATCGCGCAGCTCCTGGATCGGCGCCGGAGGCACGAAGCTCGAGCGGATGAGACCGTGCGCCAGCAGATCCGCGATCCAGGCCGCATCATTCACATCGGTCTTGCGCCCCGGGACGTTCCTGATGTGCTGGGCGTTGGCGAGCACCAGCTCGAAGTGCTCCTCGAGCAGATGCCACACCGGTTTCCAGTACACCCCTGTCGCCTCCATCGCCACATGGGTGACTGCGTAAGTACTGAGCCACTCCTGCAGCTCGACCAGCGCCGCGGTGGTGGTGGCGAAGCTGCGCGTCTCATCCACCGCCGGGGCGCTCACGCAGCGCACGCGAGCCACCACCGAGTCTTTGTGCACATCCAATCCCGCACAGCGCGGGTACAGTATTTCCATGGGACCTCCTGCGTTCTCGGGCGACAGCGGGAGAGACCCCAGTCATCGAAATCTACTAATCGTGCTCCGGGGCCTTGCAGCCCGTGGCAACAATCCGGGGTGCGCGCAGGGTCTCGGGTCCAACTACTGAACGGGCTCGTGGCACCAAGCAAAAGCCGACCTCTGTCCCGCCGTCCAGCGCACTCTATGCATCCAAATCTTCTCCAAGTCCACCGCGCCTGCGCTTCTTCCCTCGGGGTCGGGCGCAGCACGATGGGGAACTACT
>JAGWMP010000045.1 GCA_028871705.1 Gammaproteobacteria bacterium
GACGCGACCACGAGCGGCGCCTATTACAAGGGGATGGCGGTCTTCACCATCGTCAAGGGTGGCGCCATGTACCAGGCTGCCGTCGCCGGACAGAGGTTCAGCTACAAGCCGCGCGGCAAGTGACGCCCCTCAGTGGGCCGCCTCCGGCAGGGCACGGATCCAGAGGTTGCGATAGCGCACCGGATCGCCGTGATCCTGCAGTGCGAGCGGCAGCTGCGCGGGGCCCGCGGTGTAGGGCGGCCGCTGGTGATGGCCGGTGGGACCTGTGAGCTCGACGTCGTCCTGCACCAGCACCCCGTTGTGCAGCACGGTCATGCGTGCCGGGCGCGTGAGGTGTCCGGCCGCATCGAAGCGCGGTCCGTGGAAAACGATGTCGTAGGTCTGCCAGAGGCCCGGTGGCCGTGAGGCGTTGACGAGCGGCGGAAACTGACCGTACACGGCGGACGCCTGCCCGTCGGGGTAGGTGGGACTCTTATAAGAGTCGAGCACCTGCACCTCATAGAGCCCCTGCAGGAACACGCCGCTGTTGCCGCGGTTCTGATCCTCACCTTTGGGCGGATCCGGCTCGGCGAACTCGACGTGCAGCTGACAGTCCCCGAAGGCCGCCCGGGTGTAGAGATAGCCGCTGCCCGGTACGACCTCGAAGAACCCGTTACCGACCTTCCATTTGGACGCGCTGCCGTCCTGGTGCTGCCACTGGGCGAGGTCCTTGCCGGCGAACAGCACCACCGCATCCGCCGGCGGCCGGCCCGGCGCCGACTGGGTACTCGCGGTGCCCGGATCGACCACCCGCGGTTGCGGGCGGTCGCGGTCGTGGATGGGGTAGGCCGGGTCGACGTGGGTCTGCGCGGATGCCGGCAGCAGCCGCAGCGCGAGCGCGACACCCGCAAGAGTCGTCCAGCGGATCGTATTCATGCTTCCTATGCTATGGTCGCGCGCCTGAGAGCGGAAGTACTTACTGCGCCGGGGGTAGACATGCGCAAGCATCGTTGGGGTGTCGTCGCGTTCGGCTGCGTGCTGACATTTTTCGGGACGTTGGCCGTCGCCGCGAGCGTCGATCCGGCGCTGTTCGGCGCGCTCAAGTGGCGCAGCATCGGACCGTATCGTGGCGGCCGGGTACTCGCCGTGGCGGGTATCCCCGGCGATCCCGACACCTTCTATTTCGGTGCCGTGGCGGGCGGTGTGTGGAAGACCACCGACGCCGGGGCCACCTGGGCGCCGCTCACCGACGGGACGCCGATCTCCTCTGTCGGCGCCCTGGCTATCGCACCCTCCGACCACCGCGTCATCTATGTCGGCACCGGTGAAGCCGCTCCACGCGGCGACATGACCTACGGCGACGGCGTCTACAAGTCGATCGACGGCGGCAAGACCTGGACCCACCTCGGGCTGGCCGACAGCCGCCAGATCGGCGCCCTAATCGTCGATCCGCACAACCCCGACGTGGTACTGGTGGCGGCCTTCGGCCATGCGTTCGGCCCGAACAAGGAGCGCGGCGTCTATCGCAGCAGCGACGGCGGCAAGAGCTGGACCCGGGTGCTGTATCGCGACGAAGAGACCGGCGCGATCGACGTGTCCTTCGATCCCGGCAACGCGAGCATCGTCTACGCGGCGCTGTGGCAGGCGCGCCGCCAGCCGTGGAACTTCTCGAGCGGCGGACCGGGGAGCGGGCTGTATCGCTCGAGCGACGGTGGCCTCACCTGGACGCATCTCACGGGCAATGGGTTGCCCACCGGCATACTCGGCCGCATCCACGTCTCGGTGTCGGCCGCCGATCCCAAGCGCGTCTACGCGATGATCGAAGCGCACGAGGGCGGGCTGTACCGCTCCGACGACGGCGGCGTGCACTGGACGCGCGTCAGCGACGACGGCCGCCTCACGCAGCGGGCGTGGTATTTCTCCACCGTCCTCGCGGACCCGAAGCACGCCGACACCGTGTACGCGGAAAACACCGGACTGTTCCGCTCCACCGACGGCGGCAAGACCTTCGAGCTGTTGCCGGCGCGGCACGGCGATCACCACGGGTTGTGGATCGATCCGACCAACCCCGACCGCCTCATCGAGTCGAGCGATGGCGGCGCCTCGATCAGCTTCGATCACGGCAAGAGCTGGACCACCCAGGCCAATCAGCCGACCGCGCAGTTCTACCATGTCTCGGTCGACAACCGCTTCCCCTATTACCTCTACGGCGCACAGCAGGACAACAGCCCCATCGGCATCGCCAGCATGGACGACGAGGGCGCGATCGTCGAGCGCGACTGGTATGACGTGGCGGGCGGGGAATGCGGCTTCGTCATCGCCGATCCGCGCGATGCCAACATCACTTACGGCAGCAGCGAGAACTTCATCGGCCGCCTCGACCGGCACAACATGCAGCAGCAGCTGATTCCGGTGTGGCCGGTCGACGCTTCCGGACACGCGGCCAAGGATCTCGAGCACCGCTTCAACTGGACCTCGCCCCTCGCCATGTCGCCGTTCGATCCCGACACGCTCTACTACGGCATGGAACGGCTCTATCGCACGAGCGATCGCGGCGGGAGCTGGACGGCGATCAGCCCCGATCTGACCCGTAACGACAAATCCAAGCAGGAAGCCTCCGGCGGCCCGATCACCAAGGACATCACCAGCGTCGAGTATTACGACACGATCTTCGCGATCGCCGAGTCGCCGCTGCGCAAGGGGCTCATCTGGGTAGGCACCGACGACGGCCTGGTCCAGCTCACGCAGAACGGCGGCGGCAGCTGGACGCTGGTCACGCCGGCCGGCATGCCGGCCTGGAGCACGATCAGCATGATCGAGCCATCGCGCTTCGATGCGAACACGGCCTACGTCGCCGTCGACCGCCACAAGCTCGACGACATCAAGCCCTACGTCTTCGTGACCCACGATCTCGGGCGCAGCTGGACACGGCTCGACGCCGGCATTCCCGAGGGCTCCTTCGTCCACGCGGTCCGGGAGGACTCGGTCAACCGGGAGCTGCTGTACGCGGCGACCGAGACCGGCGTGTTCGTCTCCTTCGACGCCGGCGCGCACTGGCAGAGCCTCGATCTCAACCTGCCGCGCGTGCCGGTGCACGACCTCGCGGTCACCGCCAGCGATCTGGCCATCGCCACACACGGCCGCTCGTTCTGGATACTGGATGACGTGACGCCGCTGCGGCAGGTGGCGGCCGCCGCCGCCGCGAGCGGGGCGTATCTGTACGCGCCCGCGACCGGTTACCGGCTCTACTATCCCGACGCCGTCGACAAGCGGCCGCCGTCGGGCCAGAACCCGCCCGCCGGCATCCTCATCGACTATTACCTGTCCGCGCCGCCCGCGGGAGCGATCACGCTCGAGATCGCCGATGCGACCGACAAGGTCGTGCGTCACCTCTCGAGCGTGAGCAGCAAGGGACCGGAGCAGCCGCCGGAGTGGCCGGATCTGATCCAACCCACCGACACCTTACCGGCGAGCCGGGGGATGAACCGCTTCGTGTGGGATCTGCGCTACGACGATCCGGTGCAGATACCCGGCGCGTTCTACGCCGGGGTCCCGCCGCGCGGTCCCCTGGTGCTGCCGGGCACGTACACGCTGCGCCTCGGCTATGGCGGGCGGACGCACACCGCCACGCTCACCGTCGCCACCGATCCGCGTGACCATGGCGACGCGCTCGCGGGCCTGAAGCAGAAGTTCGAGCTCGCCATGGAGGTCTATCACGACCAGGATGCGCTGCATCGCGCCGTCAACGAGATCCGCGCCGTCAAGGCCGGCGTCACGGCGATCTCCTCCAGGGCGCACGGCAAGGCGCACGCCGCGGCGCTCGAGGCCGATGGCGCCGCGCTCATGGCACGGGCCGCGAAGATCGAGGGTGTGCTGATGCAGGTCAACATCAAGGGCTCCGAGGCCAACCTCAACTACCCCGGCATGCTGAACGAGCAGATCTATACCTTCAGCCAGCTGCTCGATGACGCCGACACCGCTCCCAATGCGCAGGAGTCCGAGACCTACGCCGGCATGCACGCGCGGCTCGGCGCGCAGCTTTCGGACTGGAGCACTCTCAAGGGCACGCAGGTCGCATCCTTCTGCAAGCGCGCCCACGAGGCGGGCGTGGCGGATCCCTCCATGCCCTGTCCATGAGCTGACTTCAGAGGTGGCGCGTGTCGGCGTCGGAGATCTCCCCGCGCATCATCAGCGTGGCGAGCCCGAGCGCCGGCAGCACCCAGAAGCACCACTTGCCGAAGAGTGCGTAGAGCAGCGCCGCGAGAGCGCAGCCGCCGGCGAACGCGGCGACGCTGAGCGTCATGCGCCTGAAGCGGGCGCGTGTGGCGGCGGCCACCTCGGGTCGCAGTCCATGCAGCATGTCGCCCAAGTCGAGCATGACCTGGGTCGTGGTGCCCGTCATCACCGTCGAGGGCGGGGTGTGCGCGAGATGGGCCCGATGCGCGGCGTTCTGCATGGCCATGGCGGCGACCAGCACCATGCCGAGGGCGAGTCCCGAGCCGGCGTCCGGATCCTCGAAAGGCCCGAGCCAGGCGGCGAGCGTCGCCGCCAGGATGAGCAGCAGCAACTGCACCTGCAGCAGCCGGCGCAGCACCGGATGCCCGCCGGCCTTGAGGCGCTGCGCGGCGAGACGCGACAGCAGCACGGCGAGGCAGAACACCGGCAGAGCCAGCGCCTTGGCGAGCGCCCCGCTGCCGCCGTAGACGAGCGCGGATCCCAGGGTGACGAAGTTCCCGGTCACGTGCGAGGTAAAGAGGCCCTTGAGGGCGAGGTAACCGCTTGTATCCGCAAAGCCACCGGTGAGGGTCTGAATCGTCGGGAGCGTCCAGCGCATGCATGCCTCCTCGCGGCTGTCATGCGGCCATGATAGGCTCACTGGCGCGTGGCGCGGATCACAGCCGGCTGCGCGGATTTCAATAAGAATAAGAGGTTGATATCGCAGTTGGGGGTATCGGTTGCCGTCTTCGCTTGCGCGCCTGAAGGACTCGAAGTGGACGATCGTTCGTCAGTACGACAAGTCTGACGATCTGAAGGGCTTGGTCCAGTCTCTGACCACCTTCGGGGGTCTGGCGCTGCTGTGGTGGGCGGCCTGGGCCGGAGCGCGCGTCTCGGGCTGGCTGCTGGTGCCGGTCGTGCTGCTGATGAGTCTCTTCAGTCTGCGTGTCTTCGCGTTGATGCACGAGTGCGGACACGGGAGTCTGTTTCGCAGCCGGCGCCTCAACCGTGCGTTCGGCTTCGCGTTCGGCGTGGCGGCGGGCATGCCGCAGTACGTCTGGGCGCAGCACCACGACTACCACCACAACCACAACGGCAACTGGGAGAAGTACCGCGGTCCCTACGCGACTCTGTCGGTGGAGGAGTACGCGGCGCTCAGCCCCCGGCAGCAGCGCCTCTATCGCTGGAAGTGCAGCATCGTTCTGGCACCGGTCGCCGGATTCATCTATCTCATCTTCAATCCGCGCTTCACCTGGATCAAGGGCGGCATCGGCCTCATCGGCCACGTGATCCGCGCCAAGCTCGCCGACCCCGCCGGCTCGTTGCGCTCGCATGCGGCCACCTACCGGACACGCTACTGGAGCTCGGGCCGCGAGCTGCGCCACATGACGTGGAACAATCTCGCGCTGCTCAGCGTCTGGGTGCTGATGTCCTGGGCGCTCGGCGCGACACTCTTTTTCACGGTCTATCTCATCAGCCTGTCGCTCGCGGGCGGCGCGGGGATCGTGCTGTTCACCGTGCAGCACAACTTCCGCCACTCGTATGCGAGTGCCACCGATCAATGGGACCGCGACGCGGGCGCCATGTACGGCACCAGCTTCCTGATCCTGCCCGCCTGGCTCGACTGGTTCACGGCCAATATCGGCTACCACCACGTCCATCATCTGTCCGCGCAGATTCCCAACTACCGGCTGATCGCCTGTCACGACGCCTATCAGCACCTGTTCGGCGAGGTCACCCGGCTGACGCTCGTCGACGTACCGGCCTCGCTCAAGTACATCCTCTGGGACATCCGCGCCCGGCAGCTCATCTCGGTCGCCGAATACCGTGAGCAGCTGGTGGCAGCCCACGCGCCCGCCTGAAGCGGGCATCATGGGATCCGGCGCAGGCGCACCGCCTGCCGCCGGTACTGGCGCGGCGCCTCGGCAGCTCGGCGCACCTGCGCGAAATGCTCGCGCTGGGCCCGGGACGATCGCTATCTCGATCTCGACGCGGTCGCGCGGCCGCTCGCCGCCCCCTCGATCTCGAGGTGCGTCTCCAGAGCGCGCGATCCGCGCAGCGAGTTCGCGATGAGACAGCCGTGTTCGGCGCGCGTGAGCAGCTCCCGAGCCCGCTCGAGCTCGCTGCCTTCGGGTACCGTGAGCCGGGCAAAGGTCGCGAAGCGCGTGAATTGCGCGCCCGCTTCGGTCCGCTCCAGCACCCCCTCGACGCGGCATTCGAGCCGCGACCAGCGCAGGCGCGCGGCGCGGCTCACCGCGCGGAACGTGAGGATGAAGCAATCGGCCAGCGAGGCGCACAGGAGCGTCTCCGGCGACCAGACACCGCCCGGCCCGTCGAATTCGGGCGGCGCCGCCGTCTCGAACGCGGGCAGCTGCGCCGAGGCGACCGCGACCATGCCTGCGCTGCCGCCGGCAGCGGTTGCGGTGTAGGTGTGGGGGTAGGGGTGCATCCTTCAGGTTCCGACCTGCGAGACGGCCTCACCGAGTAGTCGGCGCACTTCCTCGGCCGCGGGCTTGAGCGCCACATTCCCCGTGCGCTCCATCGCCGTCACGGGATCGACGCTCGCGACTTCGACGCGCCGGTCCGCGGTCTCGCGCACGATCACGTTGCAGGGCAGCAGCACACCGAGCCGGTCCTCGAGCTGCAGGGCCTGATGCGCGAGGCGCGGATTGCAGGCTCCGAGGATGCGGTACCGGTCCATGTCGGCACCGATTTTCGCCTTGAGCGTCGCCTGTACGTCGATGTCGGTGAGTATCCCGAAGCCCTGACGCTTCAGGCGCTCCGTGACATCGCGCACGACGGTATCGAAGGGCTGATCGACGGTCTTGGCTAGATAGTAAGTCATGGGCGGGCCCTACAGAACTCCTGGTGCAGGACCGCGAGCAGCTCCGTGACCACACCGGGAGGGAGTGAGTAGCGAACCGTCTGCGCATCGCGCTGCGTGCCGACGATCCCGGATTCCCGCAACACCGCCAGGTGCTGCGACAGCGCGGACTGGCTGAGCGGCAGGCGTTCGTTGAGCTGCCCGACGGCGAGCGGTCCCTGAACGAGGTGACAGAGAATCATCAGTCGTTGCTCGTTGGCGAGCGCCCGCAGCAGCGCGGTCGCCTTGAGCGCATGCGGCTGCATCGCGCGCGGGCCGCGCGCGAGCTGCGCCGTCGCCTGGCGGACCGTCGTCACCGGACTACCTCATTCATGCGTGCGTATAAGTATAGTTAGCAATATCTAATTTAGCAATCGCTAATATATTATCCCTGCCCTGAATGGGGAATACGCATTTGCCGCGCGCGGCCGATCGCGCGCGGCACCTATCGACCACCGGGAGACCGCCATGAGCATTGATCGGATCGTGATCGCGTTTGCAGGCACCGTAGTTCTCGTGAGCCTCGCCCTCGGGCTGCTCGTGAGTCCGTGGTGGTTTCTGCTGACCGGATTCATCGGCCTCAACCTGCTGCAGTCCGCGTTCACGGGCTTCTGTCCGCTCGCGATCGTGCTGAAGAAGCTCGGCCGCGCGCCCGGCGCCGCCTTCTCCTGAGCGGGCGGGGCGCCGTGATGAGCTACAGGCTCACGCTGGCCGCTGCCGCTGCCGCGTGGCTCGCGGCGTGCGGCGGCGGGCATCGTGGCCCGGTATCGGCGGCGCAGCCCGCGCTGCGCAGCATCGTCGCCGAGCGAGTGAGCACGCCGGTCGAGCGCAGGCTCGACGGCGTCATCGAGGCGGTGAACCAGGGCACTGTCGCGGCGCAGACCGCGGGGCGCGTGGAAGCGATCCTCTACGACGTCAACGACTTCGTCCCGGCCGGGGCGGTGATCGTGCGGTTGCGCGCCGCGGAGCAGCGCGCCGGGCTGTCGCAGGCCCGCGCCAGTCTGCAGGAGGCGGCCGCCCGGGAAGCCGACGCGCAAACCCGCTACCAGCGCATCGCCGACATGTACGAGCGCAAGGTCGTGCCGAAGGCGACGCTCGATGAGGCCGCGGTGAACAAGGCGTCGGCGGTCGCGCACCTCGAGGCCGCCCGCGCGGCGCTGCAAAGCGCCGAGGAGGGGGTCGCGTACACGGAGGTGCGCGCGCCCTACGCGGGGGTCGTGACCCGCCGCCTGGTGCAGGTGGGCGAGACCGTGAGCCCGGGAACGCCGCTCATGAGCGGACTGTCGCTCCAGTACCTGCGCGTCGCGGTCGACGTTCCGCAGTCGATCGTCGCGCAGGTGCGGCGCATCCGGCAGGGCGCGGTGTACGTCGAGGGGCGGCGCATCGAGGCGACCCGGGTGACGGTCTTTCCGGAGGCGTCCGCGCCTTCCAACACCTTCCGCGCCCGGCTCGAGCTGCCGGAGAACGCCGCCGACCTCTATCCCGGTATGTTCGTCAAGGTGGGCTTCGTGACCGGCGAGGCGCAGCGCATCCTCGTGCCGCAGGAGGCACTGCTCGAGCGCAGCGAGATCACCGCCGTCTACGTGATCGGGCCGGATGGCCGCGCGGCGCTGCGCCAGGTGCGCCTGGGCGATCGCTTCGGCGAGCGGCTCGAGATCATCTCGGGTGTCTCGCCCGGCGAGCGCGTGGCCCTCGATCCGCTCGCGGCCGGCAAGAGCCTTACCGCGGCGGCGGACGGTGCGGGAGGGCACTCGTGAGGCATCCGCCGGCACCTGGGGAAGAGCCATCCCCGGGCGGGGAGAGGCTCGGCCTGAGCGGCCGGATTGCGCGGCGTTTCCTCGCGAGTCCGCTGTCGCCGCTGCTGGCGCTCGCCGCCGTGCTGCTCGGGGTATTCGCGGTACTGGTCACTCCGCGCGAGGAGGAGCCGCAGATCGACGTCACCTTCGCGAACGTGTTCATCGCGTTCCCCGGCGCATCGGCCGCACAGGTCGAGAGCCTGGTCGCCTCGCCCATGGAGCAGGTGCTCGGGGAGATCGCCGGAGTCGAGCACATTTATTCCGCCTCGCGCCCGGGGCTGGCGATTCTCAGCGTGCAGTTCCGGGTGGGCGAGCACCGCACCGATGCGATCGTCCGGCTCTACAACGCCATCTACTCCAACCAGGACTGGCGGCCCGCGAACTCCGGCATCCTGCAGCCGCTGGTGAAACCGAAGGGAATCGACGACGTTCCGATCGTCACCCTGACGCTCTCGACGGCTGACCCCGGCCGCGGTGCCCACGAGCTCGGCGAAGTGGCCCGCTCGATCGAAACGGAGATAAAGCGCGTCCCCGGCACGCGCAACGTCTATACCATCGGCGCGCCGCAGAGCATCGTGCGCGTGCAGCTCGATCCGCAGCGTCTCGCCGGCTTCGGACTCACCGCCGAAGACCTGACGCGCGCGCTGCTCGCGGCGAACATAGTTGCGCACGCCGGGGCGCTCGAGGGCGCGGATCGCGTGACACCCGTGGACGCCGGGGAGTTCCTTGCGAGCCGCGACGACGTCGCGGGCCTGGTGGTGGGCAGCGATCATGGGCGGCCGGTATTCCTCGAGGACGTCGCCGATGTATCGACCCGACCCGACCAGCCCGACTCCTACGTGTGGCTCGGAACCGGGCCCGGGGCGGGCACGCGCGGCCTGACGCCGGCCGCGTATGCGCCCGCGGTGACGATCGCGGTCTCGAAGCAGCCGGGAACCAACGCCATCGCGATCGCCCGCCAGGTGCTGCGCCGCGTCGAGCAGCTGCGCGGCAGCTATCTGCCCGAGGGCGTTGAGGTCACCGTGACGCGCAATTACGGCGAGACGGCCAACGACAAGGCCGTCAAGCTGATCGAGAAGCTCGTGTTCGCCACCGCCTCGGTGGTCCTGCTGGTCGTGCTCGCGATGGGGCGGCGCGAGGCGCTGGTGGTGGGCGCCGCAGTGAGCATTACCCTGGCGGCGACCCTGTTCGCCTCCTGGGCCTGGGGGTTCACGCTCAACCGCGTTTCGCTGTTCGCACTCATCTTCTCCATCGGAATCCTCGTCGACGACGCGATCGTGGTGGTGGAGAACATCCACCGCCACATGGGCGCCCGCAGCGGGACGCTCGCCGAGATCATCCCGCGCGCGGTGGACGAGGTCGGCGGGCCCACGATTCTCGCGACCTTCACCGTCATCGAGGCACTGCTGCCGATGGCGTTCGTGAGCGGGCTGATGGGTCCTTACATGAGTCCCATCCCGATCAATTCCAGCATGGGCATGCTGATCTCGCTCGCGGTCGCCCTCGCGCTCACGCCCTGGCTGTGCCGCAGGCTCCTGCGCGCGGATCACGCGCCGGGCGCCGCGGACGGGCGCGCCCAGACACTGTCGCGAGTGTTCGAGCGCATCGTGCGTCCCTACCTCGCGGGCACGGACGGCCGCGCGCGGCGTCACCGGCTCTACTGGGGAATCCTGGCCGCGATCGCCGTCGCCGTGGGGCTCGTCGTGGCGCAGCTGGTGGTTCTCAAGATGCTGCCCTTCGACAACAAGTCGGAGTTCCAGGTGGTCGCCGATCTTCCGGAAGGGACCACCATCGAGACGACCGCCCGCGTGCTCGATGAGCTGGCGCGGGTGATCGCGCGCGTGCCCGAGGTGAGCGACTACGAGGTCTACGCCGGCACCTCGGCGCCCATCAATTTCAACGGCCTGGTGCGCCAGTACTACCTGCGGCACGCGCCGCAGCTCGGCGACATCCAGGTCAATCTCGTCGACCGCCACCACCGCAGCCGCAAGAGCCACGAGATCGCGCTGGCGCTGCGGCCCGCGCTGGCCGCGATCGGCCGTCGCTATGCCGCCTCGATTCAGGTGGTGGAGGTGCCCCCGGGACCGCCGGTGCGCGCCCCGATCGTCGCCGAGGTTTACGGCCCGCGCTATGCGCAGCAGCAACGCCTGGCGAAAGAGCTGCGCGCCGTCTTCGAGCAGACGCGGGACATCGTCGATACCGGCGACAGCGTCGAGGCAGCCGCGCCGCGTCTCGTGGTCGCCGTCGACCGCCAGAAGGCCGCCTTGCTCGGCGTCGCGCAGCAACAGATCGCCGCGACCCTCGAGCTCGCCCTGCAGGGATCCGATGTGACCTACGTGCACGCCGGACGCGAGCGCTATCCCATCCCGGTGCGGCTCGAGCTGCCGGTCCACGACCGGCAGCGCGTGGACCAGCTGCTCGAGCTCGAGGTGCGTTCCACGGCGGGGGCACGCATTCCGCTCTCCGAGCTCGTCGAGGTTCGCCCGGCGAGCTGGGACGGTACCGTGTATCACAAGGACCTGCTGCCGGTCGCCTACGTCACGGGCGACATGGCGGGCCGGCTCGACAGCCCCCTGTACGGCATGTTCGCTCTGGTGAGTAAGCTCGCGCACCACCCCCCGGACGGGGAACCCCTCGCGCAGCGCTTCATCAGCCAGCCCGACGATCCCAACGCGGCGGCGATCAAGTGGGACGGCGAGTGGCAGATCACCTACGAGACCTTCCGCGACATGGGGATCGCCTATTCGGTCGGGCTGCTGCTCATCTATCTGCTGGTGGTGGCGCAGTTCGGCTCCTACGTGCTACCGCTGATCATCATGGCGCCCATCCCGCTCACGATCATCGGCGTCATGCCCGGACACGCGCTGCTCGGGGCGCAGTTCACCGCGACCTCGATGATCGGGATGATCGCCCTCGCCGGCATCATCGTGCGTAACTCCATTCTGCTCGTCGACTTCATCGATGGGGAGATGCGCGCCGGGAGCAGTCTCGAAGACGCCGTGGTGCGCGCCGGCGCGATCCGGGCGCGGCCGATCGCGCTCACCGCGCTCGCGGCCATGATCGGCGCCTGCTTCATCCTCGATGACCCGATTTTCAACGGCCTCGCCGTGTCGCTGATCTTCGGCATCTTCGTCTCGACCGTGCTCACGCTGATCGTGATTCCGGTTCTCTATTACGCATATCTGCGGCGGCGCGCGGCGCGTGCCGCCCCGAACCCGCTGACTGACCAGGCGCCCAGCGCGCCTCGAGGAGCATGACCATGGCCCAGATCGCAATCATCGGTGCGGGAATCGGCGGAGTGCCGTGTGCCTTCGAGCTGCGCAAGCGGCTCGGCAAGCAGCATCGGGTCGTCCTGATCGGCTCTTCCCCGTACTTCGAATTCACCCCCTCGAATCCCTGGGTGGCGGTCGGCTGGCGCGACCGCGAGCGCACGCGGGTGCCGCTCACCAAGCCGCTCGCATCCAAGGGCATCGAGTGGATCGCCGAGAGCGTCGCGAGCATCGACGCGGCCGAGCGCGAGCTCACCCTGCGCGACGGCGCCAAAGTGCGCTACGACTACCTGGTGATCGCCACGGGCCCTAAGCTCGCCTTCGAGGAGGTGCCGGGACTCGGGCCCGCCGGATTCACCGAGTCGGTGTGCACGCAAGAGCACGCCGAGCAGGCCTGGGCAAGGTACCAGCAGTTCCTCGAGAAGCCCGGTCCGGTGATCGTCGGGGCCGCCGCCGGCGCCAGTTGCTTCGGTCCGGCCTACGAGTTCGCGATGATCCTGGATGCGGACCTGCGCCAGCGCCGCATGCGCGACCGGGTGCCGATCACCTTCGTCAGCAGCGAGCCCTACATCGGTCACATGGGGTTGGGGGGCGTCGGCGACAGCAAGGGGCTGATGGAGTCGCAGCTGCGCCACCGGCACATCAAGTGGATCACGAACGCGAAGATCGATTCGGTGGCCGCCGGCGCGATGGCCGTCATCGAGCACGACGAGGACGGCAAGCCGAAGAAGCAGCATCAGCTGCCCTTCAGCTACGCGATGGTGCTGCCGGCGTTCAAGGGGGTGGAGGCCGTGGCCGGCGTCCCGGGACTGTGCAATCCGCGCGGTTTCGTGCTGATCGATCAGCGGCAGCGCTCGCCACGCTATCCCAACATCTACGCGGCGGGTGTCTGCGTTGCCATCCCGCCGGTCGAGGCGACGCCGGTGCCGACCGGTGCGCCGAAGACCGGCTACATGATCGAATCGATGGTGAGCGCGATCTGCGCGAACATCGCCGCCGAGCTCGACGGCGAAGTGCCGGCCGCCGAGGCGAGCTGGAATGCGATCTGTCTCGCCGATTTCGGCGACACGGGCGTCGCCTTCGTCGCCTTGCCCGAGATCCCGCCGCGCAACGTCACCTGGGCGCGGGCCGGCAAGTGGGTACACCTGGCGAAGATCGCCTTCGAGAAGTACTTCCTGCGCAAGGTCCGCACCGGCTCGGTGACACCGGTGTACGAGCGGTATGTGCTGAAGGCGCTCGGGATCCTGTCGCTGAAGAAGGCCGGATGATGAGGATGCGTCGGGGGTTTCTGTGGCTGACGTTGACGGTGCTGACCGTGGGCGCCGCGCCCCGGCATGGCGCGGCTGCGGAGAGTCTCGCGGACGCCTGGCGGCTCGCGCTGACCCGTGACCCGGCGCTTGCCGCGGCGACCTCGGACGTGGACGGGGCCCGCGCCGGTGAGCAGGCCGCGCGCGGCGCGCGCTGGCCTTCGCTCGATGCCACCGCGGGCTACACGCGCCTCAACGCCTCCCCGGCGCTCGACGTGGCGACCCCCGGCCTGCTATTCCGTTCCGGTCCGATCTTCAGGGATGACCAGTTCGTTTCCGGCAGCCTGCAGCTGAAACTGCCGCTGTACTCAGGCGGACAGATTTCCGCCGGAATCGACGCGGCGCACCAGGCATTCCTCGGCGCCTCCGAGGACCAGCAGTCGGCAGTCGCGGCCCTGAAGCTGGAGGTGGCGGAGGCCTACGTCGGGCTCCTGCGGGCGCGCCGCACGCTCGGTGCGGCGCAGTCGCGGGTCGCGAGTCTCGGTGCCCACGCCGATGACGTGGCTCAGATGGTGGCGCGCGACCTGGTCCCCAGGACCGACCTGCTCGCCGCGCAGGTCGCCCGGGCGAACGCCGAGCAGGACCGCGTTCACGCCGCCACTTCGGTCGAGATCGCCCAGGCCATCTACAACCGTCGGCTCGGCGAGCCGCTCGGACGCGCGCCCGAGCTCGAGCAGCAGATCGCGGCCGACGCCTTCCTGCCCATTACAGCGCTCGATACCCTGGTGCAGCGTGCGCTCGGTGCACGCAGCGAGCTGAAGGCACTGAGCGCCCGTGCCGAGAGCCTGGCTTCGCAAGCCCACGGGGAAGCCGGCAAGGCGCTGCCGCAACTCGCGCTGGTGGGCGGATATGCCCACCTCGACAACCAGATCCTCGATCGCCAGGACTTCTCGACGGTGGGTGTCGGTTTCACCTGGAATCTGTTCGACGGTGGGCAGGCGCGCCACCGTGCGGCGGCGCTCGAGAGTGCCGGCCGCGCGGCGCAGCGCCGTCTCGAGGATCTGCGCTCGCGCGTTGAGCTCGAGGTGCGACAGGCCTGGCTCGACGTGCGCGAGGCGCGGGTGCGTCTCGAGTCCTCGGGGCAGGCGGTCGCGCAGGCCGAGGAGAATCTGCGCAGCTCGCGCGAGCTCTACGCCGTAGGGCTTTCGAGCAGCACCCAGGTGCTCGATGCGATCGCATTGCAGACCGCTGCGCTTGTCAACCGCGACAACGCCGAGCTCGATGAGTCGCTCGCCGAGCTGCGCCTCAGCTACGCGGTCGGAGACCTGTGAGCGGCGGCGGTGCCGCGCGGGCCGCTAGTCCTCGGCGTGATCGCGCTCCGCCTTGGCCGTAGCGGGCCTGTGGCGCAGGAGCTGCGCATGCTGCGCGAGCTTCGGCAGCCGTTCGGCGAGCGGCCGCTCGGCTTCCGGGTACCAGCCGGCGAGCATGTGCAGATAGGGATCCGCCGCCGAGAGCTTCGCTCCCAACACATAGGGCGAGAGCTCGCGATGGATTCGTTCGAGATGCGCGGCGTAATCGCCCAGCGCCTGCGCCTTGATCGCCGGCGCGGCCGCGGCGCCCGAGGTCGAATAGCGCTCCGCGTAGTAGTAGCGCAGCACCGCCTCGTAGAGGTTGGCCGACAGATACACCATCCACTGCAGGAAGCGGGCGTGTGCGCTGCTCCCGGGCGGTGGGGCCAGGCCGGCCTCGGGGTGCGCGTTGGTGAGGTGGATGAGGATCGCCGCCGACTCCGCGACCGCCGTGCCGTCCGGGAGTACCAGCAGGGGAATCTTCCCGGCGGGGTTCACGCGGCGCAGGATCTCGAGGTCGGCGGGCGTCTTGCTGATCCAGATGAGCTCGTACGGTCTCCCGATCTCCTCGAGCAGAATCTGCGGGGCGAGCGAGCCCGCGCCCCGCCGGCCGTAGAGCCGGTACTGTTCACCCGTCATGTCGCCCCTCAGGCCGCCGCGGCGCGGCCCACCGGCGAGCTCGTGACGGCGAACCTCGGCAGCGGGCTGCTGGCGAGAGTCCGTCCCAGGACCTTTTCGATGTCGCGCAGCAGCGGCAGCTCATCGGGCGCCACCAGCGATACGGCACAACCCGCACCTCCCGCGCGCGCGGTGCGGCCGATGCGGTGCACGTAGTCCTCGGGCACGTTCGGCAGCTCGTAGTTGACGACGTGCGGCAACT
>JAGWMP010000046.1 GCA_028871705.1 Gammaproteobacteria bacterium
GGTCGTGAGCCGCTCGCCGGCCGCGATGGGAATGCGCGTGGCGCGAGCAACGCGCGCCATCTCCTCGGGCGCATCGGGTGGCACTGGCTCCTCGAACCACAGCGGATCGTAGGGCTCGAGGCGCCGCGCGAGGCGGATCGCGCCCGCCGCGGTCATCTGCCCGTGAGTGCCGAACAGCAGGTCCGCCTGCGTCCCGACCGCCGCGCGCAGCCGCTGCATGAAACGCTCGCACAGCTCGAGCTGCGCGAGCGAGAGCTGGCGCCCGTCGAAGGCCGTGTAGGGACCGGCGGGATCGAACTTGATGGCGGTGAAGCCCTGCGCCAGGTATTCGGCGGCGCGCTCGGCCGAGAGCTCCGGGTCCTGGTAGACATCCGTCTTGTCCCCGGGCCGCGCATAAATATAGGTGTAGCTGCGCAGCCGCTCGTGCACACGGCCGCCGAGGAGGTTGTAGACCGGCTGCCCGGCCTCCTTGCCGACGATGTCCCAGCAGGCCATCTCGAGCGCCGACAGCACGCCCATGAGGGTGAGGTCCGGGTGCTGCGTATAGCCGGCGGAATAGACGCGCCGCCAGATCTTCTCGATGTGATGCGGGTCCTCGCCGGCGAGATAACGCTCGAAGACATCCGCGAGCATGCCCCTCACCACCTCGGGGTGGAACGGCAGGCAGTAGACTTCGCCCACTCCGTGCACGTTGCCGTCGGTGATCAGCTTCACGAACACGAAGTACCGCCCGCCGTAGTGCGGCGGGGGATTGGCAACGACGAAAGTCTGTATGTCCGTGAGCTTCATCGTGCGATCCTAACCTAGAGATGGCTGATTATGACTACATCGTGATCGGTGCCGGCGCCGCCGGCTGCGTGCTCGCCAACCGCCTGACGGCCGACGGCACGGCGACGCTGCTGCTGCTCGAGGCCGGCGGTCCCGACCGCTCGCCCTGGATCCAGGTGCCGATCGGCTACGGCCGTACCTTCAACGATCCGCGTTTCAACTGGATGTACCAGGCGGATCCCGACCCGACGCTCGATAACCGCAGCCAGTTCTGGCCCCGCGGCAAGGTGCTCGGCGGCTCGAGCTCCATCAACGCCATGGTGTACGTGCGCGGGCAGCCGGGGGACTTCGACGACTGGGCCGCGGCCGGCAACCCGGGCTGGTCCTTCGCCGAGGTGCTCCCGTACTTCAGGAAACTCGAGGATCACCCCTTCGGCGACCCGGAGTATCACGGCCGCACCGGCCCGGTGGGCGTGAGCGATGTGTCGGCCTGGGTACATCCCCTGTGCCACAGGTTCCTCGAGGCCTGCGATACCTTGGGCATCCCCCGCACCCGCGACTTCAACGGGGCGCAATCCGAAGGCTCGGGGCTCTGGGAGGTCACCATCCGGGACGGGGTGCGCGAGTCCTCCGCCAACGCGTATCTGCGCCCGGTGCGCCACCGCGCCAACCTCACCATCCGCCTGCGCGCGCAGGCGACGCGCGTGCTCTTCGACGGCCGGCGCGCCGCCGGGGTCGAGTTCGTCGCGGGCGGCGCCAGGCAGGCGGTGCAGGCGCGGCGCGAGGTGATCCTCGCGGGCGGCGCCATCAACTCGCCGCAGCTGCTCGAGCTCTCCGGTATCGGCGACAGCGAGCTGCTGCGGCGCTTCGGTATCCCGGTCATCGCGCACTCACCCGCGGTCGGCCAGGGGCTGCAGGACCACCTCGCGGTCAACTACTACTACCGCTCGCGCGTGCCCACTCTCAACAACGAGCTTGCGCCGTTCCTCGGCAAGGTGCGCGCGGCGCTGCGCTACGCGCTCGGCGGCAGGAGTGGACCGCTGGCGATGAGCGTCAACCAGGCGGGCGCGTTCCTGCGCAGCCGCGCCGGGCTCGCGCGCCCCAACATGCACGTCTATTTCAATCCGGCGAGCTACTCGACCACCACGCTCGGCTCGACGCGGCGTCTCATGAAGCCCGACCCCTACCCCGGGTTCCTGATGTCCTTCAACACCTGCCGCCCGGTGAGCCGCGGCAGCATCCACATCCGCTCGCTCGATCCGCTGAAGGCGCCGGCCATTCAGCCCAACGCACTCTCGGCACCCGAGGACGTCCGCGACGTCTTCGAGGGTGCGCAGCTGCTGCGGCGAATCGCCGCCGCCGCGCCGCTCGCCGCCATCATCGAGGCCGAGCGCGAGCCGGGGGCGGCGCTGACCACCGAAGCGCAGCTGCTCGCGGATTTCCGCCGGCGCTCGGGCTCGGTGTTCCACGCCTGTGGCACGTGCATGATGGGCGGGGATCCGCGCACCGCGGTGCTCGACGCGCGCTTGCGGGTGCGCGGCGCGACGGGGCTGCGGGTCGTCGACGCCTCGGCGTTTCCCAACGTCACCTCGGGCAACACCAACGCGGCGGTAATGATGCTGGCCGAGAAAGGCGCGGACCTGATCCTGCAAGACAGCGGCGCACCGCAGGCGTAACCTCAACTGCACCGCATGCCAAGCGAGATCCCATGAGCAGCGCCCCCGCCCTGAGACTCGCCGAGCCGCAGTCCGCCTCCTTCGTGGAGCGCTGGTACGTGCTCATCATGATGTGCCTCGTGTACACGCTCAGCATCGCCGACCGCTACGTCGTCTCGACGGTGCTCGATCCGATCCGCGACGAGCTGCACCTCACGAATCTCGGCGTGTCGCTGCTCACCGGCATGGCGTTCGGCGTCTTCTATATTCTGCTCGGCTTCCCGCTCTCCTGGCTCATCGACCGTTACAACCGCCGCAAGATCGTCGCCGTGTGCCTGGTGCTGTGGTCGATCATGACCGCGGTCTGCGGCCTGGCGCGCACCTCGTTCCAGTTCTTCATGGCGCGCGTCGGGGTCACGGTCGGCGAGGCCGGCGGCACCCCGGGTGCGAACTCGCTGCTCTCGGACTACTTTCCGACCGCGCGGCGTCCCATGGCGCTCACCGTGTTCTCCCTCGGCGCGCCGATCGGCGCCTGGCTCGGCTATAACGTCGCCGGCGCCATCGCCGACCAGTACGGCTGGCGCGCCGTGTTCTATGCACTCGGGATTCCCGGAGTGATGGCGGGCGCCGCCGTGTGGCTCACGGTGCGCGAGCCCGCGCGCGGCTGCCTCGATGCCGGCAAGGACCCCCTCGCCCCCTCGGTCAAGGCCACCATGCGCTTCATGTGGCAGCAGCGCTCCGGAGTCCACACCATGCTCGGCACGGCGGTGTGCGCGCTGTGGGGGTGGGGACTCATGTTCTGGACGCCGACGTTCCTGCAGCGCACCTATCACATGACGGTGGGTCAGGCGGGCGATGTCACGCAGAACATGCACCTCTGGGGCGGCGGGCTCGCGACGCTCGCGACCGGCTGGCTCATGGCCCGCAGCACCATGGTGGACGCACGGCGCATCGTCTGGCTGCTCGCCGCGGGTACCGCCATCGCCACCGTCGCCTCAGGAGTGGTCTACTGGACGCGCGACCTCGCGCTCGCCAAGGCGATGCTGTGGATCTATATCCCGGCGATCTACTTCTACATCGGACCGGGCTTCGGGCTGCTCAACAACCTCGCGCCCTGCCGCATGCGCGCCATGTTCTGCGCCATGGTGCTGTTCCTCGCCAACCTCGGCAACCTGGTCATCACGCCGAATGTCATCGGGCTGCTGAACGACTGGTTCCTGCGTTATCACCTCGACGATGCGGATGCGCTGCGCCTGGCGATGCTGTGCATCGTGCCGACGGGATTCTGGGCCGCGGCGCACCTGTATCTCGCGGCGCGCGACATCATTGCGGACCAGGAGCGGGCGCGGACCTATACCTAGACCCGGTCCGGCTCCAGTCGACCGGCTCCACCGGCGGCACCACCACGAGCCAGGCGAAGAGGCCGAGCAACGCCACGGCGCCCGTCACCCACAGCGCCAGCGTGTAGTGCCCGCCATTGCGCTCGACGAGATAACCCGTCACCGAGGGCGCGAGGATGCCGGCGGTGTTGCTGATCGCGTTCTGCGTGCCCATCCAGCGCCCGGTCGCGAGCGGCCCGGCGAAGCGCTGCGTCAGTGCGCCCACCGAGGGTGAGTTGAGTCCGTCGCCGAGCCCGGTCGCGAGCAGCAGCGCGGCGCCCGCCCACGGGCCCGCCGCGTTGAGTGCGATGAGGCACACTCCGACGCCGAGCGCACTCAGCGAGAGCGCGGTCTTGTAGGCGAGGCTCGGCGTCGCGCCGCGGCGGATCCATCGATCGATCAGCCACCCGGTCGCAACGATGCTGAGGGCATCCATCACGTAGATGAGGCTCTGCACGTGCCCCATGGCGGTGAGCGACAGGCTGCGCTCGTGCACCAGGTACAGCGGAACCCACGTGAAAACGAAGTAGAAGGCGTAGTTCGAGCAGAAGTTGCCGAAAATCGTGCCCCACAGGGCGCGCTGGCGCACGATGGCGCCCAAGCGCGGCCCCGAGGGCCCCGCATCCGCGAGCCGTACCGGCGGGCGCCCGCGCAGCTGCCCCGACCAGGGGATGAGCCACAGGAGCGAGGCGAGCCCGAGCACCATGAACATCCAGCGCCAGCCGTAGAGCACCATGACGAACACGCCGACCTGCATGCCGATCGCCGGACCGAGCACGCTGCCCAACTGCATGATGGCGGTGGCGCGCGCCCGCTGGCGGTCCTCGACCCGCTGCGCGATGAGCGCGAAGCCGCTCGGGTAACACACCGATTCGCCGGCACCCATCACGAGCCGCAGGGCCACGAGCCCCGCGAGCCCGCTGGTGAAACCCGCCGAGAACGTCGCCAGCGACCACAGCGTGAATCCCCCGGCGAGCACGCGCGCCGCGCCGACGTGATCCACCAGCCACCCCATGAGAGGCTGCGACAGCACGTAAGTCGTGAAGAACGCCGACAGCAGCAGGCCCATCTGCACCGGCGAGAGATGAAACTCGCTCTCGATGAGCGGCGCGGCGGCGGAGATGGTGCCGCGATCGACGTAGTTGATGAACAGCGCCGCCCCGAGGAGCCCGGCCAGCGCCGCGGGGAACCGGGAGCCCGCGGGCCCCGGCCCGCCCTGCGCACTCATCCGCGCTTATCGGGAACGAGCAGGTCGGCCGACAGCCGCGTGCCGAGCTCGAGCTGGTGCGGCACGCAGTTGGAGGCGAAGTCGACATTGCGCGTGGCGAAGAGCGGCAGCAGCTTCTGCTTGATCTGCTCGAGCAGCTCGCAGTCGCCCGCCTCCCACACCGGGTCTTTGTCGAGGTGCAGGTCCGTACGCTGCCAATGAGCGGCCACGACCTCCGTGGCCGCGGTGCCCGCCGGCGCCGGTTGCAGCACGCTCATCTTGATGCTCACGGACGGGAACGGATCCGGGCGGCCATAGGGCTCCGCGCACCCGAAGGAGTGCACCTGGAAGTCACCGCGCGCCCCGAGCTCCTTGACCACGTGCTTGATCTTGTCCTCGAGTCCGTCGCACGAGTAATGGGTCGTGAACCCCTGAAACAGAAAATTGAGCTGTTTCTGCGCCCATACGGCCGGCTGCGCCTCCGGCGCCGCCGCCGCGGCGCCGGTATCGGCCGCCCCGGCGGGCAGACCCAGCAGCAAACCCGCCAGCGGTCCTAAGTACCGCGCAGCCTTTGGATTCCTGACCCACATAAGCCGTCTCCTCCGCGGCGCTGCCTGCGCCGATGCACTCAATTTAACCTTGCACGGTTGCAGCCGTCTGCCCCCGACAACGAGCCGGTCTGTTCCCCGGTTGACAGGACGGGCATAGCCTCCGGCTGCGCTTTGGCGCACACTGTTGCTTACAACAACCACCGCGGCCCCGCGCATGGATCAGGCTGCGAAACCACGTGCCGGCCGGCTCTCGGGCGACGCGTCGTTACTACTTCCGTCCAGTCTGAGCTGGACGCTGCTGCTCTATGCGGCGCTGGTGCTCGCCACCGGTTGGGCGTACTCCGCGCAGCGCATCCGCACCGACCGCGACGAGACCTACCAGTCCGAGAGCAACCGGCTGCGCGCGGTGGCCGTCGCGCTCGAGCAGAGCGCCTTCGCAATGATCAGCGACGGCGTCGGCGCCGCCGTGACCCGCGCCAACGAGATCACCGCCGCCGGCGGCCTCGCCAACGTGTCGGACCGCGATTTGAGTCCCGAGCTCGGCAAGGCGATGACCGGCGGGCAGTACGTGCGGTCCATCTTCGTCGCCGACGGCTCGCGCTTCGCGCGCGCCGGACGCGCCGGCTCGTACGATGTCAGCCGTGTCCCGCCCAAATGGTTCACGGCGCTCGAGGCATCGGAGTCGCAGGGCTCGGATGTCTGGATCGGCACTCCGATCCCCGATCCCGACCGCCCTGCGGACGCGACCGGGGAGCACATGCTGGTGCCGATCGCGCGCCGCGTGGCCTCGGCGAGCAACCCGGACCTGTGGGCCGGCGCGCTGTTCGACTTCCGCGCGTTCGACTCGTTGCGCCCCCAGCTCGGCGGGCCCGGCGGCATCATCTTCCTCGTCACCATGGACGGCATGCTGCTCGCGGCGATGGAGGACAAGCCCGGGCACGGGCTGGTCGGGCACAACTACGCCAGCTCGCCGAGCTTCCAGGAGGCCAAGCATTACCTCGCGAGCGGCTGGGACTCCGGAACCATCGAGGGCGCTTCGTCCGTCTTCGGCGGCAGGATGGTCTACGGCTTCGCGCAGCTGCGCCAGTACCCGAGCCTGATCGTCACGGCCCGGCCGCTCGATCTGATCCTCAGCACCTGGCATGAGCGCACGGTCACGACGCTGGTGGTGACCGGCGCCTTCTCGGCGCTGGTGCTCGCCATGACCTTCCTCCTCAGCCACTCGCTGCGGGCGCTGCGCAACCGTGAGGTTCACTACCGTACGCTGTTCAACAACACCTCCTTCAGCGTGTTCCTCGGCGAAGGCGACCGCTTCATCACCGCCAACGACACGGCACTGCGCATGTTCGGGCTGCCCGATCAGGAGGCGGTGCGCGCCCTCACGCCCGAGCAGATCTCCCCGCTCGAGCAGCCGGATGGCCAGCCGTCGGCCCTCGCACGGCGCCGGCGCGTCGAGCAGGCGATGCGCGACGGCAATGCCAGCTTCGAGTGGCAGCACCGGCGGGTCGACACCGGCGAGCTCTTCCCTGCCGAGGTGGACCTGAGCCTCCTCAAGGAGGGCAAGTCCAACCTGACGCTCGCGGTGGTGCACGACCTCACCGAGGCGAAGCGCGCCGAACAGCAGCGGCACGAAACGGAGATGCGCTACCAGGCCCTGGTGGACGCCATGCCCGAGGCGGTGCTCGTGCATCGCGGCGCGGAGCTGCTGTTCGGCAACGCAGCGGCGCGCACCCTCATCGGTGCCGGGCCGCAGCAGCCCCTGAGCGCCATCCAGGTGACGTCCCTCGTGCTCGAGTCGGACCAGCAGGTCATGAGCGAGCGCGTGCGGCGCATCCTCGAGAGCGGCGTCGCATCCGAGACGCGCGACACCCGCATCCGTCGCCTCGATGGCAGCCTCATCTGGGTGAATCTGCAGGGCGTACGCATCGAATACGGAGGCGCACCCGCGGTACAGGCCGTGATGCACGACATCACGGCGCGCAAGCAGCAGGAGGAGGCCGAAGGCGCCCGCATGGTGCGCATGCAACGCCAGTCGGACGCGCTGCTGCGCGTCTCGAGCCGCAACAGCGGCAGCGGCTGGAGCGGCATCGATGCGGCGCTCGAGGGCATCTGCGCCGATGCCGCCCAGGTGCTCGGCGCCGACCGGGTCGCGATCTGGCTGCTCGAGGAGCAGGGAGCGACCCTCGCCTGCGCCGCGCGCTACGAGCGCGGCGGCGCACAGCACGAGCTGCCGCGCTTTCCCATGAGCCGGCTCGGTACTTACATCGGCATGCTGCGCACCGAGCGCGTGTTCCGCAGCGCCGACGTCACCACCGAGGAGCGGCTGCACGGCTTCAGCGACGCGACCCAGCCGCTCGCGAGCTCGCGCGCGATCGTCGCCGCCGCCATCTGGCGCGCCGGCGAGCTCGCCGGCGTCGTCTCGGCCTCGCAGCTCGACGGCCCGCGCCAGTGGTTTGCGGACGAAGCCAACTTCGTCGGCGGGGTCGCCGACCAGGTGGCCCAGGTGCTGCTCGACTTCGAGCGCGAACAGGTGCTCGCGGACCTGCAGGTGCTCGCCGGCGAGCTGACGCGCATCCAGAACGAGGAGCGCCGCCGCATCGGCCGCGATCTGCACGACTCGACCGGCCAGACGCTCGCGGCCCTCGAGCTCGACCTCGCACGGCTGTCGGAGGCCGCCCGCTCGCTCGCGCCGAAGCCGCGCGAACTGCTGGCCAATGCCGTGCGGCTCGCGCGCCAGTGCTCGACGGAGATCCGCACCGCCTCCTACCTGCTGCATCCGCCGCTGCTCGATGAGCTGGGACTCGTGAGCGCACTGCGCTGGCTGGCGGACGGCCTGCGCGACCGCAGCGGCATCGAGGTGCGGCTCGATCTACCCGAGGCGATGCCGCGGCTCTCGCCCGCCAACGAGCTGACACTGTTCCGCGTCGCGCAGGAGGCGCTCACCAACGTCCAGCGCCACTCGGCCAGCCCGTGGGTGGCCGTGCGCCTGACGATCCTGGCGCACACCGTCAGCCTCGAGGTGGAGGATGCCGGCCGCGGCATCGCGCTGCGCGACCCTGCGCGGGGCGCCGCCGTACCGACGCTCGGCGTCGGGCTGGCCGGTATGCGCGAGCGCATCCGCCAGGTCGGCGGCACGTTCGCGGTCGAATCCGCCGGTGCCGGCACGCGCATCCGCGCCACCGTGCCGCTCGCGGCGCTCTCCGAGGTGCGCAGTGCCTGAAGCGCGCCTGCGCCCCGCCCGCATCGTGATCGCCGACGATCACGAGATGGTGCGCCGGGGCGTGGTAGCGACGCTCGCCGACGTCGAGCGTTGGACCGTAGTCGCCGAAGCCGACAACGGCCGCGAAGCGGTCGCACTCGTCGAGATGCACAAGCCCGACATCGCCATCCTCGACCTCAGCATGCCCGAGCTCAACGGGCTCGACGCGACGCGGCGCATCCTCGCGGTGCGCCCCGAGACCCGCGTGCTGATCCTCACCGCGCACGAGTCCGAGCAGCTGGTGCGCGAGGTACTGAACGCCGGGGCGCGCGGCTACGTGCTGAAGTCCGATGCGGGGCGCATTCTGGTGCGGGCCGTGGAGGCGCTGCTCGAGGGCCAGACCTTCTTCACCTCCAAGGTGGCACGCCTGGTGCTCGAGGGGTACCTGCGCGGCAGCGGCGGCGCCGAAGGTGAGCAGGTGGAGGGCGGCCAGACTCTCTCGGCGCGCGAGCGGGAGATCGTGCAGCTGCTCGCCGAAGGCGCGAGCAACAAGGACGTGGCACGCGCGCTCGGCATCAGCGTCAAGACCGCCGAGACCCACCGTAGCAACATAATGCGCAAGATGCAGTTCGCCTCGCTCTCGGATCTGGTCAAGTACGCGCTGCGCAACAAGATCATCGAAATCTGAGATAGATCTATCTCAATTTGCGCTAGCGGCGCCTGCTGGCGCGGAATCAGCGCACATTTGCGGGCTTTTCCCCCTCCGCGGGCGGGCCGAGGGGCCGCGACTACAGACTCTCCCTGAGGGGTATTACCCAATCCTTGCAATTCTGGGGAGGCCGGTCTGCCGGTACCGTGCGTCCCCATGGAAGGCGTTGACAACCACGGACGGTATTGGGCGTGACGGTCGATGGGTGGCTCGCAATGCTAGCGGCAGTGATTGCCCTGGCTGCTTCCCACACTACATTGGATGTAACCACACGCTTGTCGGCCTCTTCGCGCCGGCGCGTGCTGTGTCGGACTGTGTCCGGCGCACTCGCGCTTGGTGCGGGGCTGTGGTGCCTCGATCTGGTGGGCCTCCTGGCCCTCGGTACCCAGAGCTGGGCCGACACCGACATCACCATTCTATTTGCAGCGTTCGCGGTCGCCGTGCTCGACCTCATGGGAATGCTCGCGGTGTTCGCAGGGAGCGAGCCAAGCACCTCGAGAATTCTGGCCGGGAGCACGGCGGCCGCGGCAGGGATCTCGGCGACCTATTGGACTACGGTCGCCGCGCTCGGTCCAGCGCGCCCTGCCGGGGGCATCGTCCGCCCCCTCATTCTCTCCATGACGCTGGCGTTCGCCGCGTTCACCAGTGCCTTCTGGCTGCGCTACCGCGTGGGCCCGAAGCCCTCCTGGGCGGGTCTGGTCGGCAAGGCGGCGGCGGCGCTGCTCGGAGCGGCGGCGCTGCTGCTCATGCCCGTGAGCGCCTGGCAGGGCGCCGCCTTCGACTTCGGTCACTTCGGCCAGGGCCCGGGAGCGGGCCGTGAGCTGCTCGGCTTCGCGCTCGGCGCCGCCGGCGCCGCCATCCTGGTGATCACCCGCGTCGCGGTCTTCTACGAGCGCCGCCTCGCCGAGCGGACCGCGCAGTGCGCCCGCGAGCTCGAGGAAGTGCACACGCGCCTGCAATACCTCGCCACCCACGACTCCCTCACCGGGCTGCCGAACTGGCTGCTCTTCAAGGAGCGGCTCGCCCAGGCGGTAGCCGACACCGGGCGCCCCGAGCGCGCCATCGCCGTGGCGGTGCTCGATCTCGATCACTTCAGCTCCCTCAACCACTCCCTCGGCCACGGCGCCGGCGACTGGCTGCTCTCCGAGGTCGCGCGCCGCGTCGGCTCGGTGCTGCGCCCGGGCGACCTGCTGGCGCGGCTCGGCAGCGATGAATTCGTGGTGCTGATCGACAGCCTCGCCGCACGCGTCGATGCCGAGGCCGTCACCGGCGCGATCCTCGCGGAGCTGCGCGAGCCCTTCTCCATCAACGGCGCGGACGTGAACGTGCGCCCGAGCATCGGCGTGAGCGTCTGGCCGGATGACGGCCGGCGCGTCGATGACCTGCTGGCCCACGCCGAGGTCGCCATGGCGCTCGCCAAGGAGCGCGGTGGCGAGGTGCAGTTCTTCCAGCGCGGCATGACCGACTCGATGCACGAGCGCCTGGCGCTCGAGAACGACCTGCGCCGCGGGCTCGCGGCGGGCGAGTTCGAGCTCTCCTTCCAGCCGGTGATGTCGGCCAAGACCGGCCGCATCGTGACCGCCGAGGCGCTGCTGCGCTGGCGGCATCCACTGCGCGGGGTGATCGGGCCCTCCTCCTTCATCCCGCTCGCCGAGGAGACCGGCCTCATGATCCCGCTCGGCGAGTGGGTCATCCGCGAGGCGTGCCGCAAGGCCGCCGCGTGGCAGCTCGACCAGGGCGCGCAGATCCGCCTCGCCGTGAATCTCTCGGCCACCCAGTTCCGCCATCAGAACCTCGTCGACGTGATCCGCTCGGCGCTCGCCGCCGAGAACCTCGACGCGCGCTGCCTCGAGATCGAGCTCACCGAGAGCGCGGTCATGACCAACCCCGAGGAGTCGGTGGGCGTGCTCAAGCAGCTGCGCAAGATGGGCGTCACGGTCGCGGTGGATGACTTCGGCACCGGCTACTCGAGCTTGAGCTACCTGCGCCGCTTCCCGATCGACAAGCTGAAGATCGACCGCAGCTTCGTGCGCGACCTCGCCACCAGCCGCACCGACGAATCGATCGTGCGCGCCATCATCTCGCTCGCGCACAGCGTCAACCTGCAGGTAGTGGCCGAAGGCGTCGAGACCGAGGAGCAGCTGCGCTGCGTGCGGGCGCTCGGCTGCGATCAGTGGCAGGGCTACTACTGCTGCGAGCCGCAGCCCGCCGAGCTCTTCGGCGAGATGCTGCTCGATCAGGCCGGCAGCCGTACCGGGCTCGCTGCCGGGCTGACGCGCGTGCCGCGCGCCCAGCAGGCGTGAAGCTCCCCGCACCGCCCGCCTCCGCGGCCGCGCCGCGCCCGGCGAACTGCTCCGGCGACGGCTCGCGGCTGGCCCGCCGCGCGCGCGGCCGACTCACGCAGCGCAACCCCGTGCAGTCCGCCGCGTCCGGTTGCAAAAAGTTACGACCGTCGCGCTGCCGGACGCTGCCGCTGCGATTCTCGCCGCACTGACAAAAGTCCCGCCCGGCGCGACAATGGGGGATGCTGCGCAAGTGCCCCGACTGCGGCAACGACCTCTCCTCGAGCGCGGTTGCCTGCCCGCATTGCGGCCGCCCGCAGCGCAAGAGCTCCTCGCCGATCGAGCTTTCGGGGATCCTGATCATCGCGGTGGTCTGCGCCGGCGCCCTGATCTGGCGCCTGAGCAGCCGGTATGAGGGTTCCAGCGAGGCCGCGCAGGCCGTGCCCCCCGAAACCATCATCGCCCGGCCCACCCGCGAGGGCCGCGGGCTCACCGCCAGGATCGGCTACAACCGCAAGTTGTCCCTCATCCGGGTGGAGAATGGCGATCCGTTCACCTGGAGCAACTGCCAGCTGAGCTTGAACGCCCGCGGCATCTCCTCGGGGTACGCGCGCGGAGTCGCCGCGATCAAACCCGGGATGACGGATGCGGCGCTGCTCGAGAGCGCTGAGTTCGTCGACGGCGACGGCCGGCACTTCGATCCGGCCACCGAACCGGTGGCGACGCTCGAGATCGCCTGCGAGACGCCGCAGGGACACCTCGCCTACGGCGGCAAATTCTGAGGCCGCAGCTGCCAGCCGCGGCTCTCGAGCGCGGCGCGGGCCCGCCCGGACAGCGTCCCGGCGATCCATAGCTCCCGCGCCACCGGCTGCGGCTGCGCGGGCAGGGCTGCCTCGAGCTGCGCCTCGAGGTCTGCGACTCCCGCCGTCCAGTAGATCGACTCGAACGCGCCGCAGACGACGAGCCGGCCGTCGGCCCGCAGCGCCGTCGGCAGCCGCACGCCGGCGACGAGCGCGGCGACGGGCTCGCCGGCGTGCGCCTTGACCAGGAGGGCCACGCTCGCGAGATACACCTCGACCTCCTCGGGCGAGGTGAGCCCGATCGAGTGGCGGAACAGCTCGCCGCGCCCGGCGACCCCGGCGAGTGATTCCGCGTTCTCGAGCAGCAGCATCTGACGCGTGGGGCTCAGGAGCGGCGCATCGAGGAATGCCGCGATCTCGGCGGCGCTCAGGCCGTAGGCGGCGAGTGTCGCACGCGTGCGTCGGCGGATCACCGCCGGGTCCTCGTTGTAGATCGCATCGACCGCGCGCTGCGTGAGTCCGATGCCGGGAATCCCCGGGAGGCCGACGAACTTCATGCCGAAGCCCGCCGCGGCACGGATGCGTGCGTCCCGGTGGATGGTATCGCGCAATACCTGATTGTCGGTGTACGGATCGATACCGAGCCTGCGGTAGTAGTCGCGCTCGGCCGCGGTGATCCCGAGGTAACGCGCGGCGTAGCTCTGCGCGGCGTGCGCACCGCGGTCGGCAGCGTGCGCGGCGCCTTCGCCGGCACTACCACCCGCGGCAGCGCCGGCTCGCGCGGCGTTCACGTCCTGCCGCGCATCCGCGACGGCCTCCTCGCCGCGCGCACGGTAGCCGCCGAAGAGGTGGCCAATGCCCCGCGGGATCCCCGTGACGGTCTCGACCGGGTGCGTCACGACGCCGGCCGCCGTCTTGACCTCCGATTGCACGCCCTGCACCGCGCCACCCGCGGCGATCGCGACGTCCGAAGTGCGCGCGAGCTCGTGCAGGGCGGCGACCTCGCGAACGCGCACCGCGAGCGCCGCGCGGCCGTAGGCACCGAAGGTGCCGAAGCGGCTCTCGAGCACGAAGCGGTTCATGAGACCATCGCCCTGAACGGGATCCACGACATGAAAGTCCGGCCCGGCGACGAGCGCCGCGGGCAGCAGCGTCGCCGCCGCGCTCTCGGGCGCGGTGTCGAAATCCTCCGGGCCACCGGCGATCGCCAGCGCGGGTCCGACACCGAAGACGAGGAACAGGACCGGGCGCAGCATGCCTGGCATCGGCGCGATGCTGAGCGCAGCCGAAGTCCGCTGTCAACGAGGCGCGCACGGCGCACCAGGGTCGTGCGCGGGCGCGGCCGGTGCACAGCGATCGGGCGCGGCGCACGCCACGCTGCCACCGTTCCAACATGGGCAGCGAGCTAAGTACCTGAGTCGACTCGAACATCGCGATCGATAGCGCGTTGGCACGGGCGTTGCATCGTCTGCCGTCAGGTGAAACAACCGGATCGACCAGGGGCGGGAGGCAGCGCTTACTCGGCCCCCTCCGAGCGTTCTGTCTCCCGCTTCTGGTCACTCCGCTCGCTCACCTCCACCGTCCAGGTCACGGACACCTCTGCCAGCAGCGAGGAGCGCACGCTGCAGTAGCGGGTCACGGACAGCTCGACCGCGCGCAGCGCCTTCGCGCGGGTCGTGCCCGGGGCGCGAATCGCAAAGTGCAGGATCGCGGCGGCGAGCCGCCGCGGGGTCGCCGCGACGCGTTGCGCTTCGACCGCGACGTGCAGCCCCGTGACGGGAGTGCGCTGCTTGGCGAGGATCGCGACGACGTCCGTCGCCGCGCAGGTGGCGATGGCGGCGAGCAACGCATCGAACGGACTCGGCGCGCTCCTGGCGTCGCCGTCGAGGCGCAGCCGCGGCCCGCCGGCGCGGTAAGCCTCGAACTCGCTCGCACCGATCCAGTCGATTTCGATCTGCGCGTGCTGGAGAAGCCCGGTCGCCTGCGCCATGGCGCCAGTGTATGTCAGGGGCGCTCGTCCCGGGCGAGCTGCGCCGCGAGGCGCGCCCAGATGCGCTCGGGCGCGGGCCCGCGGAAGCCGCCGGCGCGTACCGCCGCGAGCGCCCCCTCCTCATCCAGCGCGTGTGCGTGACGCAGCACACCGATGCTCGCGCAGTAGCGCCCGAAGCGCAGCGACTCGCCGAGTCCGCTCAAAGTCCCCGACCGCAGGTAAGGCGACTGCTCCTCGAGCGCGGTCAGAATGCGCTCCGAGAGCTCCCAGTCGTGCGCGATGCGCCGCGCGACGGTGGCGGCGTGCTGCTCGATGAGCGCGCTCACCGTGGCGGCGTCGGCCGCCGCGCCGCGGCGCGCGTACTCGTCCATCGAGGCGCGGAATGCGAGGATGGTGCCGAGGCCGTACATGAGCGCGAGCAGCTGGGCCGCGAACGGATCCTCATCGGCAACGATGGCGGCGTGCGCCTCGGCCACGGTCGCCGCGTACTGCGTATGCTCCCAGGTGACGTCCAGGAAGCGCTGAAAGAGCCCCGCGGAGGTCCTGAACACCGGCTGCACCAGCGCGGCGGCGAGCAGCGTGCGGATCCCCGCGGTGCCCAGCAGCGCCACTGCGCGGTCGATGCTCTCGACCGGTTGCGCGTTGAGGCGATAGAAGGCGCTGTTGGCGAGACGCAGCAGGTTGCCGGCGAGTGCCGGGTCCTGGGCGATGAGCACCGCGAGCTCGCGCCGCGACACGCTCTCGTCGTTGACCGCCTGCACCAGCTTGGGCAGGAGCAGCGGCCGGCGCGGCGCGTACTCGGGTTTGAGGACCGGCCCGGTAAGGAGCACGTCGACCGCACCGGCAACTTCCCGGTGGACCTGGGCGGTGGCCGGCGCGGCGGGCAGTACCCCGAAGGCGAGTGCGTGGAAGCGCTCGGCCACTTCCGCCGGCCCCTGCGGCGGCGGTGCGGAGGGCTCGGTCGCGGGCGCCGGCTCCGCG
>JAGWMP010000047.1 GCA_028871705.1 Gammaproteobacteria bacterium
GTATAGCGGTGGATGCGCGCCAGCAGCCGCCGCTCGCACCACTCGCTGACGCCGGCGGCCGGCGCCTGGGGTGACGCCGCAGTTACGGAGTGCTGCTGCCCGACCCGCTCCGCCTGGCTGGCCGAGGCGGCGCCCGTGAAGAGGCCGCGCATGGCGAAGCCTTCGGCCTCGAGCGCCGCGAGCGCCGCCTCGATGCGCGGCACCGGCAGCGCGAGCAGCGCCGCGAGCGCCCCCACGGTGACGGGACCCGAGCCCGTGAGCCGCCCGCGCAGCACCTCGACGAGCGCGGCCTCGGGGGCGAGCTCGCGCGCGTGGGCCGCGGGCGTCGTCACGCCGGGGTCGCGCCGCGCTTCGGGGTAGATCGCGGTGAAGAGCGGCAGCTGCTCGGCCGCCACCCAGAGCTCGAGGCCGCCCTGCGCGAGGCGTGTGACGCGCCGTTGCGTGGCGAGCTCCGCCATCAGCGCGGGCCAGCCGCTCTGGCGCGCCACCTCCGCAGCCGTGAGGCACCCGAGCCACACCAGCGCGTCGTGCAGCTCGTCGGCGTTCACCGCATCGGGCCAGGCCTCGGTGCGCACGCGCTCGATGGCTTCGGGGTCGAGCTTGCCGATGTCGGTCGCGCTCGCGGGGTCGAGCCAGCGGCGGCTCATGACCGCCTGGGTGCGGCGCTCCTCGAGCGGTGCGTCGTCGAGGAAGGCGTACGGCCGTGCCGACAGCACCTCGAGCGCGAGCGGCGAGGGTTCGGTGAGATCGCGCGCCAGCACGCGGATGCTGCCCGACTCGAGCCCGCGCAGCAGCCGCTCGAGGCCGGCGATGTCCATCGCTTCCTCGAGGCAGTCGTGGATCGCCTGGCGCACGAGCGGGTGGTCGGGGATCTCGAGCTCGCCGGTCAGGTTCTCGGCGCACGCCACCTGGTCGGGGAATACGGCGGTGAGCAGGTCCTCGGCCGCCATGCGCTGCAGCGGTGCCGGCACCTTTTTGCCGCCGCGAAAGCGCGGCAACGCGAGCGCAATGGCCGCGCTCCAGCGCCAGCGCACCGGGAACATCGGCGCGGCGCACAGCGCCTGAACCAAGAGCGGCCGCACCGTGTTCGAATGCAGGTAACGCGCCACCTCCGCGAGCTCGAAGCTGTGGGCGGTGGTGAGCGACAGCACGATCGTGTCCTCGGTGGCGGCCGCCTGCAGCTCGAAGTTGAACGAGCGGCAGAAGCGCTTGCGTAAGCTGAGGCCCCAGGCGCGGTTGATGCGGCTGCCGAAGGGCGAGTGGATGACGAGCTGCATGCCGCCCGCCTCATCGAAGAAGCGCTCGAAGACGATGAGCTGCTGTGTCGGGATGGCGCCGAGGGCGGTGCGCGCCGCGGCGAGATAGTTGACGAGCTGCACCGCGGCTCCCGCCGCGATCCCGCTGGCCTCCATCAGCCACGCGACGGCCGCTTCCGTCCCCGCATCGAGCTGCGCTTCGAGCGCGGCGCGGAGGAGCGCGACGCTCGCCGAGAGCTCATCCGTGCGCCCCGGCGCCTCGCCGATCCAGAAGGGAATGCTCGGCGGCTCGCCGCGCGCATCCTCGACGCGGATGCGTCCCGGCTCGACCCGCAGGATCCGGTAGGACACGTTGCCGAGCTGGAAGATGTCGCCCTGCAGGCTCTCGATCGCGAAGTCCTCGTTCACCGTGCCGACGAACTGCGCCTGCGGCTCGAGCAGCACCTGGTAATCGGCGGTGTCGGGGATGGTGCCGCCGGAGGTGAGGGCGGTGAGGCGCGCGTTGCGCCGGCCCTTGACGCGCCCGTTCACCCCGTCGTGATGCAGCAGCGCGCCGTGGCGGCCGCGGCGCGTGCTGTAGCCTTCGGCGAGCATGCGCAGCAGCTCCGCGAACTCGGCGTACGTGAGCGCGCGGCACGGCCAGGCGCCGGTGAGGAGCGCGAGCAGCCCCGCCTCGTCCCACTCGCGCGCCGCCGCCTCGGCGACGATCTGCTGCGCGATGACATCGAGGGGCTTCGCGGGGACCTCGAGGCGGTCGAGCTCGCCGCGCCGCACGGCGGCGAGCAGCGCCGCGCACTCGACCAGGTCGTCGCGCGACAGGGGGAAGAGCCGCGCCTTCGGCGTGCCGCCCACCGAGTGGCCGGAGCGGCCGGCGCGCTGCAGGAACGCCGCGATCGAGCGCGGCGAGGCGAGCTGGCACACGAGGTCCACCTCGCCGATGTCGATACCGAGCTCGAGGGAGGCGGTCGCGACCAGGGCGCGCAGCTCGCCGCGCTTCAGGCGCTGCTCGGCGGCGAGCCGCGACTCCTTCGCCATGCTGCCGTGATGCGCGGTGACGTGCTCGGTGCCGACGCGCTCGGAGAGGTGGCGCGCGAGGCGCTCCGCCTGGCGGCGCGTGTTGACGAACACGAGCGTCGTGCGGTGCCCGGCCACGAGCTCGGCGAGGCGGTCGTAGATCTCGGTCCACACTTCCCCCGACATCACCGCTTCGAGCGGGGAGGCGGGGATCTCGAGCGCGAGGTCGCGCGCGCGCACGTGGCCTGCGTCGATGATGCGGCAGTCGGCGGTGCCGTCGGGGCCCACGTTGCGCGTGCCGACGAGAAAACGCGCCACCTCCTCGATCGGCTTCTGGGTCGCCGAGAGCCCGACGCGCGTCAGCTTGCGGCCGGCGAGACTCTCCAGCCGCTCGAGCGAGAGCGCGAGGTGCACGCCGCGCTTGCTGCCGGCGATCGCGTGGATCTCGTCCACGATCACGGTGCGGGTGGTCTGAAGCATCCGCCGGCCGGATTCCGAGCCGAGCAGGATGTAGAGCGACTCGGGAGTGGTGACGACGATGTGCGGCGGGCGTTTACGCATCGCCGTGCGCTCGTGTTGCGGCGTGTCGCCGGTGCGCACGAAGGTGCGGATGCCGTGCCCGGGGAGAGCGAGCGCGGCGAGCTCGGCGGCGATGCCGGCGAGCGGTGCCTCGAGATTGCGGTGGATGTCGTTGGAGAGCGCCTTGAGCGGGGAGACGTACACCACCGTGGTCTCATCGGCGAGCGTCCCCTGGGCGAGGGCGGTACGCACCAGCTCGTCGATCACCGCGAGAAAGGCGGCGAGGGTCTTGCCCGAGCCCGTGGGCGCGGCGATCAGCACGTGCCGGCCGGCGGCGATCAGCGGCCACGCGGCGCTCTGCGCCGCGGTCGGCGCGGGGAAAGTGCGCTCGAACCAGCTGCGGACGGCCGGGTGAAAATCAGCGGGCATGGCGGGGATTGAAGCACACGGCGCGCCGGGCGAGGAGGCGGGGAGCGCGGATTTAATGCTGCATCCAGTGGCCGCCGCGGGCGATCGCTGTACGGCCCCCGGAACGCTCAGGGGCCGCCCGCCTCAAAGGAGAGTACAGTCAACATCTGCCGCTTGCCGGTGAGGGCCCCTCGCGATGTGGGAAGAAGAGAGTCCGGACTCGTTCCGCCGCAAACTCATCTGGTGGCTCGCCGGGCTGGTGGTGGTCGCGGCCGCCGGCTTCGGCATCTGGTACGAGTTCCTGTTTCACCCGGCCCCGGCGGCACCGCCAACGGTCGCCGCGCCGCCGGCGCCGCCACCCGTGGCGGCGCAGCCCGCCGTCTCCCATCCGCTCCCGGCGACGGGCGGCGGCAACGAGGCGCTGCCGGCACTCAACGACAGCGACTCGATGGTCCAGGAGGCCCTCACCGCGGCGCTGGGCAAGCCCACCATCGAGGCGCTGCTGGTACCGCAGAACATCGTGCGGCACATCGTCGTCACCGTCGACAACCTCGAGCGGCACAAGGTGGCCCCGGAGCTGCGGCCGGTGAAACCGACCGCCGGGCAGACGGTGGTCTCGACCCAGGGTGACCTCACCGTGCTGAGCGCCGCCAACTTCGATCGCTACACGACCTTCGTGCACGCGGTCCAGGCGGCCGACGTCAAGGCGCTGGCCGCCCTCTACCAGCGCGAATACCCGCTGTTCCAGCAGGCGTACGAGGATCTCGGCTATCCGGGCAAGTACTTCAACGACCGCCTGGTCGAGGTGATCGATCACCTGCTCGAGACCCCGGAGATCTCGACCCCGATCCAGCTCGAGCAGCCGCGCGTGTTCTATACCTTCGCCGACCCGACGCTCGAATCGCGCTCGGCCGGGCAGAAGCTCCTGATCCGCATGGGGCCGGCGAACGCGCGCATCATCAAGGCGAAGCTGCGCGAGCTGCGCGCCGAGATCGTCAGCAAGAAATGACCGACCCCATCGTGCCCGCCGAGGAGGCGGGCCTCGACAAGCCGCTCGCGGACCTGCGCTCGGTGCTGATCGCCGGCGAGGCACTCGAGGCCTGGGCGATCCAGCGGCGGCTCTTCGCCCTCGGCCACCGCCGCGTGCTCGTGGCCGCGACCAGCGGACGCCTCATCCTGCTCACGCGCCCGCTGCTCGGTGGCTTCGAGCTGGTCTCCATACGCTGGCAGGACCTCGAGGAGGTGACGCTGCGGGTCGGGGTGTTCGCGGCTGACCTCGGAGTTCGCGCCGGCAAGGCCACCGACCTCGCCTCGCTCGCCACCGAGGGCTCGCAGCGCGTGGAGTTGAAGGGCTTGCGCAAGGCCCAGGCGCAGGCGGTCTACCGCATCTGCCAGGGGCAGGATCAGGCGTGGCGCGAGAAGCGCCGCGTGCGCGAGCTCGAGGAGCTGCGCGCCCGCTCCGGCGGCATCCAGGTGCTCGCGGGGGCGCCCCTCGGGGCCGCCGCGGCCGCCACGGGCGGCGATGATGCGGTGCGGCGCCTGCAGGAGGCCAAGCGGCTGCTCGACGCCCGCCTCATTACCGACTCCGAGTACGAGGCGATCAAGGCCAAGATCGTCTCCTCCTGAGTCTATTCACAACTAATCCACAAGCGATCCACAGGCCCGGTACGCTAGGCTCTCCCCATGGTCGCCATCCGGATGCACCGGCGCAGGCCGGTCGAGAACGAGATCATCGGCACCTACAGCTTCACCAGCCGCACGGTGCAGGTGCTGAAGAGCGCGGACGACCATATTCTCTGGACCTGCGACTGCGACACCTTCCGCCGCCAGGCGGACCGGCGCGAGCCGCTCTGGTGCAAGCACATCGCCAAAGCCGCCGCCCGCCGCTCGCTCGAGCGCCTCACGCGCCGCGTGGCGATTCCGCGCGGCACCGGGCGCTGACCCTCTTTCCCGGGTACATTATGCAAGATGGCGCTTTTGCGGCGCCGGCGGCTTTTCGGTATCTTGATGCGGTACAGCATGAGGAGCATCGGTATGCGCTGGGAAACTCCAAGAGCGATCGAAGTGCGTTTCGGCATGGAGATCACGATGTACATCGCGAGGCGCTAGGAGCCTCCACGGGCTCCCGGGCAGCACGCCCGGCGCGCCCCGCCTGACTTCGATGCATCGTGAGAATCCGCGTACTGGGGTCTGCCGCGGGCGGCGGGTTCCCCCAGTGGAACTGCAACTGCCGTAACTGTTCGGGTCTGCGCCGCGGCACGCTGCGCGCGCAAAGTCGCACCCAATCCTCCATCGCCGTCGCCGGCACCGACCCGGCGGCCTGGGCGCTGGTCAACGCCTCCCCCGACATCCTCGCGCAGCTGCGGGCGAATCCGCAGCTGCAGGGCGCGCGCGCCGCACGGGACACCGCCATCGCCGGCATCGTGCTGGTGGATGCGCAGATCGACCACACCGCCGGGCTCTTCATGCTGCGCGAGTCGCCGCGCCCGCTCGCCGTGTGGTGCACCGACGCCGTGGCGGCCGACCTGACATGCGGCAATCCCGTCTTCGGCGTGCTCGGACACTACTGCGGCATCGAACGGCGGCCGCTGCCGCTTACGGGCGAGGAGTTCGCCGTCGCCGGGGTGGCGGGCGTGCGCTGGCGGGCGCTCACGGTGGCGAGCAAGCCCCCGCCGTACTCGCCGCACCGCGGCGCGCCGGTGCCGGGGGACAACGTGGCGCTGGTGCTCACCGATGCGGCGAGCGGCCGCAGCGCCGTCTACGCGCCGGGGCTGGGCGCCATCGAGCCGCCGCTGTGGGCGGCGCTCGAGTCGGCGGCCTGCGTGCTCGTCGACGGCACCTTCTGGAGCGACGAGGAGATGATCGCGCAGGGCCTCTCGCCCAAGCGCGCCCGCGACATGGGCCATTTGCCCCAGAGCGGCGCCGGCGGCATGCTCGAATGGCTGGCGCAGCTGCCGCGCGCGACCCGCCGCATCCTCATCCACGTGAACAACACCAACCCGATCCTCGATGAAGACTCGCCCGAGCGCGCCGAGCTCGCGCGTGCCGGGGTCGAAGTCGCCTGCGACGGCCTGGAGATCGCGCTGTGAGCGAGGCGCCCTGGCCGCACGCGGAGTTCGAGGCGCGGCTGCGCGACGGCGGGCGTGCCTATCACATCCACCACCCCTTCAACGTCATGCTCAATTCCGGCAAGGCGAGCCGCGAGCAGATCCGCGGCTGGGTGGCGAACCGCTACTACTACCAGGTGAACATTCCCTTGAAGGACGCCGCGATCCTCGCCAACTGCGAGGAGCGCGCCGTGCGGCGCAACTGGGTGCAGCGCATCCTCGATCACGACGGCAGCGGCGCGGATGCCGGCGGGATCGAGTCGTGGCTGCGCCTCGCCGAGGCGGTCGGACTCGGGCGCGCGGAGGTCGAAAGCTGCGCACGCCTCCTCCCCGGCGTGCGCTTCGCGGTCGACGCCTACGTCAACTTCGCGCGCCGCGCACCCTGGCAGGAAGGCGTGTGCGCCTCGCTCACCGAGCTCTTCGCGCCGGAGATCCACCGCCAGCGCCTCGCGGGCTGGCCCGAGCACTACCCGTGGATCGACCGTGCCGGCCTGCACTACTTCCAGAGCCGCATCCCGCTCGCGCACCGCGACGTCGAGTTCGCGCTCGCCCTGACGCTCGAGCGCTTCGCGAGCCGCGGCGCGCAGGAGCGCGCGCTCAGCGTTCTCAAGTTCAAGCTCGACATCCTCTGGCAGATGAACGATGCCATGGCGCTCGCCTACGGGGTGACGGCATGAGCGGCGATGGCGCGGGCCGCGCTGCGGCCGGCGCGGCTGTGGCCGCGGATGCGCGCCCGGCGATCCCGCGCGGGCTCAAGCTCCAGTGGGAGGCGGCGCAGGAGGCGCACGTGCTGCTTTTTCCGGAAGGCCAGGTGCTGCTCAACGGCAGCGCCGCCGAGATCATGAGCCGCTGCGACGGGATGCGCACGGTCGCCGAGATCGTCGCGGACATCGAGCGCACGCACTCACTCAGCGGGATCGCGGACGACGTCGGCGCTTTCGTGGCGCTGGCGCTCGCGAAGCGCTGGCTGGAGCTGCGTCCGTGAGCGCGGCGCTGCCGGTCACCCCGGAGCTGCGGCGCGGGCTGCCGCTGTGGCTGCTGCTCGAGCTCACCTACCGCTGTCCGCTGCACTGCGTGTTCTGCTACAACCCGACCGAGTTCGCCGCCACCGGCGCCGAGCTCGCCACCGCCGACTGGATCCGGGTGCTGCGCGAGGCGCGCGCGCTCGGTGCGGTCCAGCTCGGACTCTCGGGTGGGGAGCCGTTGGTACGCGAGGACCTTGAGACCATCGTGGCCGAGGCGCATGCGCTCGGCTACTACATCAATCTCATCACGTCCGGCGTCGGGCTGACCGAGGAGCGCATCCGCGCGCTGAAAGCCGCCGGGCTCGATCACATTCAGCTCTCCTTCCAGGACAGCACGCGCGAGCTCAACGACTTCCTCAGCAGCACCCGCACCTTCGAGCTCAAGGCCCGGGTGGCGGAGCTGATCCGCAAGTACGACTATCCGATGGTGCTCAACGTGGTGCTGCACCGGCTCAACATCGACCACGTCGGCGAGATCCTCGCCATGGCCGAGCGCATGGGCGCCGGTTACGTCGAGCTCGCCAACACCCAGTACTACGGCTGGGCGTGGCTCAACCGCGCACACCTGCTGCCGAGCCGCGCGCAGCTCGAGCGCGCCGAGGCGGTGACGCGCGAGTTCCGCGCGCGCGTTGCCGGCCGGATGGACGTGTACTTCGTCGTGCCGGATTATTTCGAGACGCGGCCCAAGGCCTGCATGAACGGCCTCGGCAGTGTCTTCCTCGCCATTACGCCCGACGGCACGGCGTTGCCGTGCCACGCGGCCCGCATGCTGCCGGGGATCGACTTCCCCAACGTGCGCGAGCACGACCTGCGCGCCATCTGGTACGACTCGGCCGCTTTCAATCACTTCCGCGGCGAGGCGTGGATGAAGGAGCCCTGCAGCAGCTGCCCCGAACGGCAGCGCGATTTCGGCGGCTGCCGCTGCCAGGCGTACCTCCTCACCGGCGATGCCGCCAACGCCGATCCCGTGTGCGAGCTCTCCCCGCACCACCACCTGGTCACCGCGGCGGTGGCGCAGGCGGAGCGCGCCGCGGACGGCGCGGCCCGCGCCCCGCTCATCTTCCGCGATCACCGCATCTCCATTGCGGTCGAGCCGCGGCGCTGAAGGACTGCGGGCACCGTGGCCATCCGCCGCGTACTGAGGATGGGCGAGCCGCTGCTGCGGCAGGTGGCCGCTGCGGTGACGCGCTTCGATGCCGGGCTCGCCGCGCTCATCGCCGACATGGACGACACCATGCGCTCGCTCAACGGCGCCGGGCTCGCCGCACCGCAGATCGGGGTGAGCCTGCGCGTGGTGATCTTCGAGCTCAAGGACAACCCGCGCTACCCCTACCTCACACCGGTTCCCTATACCGTGCTCGTGAATCCCGAGCTGACGCCGCTCGGCGACGAGCAGGACGAGGGCTGGGAAGGCTGCCTGTCGGTTCCCGGGATGCGCGGCCTGGTGCCGCGCTACCGGCGGCTGCGCTATCGCGGCTGCGATGCCGGCGGCGCGCGCATCGACCGCACGGTCGAGGGCTTCCACGCGCGCGTGGTGCAGCACGAAGTCGATCACCTCGATGGCATACTCTACCCGCAGCGGGTCCGCGACCTGCGCAACTTCGGGTTCGAGGACGCGCTCACCGGGCAGATGACGCCCATGCCGGACTGACTTGCATGAGCCGCAAGGAGACTCGCATGACCCAACACGCCAGCGGTCCCTTCGAAGTCAAGGTCACGCCGCAGAAGCCCGACACCCAGATCGCGCGCAGCGCGAATCTCGGGCGCCTCACCATCGACAAGCGCTATCACGGCGATCTCGAGGCGAGCGCCAAGGGCGAGATGCTCGCCACGCAGAGCGAGGTCAAGGGCTCGGCGGGCTACGTGGCCCTCGAGCGCGTCACCGGCAAGCTCCAGGGGCGCAGCGGCAGCTTCGTGCTGCAGCACAACGCGACCATGAAGCGCGGCGCGCCGGAGTCCTCCATCACGGTGGTGCCGGACTCGGGCACGGGCGAGCTCACCGGCCTCTGCGGCAGCATGCGCATCACCGTGGCGCCCGACGGCGCCCACTCCTACGAGTTCGACTTCAGGATCGAGCCGCGGCCGGCCGGCTGACGCGCACGTCGCGCTCCATGCGGATGGCGGCCTCGAGCCCCTGGTAGTAGCCGGGCACCCGTCCGGACTCGCGATAGCCGAGCGCGCGATAGAACTCCCGCGCCGCCTCGTTGCCGGCGCGCAGCTCGAGGCCGATGAGGTACGTGCCGGCGGTGAGCGCGCTCTCCTCGAGCCAGGTGAGGAGGCGCCGCGCGATGCCGCGGCGGCGGTGCGCCGGCTCGACCGCGAGCAGGTTCAGGTGCGCGCTGTCATCGCCGAAACGCATGAGGGCGAAGCCGGCGATGCCGCGCTCGCCGCGCGCGGTGAGCACCACGCTCTCGGCATGGCGCACGTGCCAGCCGATACGCTCGGCGCCCCACGCCGGGCGCAGCCCCGACTCGATCAGCGCGCACGACATCGCCGCGAGGCGCGCCGTGTCGCGTAAGCTGGCGGGCTCGAGGCGGTAGTCCTGCACGGCGCGGCTCTCCTCAGGCGAGCGTGTGGAAGACCTGCTGGACGTCGTCGTCCTGCTCCAGGCGGTCGATGAGCGTCAGCACCTCGGTGGCCTGCGCCTCGGGCAGCTCGGTCGGCACGGTGCAGACGTACTCGTGCGCGGCCGAGAGCGGCGCGATGCCGCGCGCCTCGAGCGCCTCCTGCAGCTTGCCGAAGTCCGCGAACGCGCAGCGGATCACCAGCTGCGGCTCACCCTTCTCGCCGGTGCTCTCGCCCATCTCCTCGAGACCGTGGTCGATGAGATAGAGCTCGAGGTCGTCCTGGTCGATGCCGGTGGGGTCGAGGCGGAACACGCCCATCTTCTTGAAGAGGAAGCTGACGCTGCCGCTCGTGGCGAGATTGCCGCCGTTCTTGGTGATGATGTTGCGCACCGCCGCGACGGTGCGCGTCGGATTGTCGGTGGCGGTCTCGACCAGCAGCGCCACCCCGTGCGGCGCGTAGCCTTCGTAGAGCACCTCCTGGTAGTTGGCGGCGTCGCGCCCCGAGGCACGCTTGATGGCCGCCTCGATGCGGTCCTTCGGCATGTTGACGGCGCGCGCATTCTGGATGAAGCGGCGCAGCGCGGGATTGGACGCCGGGTCGGGGCCGCCCGACTTGACGGCCATGGTGATGTCCTTGGCGATGCGCGCGAACTGCTTCGCCATGCGGTTCCACCGCGCGAACATCGTGTGCTTGCGGACTTCGAAGATGCGGCCCATGGCGGGCTATTGTAGCGCGTGCCGGCAGGCGCCTCGTGCCGGCGCGGCGGGAGCGTGCGGGGAAACTGGAGGCGGGCTTAGGCCAGCTGCGCGTGCAGCAGCCGCATGCGCCGGCGCTGGCGGCTCAGGGCCCGCTCGATGTCGCGCAGCCTGTTCTGCAGGTCCGACTGCTGCCATTGCTCGAGCACGGCGCGCCGCTTTTCCTCGAGCCACTGCTCCTTGACGCGCGCCCAGTCGGCGATCGCGGCGAGGAACGTCTCGTACTCGTGCGCCACGCGGGCGCGCAGCTGCTCGATGTGCGAATGGCGCGCGGCCGGCATCCGCGCCAGCTGCGTTTCGGCGCGCTTGAACTGCATGGCGAGCAGCGCCCGCTGGATCTGGAACCACGGCGTGCGCTTGAGGCGCCGCGTCAGGCCGACGGCGGCGAGACTCGCGATCAGCCACTTGGTCGGATCCCACTGCCACCAGCGCACGCCGTTGCGGTAATCGTGCGCGAAGATATGGTGGAAGTTGTGGTAGCCCTCGCCGTAGGTGATCACCGCGAGCGCCGGGTTGTCGCGCGCCGTGTTGTCCTCGGTGTAGGGGCGGGTGCCCCACATGTGGGCGAGGGAATTGATGAAGAAGGTGACGTGGTGGCTCCACACCAGGCGCAGCACGCCGGCGAGGATCAGCATGCCCCACAGGTCGTGGAACACGACGCCCGCCAGGATCGGCAGCCCGAAGTTGAGCCCGACGGCGAGCGGCACGTAATAGCGGTGCTGGAAGGCGAGCAGCTTGTCCTTCTTCAGATCCGGGATGTTGCTGAAGTCGGGCACCCCGCTCGGGTACTCGCGCAGCATCCAGCCGATGTGCGAGAACCAGAAGCCGCGGCGCGCCGAATAGGGGTCGAGGTCGACGTCGTCGACGTGCAGGTGGTGGGTGCGATGGCCGCTGCACCAGACGAAGGCGCTGTTCTGCAGCGCCATGGTGCCGAAGATCAGATAGAAGATCCGCACCGCGAGGTGCGCGTCATAGGTGCGGTGCGCCCACAGGCGGTGGTAACCGCCGGTGATCGCCATGCCGCTACCGATCAGAAAGAAGAGGAAGATGCCGACGTCCCAGCCCGTGAAGCCGTAGCGCAGCCCGTACCAGGGCACCAGCACCACCGCGGCGGCGAAGGTGAGGGCGAACATCAGGGCGTTGGCCCAGATCAGCGGCGGCTTGGCGGGGGCGGCGGACATATGTGACTTAACGACCTCCTCGGGAAGGCGGCGTAAATTAGCACGCCGGGCCGGGGGAAGTGGGACTTACGTCCAGTCCGCGGGCACTTGCTAGGATAACTACGTATGCGAGCTTCGCCGTGGCTGCCGTTGAGCGCCTTTCTGCTGGCCCTGGGTCCCGCGGCCCATGCTGAACGGGCGTACAGTACCAACGAGGACGACGGCACCGTTACGGTCATCGACGCCGACCGCAGTGCCGCAATAGCCACCATCGCGGTCGGCAAGCGGCCCCGGGGACTCGCACTCAGCCCCGACGGCAAGCTTCTATATGTGGCCGTAAGCGGCTTATCCAAGTGCCCGCCGCCCATGACCGATGCCGATTGCGCGAAGCTCGTGCGCGACCCCGGCGCCGACGGCATCGCGGTCGTGGACACCGCCGCCCTCACCCATACGCGCACCCTCGGCGGCGTGTCGGACCCCGAGCGCGTGGCGGTGAGCCGCGACGGGCGCGAGCTCTACGTCTCCGAGGAGGACGCCGCGCGGCTCGCGGTGCTCGACGCCGTGCACGGCAGGGTGCTCGCCACGGTGCCGGTGGGGCGCGAGCCCGAAGGCGTACGGCTCTCGCCCAACGGACGCTGGGTGCTGGTCACGAGCGAAGAGGACAACCGCGTCACCGTCGTCGATGCGAAGTCGCACGCGGTGCGCGCGCAGGCCACGGTCGGGCAGCGGCCGCGCGACGTGGCGTTCTCCGCCGACAGCCGCTTCGCCTATGTTGCCGGGGAAGCGGACGCGAGCGTGTATCGCCTGGCGCTGCCCGGCGCGAGCGGTGTCACCGAGATCCTCAAACTCCGGCACGAGGTGCGGCCGATGGGGCTCGCGCTCGATGCGGCGCGCGGGCGGCTGTACATCGGAGGCGGGCGCGCCGGAACCGTGGCCGTCGTCGACCTCGCCGGTCCCAGCCTCGTCGCGGAGATCAGCTGCGGCGGCCGGCCCTGGGGCATCGCGCTCGGCGCCGGTGGGCGGCGGCTCTTCAGTCCCGACGGTCCGGCGGGCGATGTGGCGATCATCGATACGGCGAGCGGCACGGTGGCCGCGAAGGTCGCCGTGGGCAAGGGTCCCTGGGCGGTGGTGGCGGGTCCCTGACGTGCTACCGTTGCGCCCCTAAGATCCAGCCTCGAGGCGGGCCGTGCCGATCACTTTCCTATTGCGCCGATCCGGGGTGGCATTCGCCGGTCTCGCTCTCGTCGGGACTGCTGCCGCCGAAGTAGCCGCGGTGCCGCCGGCGGTGGAGCAGGCCGCCCGCACGCAGATCACGCGTGCCGTGCTCGAGGCGCCGATCCGCTTCCTCGCCTCCGACCTTCTCGAGGGCCGCGGTCCCGGCACGCGCGCCGATGAGGTCGCACGGCTCTACCTGCAGACCCGGCTCGAGGGACTCGGCTTCGAGCCGGCGTTCGATCGCGGCGAGTGGCAGCAGCCCTTCGACATCGTCGGCATTCGCACGCAGCTGCCGCACACCTGGAGCCTTCAGGGCAAGCACGGCCTCACGCAGCTGACGCTGCGCGATGACTACATCGGGACGAGCGGTCTGCAGAGCGAGAACGTCTCGATCGAGGATGCGGAGCTGGTGTTCGTCGGCTACGGCATCCAGGCGCCCGAGTACCAATGGGACGATTTCAAGGGGGCGAAGCTCGCCGGCAAGATCCTGGTGATGATGAACAACGATCCCGACTGGGATCCGAAGCTGTTCGCCGGCAAGCGCCGCCTCTATTACGGCCGCTGGACCTACAAGTACGAGAGCGCCGCGCGGCAGGGCGCCGCCGGCGCCATCATCATCCACACGACTCCCTCGGCCGGCTATCCCTGGCAGGTGGTGCAGTCCTCCTGGGGCGGCGAGCAGTTCGAGCTGCCGGATGCGGGTGAGGCGCGCGTACGGCTCAAGGCGTGGGCGACCGAGGAGGCGGCGCGGCGCCTGGTGCAGGCGGGCGGCTTCGATCTCGGCAATCTGATCGCGGCGGCGCGCTCGCGCAGCTTCCATCCGGTGCCGCTCGGCGTGCGCACCTCGATCGCCTTCACCAACCGCCTCTCGAAGGTGCAGACCGCCAACGTCGGCGGCCTGCTGCGCGGCAGCGATCCGAAGCTCGCCGCCGAGGTGCTGATCTACTCCGCGCACCACGATCACTTCGGCATCGGCGAGCCGGACGCGAGTGGCGACCGCATCTATCACGGCGCGGTCGACAACGCCTCGGGCTGCGCGCAGGTGCTCGCCATCGCGCGCGCCTTCGCGGCGCTCCCCGAGCGGCCGCGGCGCTCGGTGCTGGCGCTGTTCGTCGCCGGCGAGGAGCGCGGGCTCCTCGGCTCCATGTACTACGCCGCGCATCCGAGCTTTCCCGCCGGGCGCATCGCCGCCAACATCAACATCGACGGCGGCAGCATTTTCGGACGCACCCGCGACGTGCAGCTCCTCAGTATGGGCAAGTCCTCGCTCGATGCGATCGCCGTGGCGGTGGCCAGGTCGCAGGGACGCACCGTGGTGCCGGACCAGTTCCCCGACCGCGGCTACTACTACCGCTCGGATCAGTTCTCGTTCGCCAGCATCGGCGTGCCGGCGCTCTTCTACAGCGAGGGGACGGATGTCATCGGCCGCCCGGCGGGCTGGGGCCGCGAGCAGCACGATCAGTGGGAGCTCAAACAATACCACCAGCCGTCCGACAAGCTCGACGGCACCTGGAACTTCGACGGCATGATCGAGGATGCGCAGATGGATCTCATGGACGGCTGGCTGATCGCGCAGGCGGACGCCATGCCGAGCTGGAATCCCGGGGCTGAGTTCGAGGCCGCGCGCCGGCGCGCACTGCGCGCGGCCGCGGCCGGCAACTAGGACGGCGAGGGGGCGAAACACACCATGTTCGAGCGGCTCGAGCTGATCACGGCGGACTCGATCCTGAGTCTCATGACGGCCTTTCGCGCCGACCCCGATCCCCGCAAGGTGGATCTCGGGGTCGGCGTGTACCGCGACGACCAGGGCGAGACGCCGATTCCCGCCGCGGTGCGCAAGGCCGAGAGCGTGCTGCTGGCACGGCAGACCACCAAGACCTACGTGGGCCCGGCCGGCAACTCAGGGTTCAACCAGGAGATCGCGAGCCTGGCGCTCGGCGCCGAGCACGAGGCGCGGGTGGCGAACCGCGTGCGCACCATCCAATGTCCCGGCGGCTGCGGTGCACTGCGCCTCGGCGCGGAGCTGATCCGCTACGCCTCGCCCGCTTCGGTGGTGCACGTGAGCGACCCGACCTGGGTCAATCACGTGCCGCTGCTCTCCGGGAGCGGGCTCAAGCTCGAGCGCTACCCGTACTACGATCCGGCGAGCGGCGGCGTGCGCTTCGCCGACATGGTCGCCGCGTTCGAGCGGCTGCCGCCGCGCGCCATCGTGCTGCTGCACGCCTCCTGCCACAATCCGACCGGCGCGGATCTGTCGCAGGGCGAGTGGCGCGAGCTGCTGGCGCTGGTGAAGCGCCGGCAGCTGCTGCCGTTCATCGACATGGCCTACCAGGGACTCGGCGAGAGCCTCGAGGACGATGCCTACGGCCTGAGGCTCTTCAGCGCCGAGCTCCCGGAGCTGCTGTTCGCCGTGTCCTGCTCGAAGAACTTCGGTCTCTACCGCGAGCGCACCGGTGCG
>JAGWMP010000307.1 GCA_028871705.1 Gammaproteobacteria bacterium
TGATGGAGCTCGTCGACGGGTTGCCCATCGGCGAGTACTGTAGCCAGCATGCGCTCGGCGTGACCCGGCGCATCGAGCTCTTCATCGAGGTGTGCGCGGCCGTGCAGTACGCGCACCGCCACATGGTGATTCACCGGGATCTCAAACCCGGCAACATCCTCGTGACGACAGAGGGCGTGCCGAAGCTGCTCGACTTCGGCATCGCGAAGCTCCTCGAACCGGGCACGGCGCCGCCCGCGGGCGATGTGACGCTGGCGCCCGTGCGGCTCCTGACTCCGGACTACGCGAGCCCCGAGCAGCTGCGCGGCGAGTCGGTGAGCACCGCGACCGATGTCTACTCGCTCGGCGTGGTGCTGTGCGAGCTCTTGACCGGCGCACTGCCGGGGGCGCGCGCGGACGCGGCACGCCTCGCGCCCGGGCTGGATGCGGATCTGCGCAACATCCTCGCGATGGCGCTGCGCGCCGAGCCCGAGCGCCGCTACGCGACGGTCGCGCAGCTGGCCGACGACCTGCGCCGGCATCTCGCCCACCTGCCGGTGATCGCCCGTCCCGACACGCTCGGCTACCGGGTGTCGAGCTTCGTGCGGCGCCATCGCCTCGGAGTGGCCGCCGCCACCCTGGCCGCGCTGGCGCTTCTGGTCGCGCTGGCATCGACCGCGTACCAGGCACACCGGGCGCGCAGCGCGCTCGCGCGCGCGACGGCGGAGTCGGCGGCCGCGGATGCGGTCACGGCGTACCTCGAGTCGCTGTTCGACGCCGCGAGCCCCGCCAGGAGCGGCGGCAAGCCGATCGACGTGCGCTCGCTCATCGACCAGGGGCAGGCGGCGATCGGCACGCACCTCGCCGGCCAGCCGCTCTTGCGCGCGCGCATGCTGGCGGCCACCGGGGCCCTCTACTGCCGGATCGGCCAGAGCGGCCCGTGTCGCGCCAATCTCGAGCAGGCGCTCGCGCTCGAGTCCGCACAGCCCGGCGCCGACCCGCTGCAGCGCGCGCGCGTCGAGACGCAGCTGGCGCGCGCCTACACCGACGCCGGCCGTGCGCCGGATGCGCTCGCGCGCCTTGCCGAGGCGCAGCCGGTGCTCGAAGCGCAGCCGCCGCCGGATGCCGCGGATCTCGCCGCCTTCTGGTATGCGCGCGGCCTGGCGCTGCGCGCCAACAATCAGCCCGCGGACGAAGTGCGCGCCCTCGAGGAGGCGCGCCGGCTCGGGTCGGCGGCCCCCGACCCAGCGAGCGCCGCGGAGATGCTCGGCGCGCTGGCGATCGCCTACGTCGAGGTGGGCCGCTGGAACGATGCACTCGGCGCCGCACAAAAGCGCATCGCGCTGGTGCGCGGCTCCTTCGGCACCGATGACGTCCGCTACACGGACGCTCTGTCGGATTATGGCGAGGTGGCGCAGGCTGCCGGCCGGTTTGCGGACGCCGAACCGGCCTTTCGTGAAGCGGCCGCGGGCTATGAGCGCTTCTTCGGCCGGGGGAGTGAGAAGACCGCCGACGCGAAGCTGAGCCTTGCCGATGTCCTGTCGCGGCGCGACCGCCTCGGCGCGGCGATCGAGGCGTTTCGCGGCGCGGTCGACGACTACCGCGCGCAGGGCAACCTCGAGCGCACCGCCTACACCGGGGCCGTCGGCGGGTTGAGTCTCATGCTCATGCGTGCGGGCAATTTTCGGGGCGCGGAGCAGGCGGCGCGCGAAGCCTACGAGGTGGGGTTGCGCATCCCGAACAGCACCCCGCGCGACCGGCTCTACAGCGGCTATCGGTGGGCACACGCGCTCGCCTTCACTCCGGCGGCGCGCCAGTGCCTCGCGCTCCTCGAGCCGGAGTTGCCCGCAGATCCGCAGTCGATGACCGTGGAGCGCACCCGCGGTCTGCGGCTGCTGTGGCGCGGCGACTGCTATCGCGAGCTCGGCGACCAGGCGCATGCCGGCGCGAGCTACGATCGGGCCATCGCGCTCTACGAGTCGCTCCATCAGCCGCAGAGCATCGCGCTCAACATGGCCTACGAGGGCAAGGCGCTGCTGCTCGCGCGCGCCGGCCGTTTCGCGGATGCCACGCCGCTCCTGCGCCGCGCGATCGCCGGCTACCTCGCCAACCAGTATCTGCCCGAGGGGCCGGCGGTGGCCGGTGCGCGCATCGAGCTCGCGGAGAGTCTCGCGCAGCAGGGCGAGTCGACGGAGGCGCGCGCGCTGCTGGCGCAGTCGGGGGACATCGTGCTGCGCGAGCTCATGCCGGCGCACCCGGCGCGTCTCGCGCTCGAGCGGCTGCGCGCGCGCATAAAAAAACCCCGCTCGTCCTGAGCGGGGTTTTGATCGCTTCATCTCTCAAACGACCCGGTGGCTCGCTGTCAGCTACAACCTCCGGGAGCCCGCAGGCCCCGAGGGCATGTCGCGTCGTCACGAGCATCTAACACTTCCCGGCTGAAACGTCTGGAGCGCAGCTCCGGCTTCTATCGCGAGGCCCGCATGGTTCTCCACGCGTTATGTCGTTCCTGACAGCGCTAAAAGTTAGCCTCTGTCGTACCCGTGCCCGCGTCGATCCCCGAGTTTTCTCTTTCTAAATCCTTTCGGCTCTTTGCGTTGACGCATCACCGCCGCGGTGGCTACCCCAGGCCAGGGGCATAAAACCCTTTGCGGACGGTAGGTTCTGTGGACAAATTATACTGAATCCAATCCAAAAAACCATGTGGCAGCGAAGAGACAGGCGGCGCGCCGCGGAGGCCGCGGAAGGCTCCCCGTCAGGGCGAGCGGGCGAGGCGCA
>JAGWMP010000308.1 GCA_028871705.1 Gammaproteobacteria bacterium
CGCCGCGCTCGCGGCGCGCCCCTTCGGCATAACGGCCCTGCCGTGAGTGATCGCGGCGGCCGTCGCGGCGCTGCCCGTCATCGCGGCGTGCAGTGCCGCCGGAGGCGGGAGCCGCTGCCGGCTGCGCCTCGCCGGGCGTGGCCGGCTCGCCGGCCAGCAGCCGCTTGAAGCGGGACCAGAACCCCTCGGGGGGGTCGCGCTGCGGCGCGGCGGAGCCGGCGCGCGCAGCGCGCGCGACGGGTGCGGCCGCCGGCGCGGCGATCGGCGCGGAGGTCGTGGGCATGATCTGCGCCACGGCCGGGGCCTCCTGCGGGGGCTTCTTGTCCTGGGCGCTGCCGGGCTCGACGACCACGGGCGCCGTCGGCATGAGATACGTGAGCTGCCGGTTCTCGGGCAGATCGACCTCGTCGTCACGCACCCGCCTGATCGTGTACTCGGGCGTCTGCATGTTCTCGTTCGGCACGATGATGAGGTCGGTGCTGCTCTTGTCCTCGAGCGTACGCAGCCACTCGCGCTTCTCGTTGATCAGGTAGGTCGCAACCGCCACCGGCACCTGGGCGATGACGCGTGCCGTGCGGTCCTTGCGCAACTCCTCGCCGATCAGGCGCAACACCGCGAGCGCCATCGACTCGACGCTCCTGATGCTGCCGATGCCGACGCAGCGCGGGCAGACGATGTGACTCGTCTCCCCGAGCGAGGGCCGCAGCCGCTGGCGCGACATTTCCAGCAGCCCGAAGCGCGACAGCCGCCCGATCTGGATGCGGGCTCGATCCATTTTCATGGCATCGCGCAGCCGATCCTCGACGTCGCGCTGATTCTTGCTCGACTCCATGTCGATGAAGTCGATGACGATCAGGCCGCCGATGTCACGGATACGCAGCTGGCGTGCGATCTCGTCTGCAGCCTCGAGATTGGTGTTGGTCGCCGTCGTCTCGATATCGCCGCCGCGCGTGGCGCGCGCGGAGTTGATGTCGATCGACACCAGTGCCTCGGTGTAGTCGATCACGATGCTGCCGCCGGAGGGCAGCTGCACCTTGTGCGCGTACGCGGACTCGATCTGGCTCTCGATCTGGAATCGGGTGAAGAGCGGGATGTCGTCCGTATAGAGCTTCAGACGCCGCTGTGCTTCCGCCGGCATGAAGCGCTGCATGTACTCCTGGGCCTTGTCGAAGGCCGCCTGGCTGTCCACCAGCACCTCACCGACATCGTCGGAGAGGTAGTCGCGCATCGCGCGCGTGACGGCATCGCTCTCGCGATAGACGAGGAAGGGTGCCGGGCGGTCCTTGGAGGCGGCGGCGATCTGGTCCCACTGCACCTTGAGATTGTCGAGGTCCCACTGCAGCTCCGGGGCCGAGCGGCCGACCCCGGCGGTACGCACGATCGCGCCCATGCCGTCGGGGATCTGCAGCTGATTCATCACCTCGCGCATCTGGTCGCGGTCCTCGCCCTCGATGCGGCGCGAGACGCCGCCGGCGCGCGGGTTGTTCGGCATCAGCACCAGGAATCGCCCGGCGAGGCTGATGAAGGTAGTCAGGGCCGCACCCTTGGTGCCGCGCTCCTCCTTCTCGACCTGCACCATGACCTCCTGGCCCTCGGAGAGGAGCTCGCGGATGTTCATGCGGCCGCCCTGCGGCTGCTGGCGGAAGTATTCCTTGGAAACTTCCTTCAGCGGCAGGAAGCCGTGGCGCTGGGCGCCGTAGTCGACGAAGCAGGCCTCGAGCGAGGGCTCGATGCGGGAGATCTTCGCTTTATAGATATTGGCTTTTTTCTGCTCGCGGGAAGGTAACTCGATACTCAGGTCGAACAGCTTCTGTCCATCAACCAGAGCGACGCGCAACTCCTCTTCCTGAGTTGCATTCACTAGCATTCTCTTCATGTGCCCCACTTGTGCGTTGAGGGGCCGGCAAGCAGACGACGGGAGGCCGCGGGACGATGCGTCCGCGGCAGCGAAGATTCCCAGCAACTGACAAAGGAGATCGAGTCTCGTTGTTCACGTTAATGTCCGCCTCCCGAGGAGGCGGTACTCAAAGGAAACCTTCGGTGAACTCAACCGACGGCCCCGACAGCGGAAGTTCTCGATTCGAGATTTTCTACGCTGCCGGCGCGGTCTTGTCGGCCCAATGCGATGGCCTCGATTCAGGAGGTCCAACTAAAAAGGCTTGGCTCAGCGAGCCCAAGCCGTTGGTGCGTCCGATTCAGGGACAGCAGGCGGAGTATACTCAGAGACCGTTGTAGAAACAATGCCTTACGTCGAGGACCCTTTGCCGGAGCAGGAAAGAGCTGAAATCCGCACCCAGGTCCAGCACCTGACGGTGACCGCGGAGGAGGCCGGCCAGCGCCTCGACAACTTCATTCGCAAGCGTCTCGGCGACGTGCCCCGCAGCCGCATCTACCGTGTCATCCGCAAAGGCGAGGTGCGGGTCAACGGCCGGCGGGCCGGTCCCGAACAGCGTCTCGCGGCCGAGGACCGCATTCGCGTTCCGCCCGTCCGGCTGCCCGCTCCCGGGGAGCCGGCGCGCCCGGCGGCGGGGCTCCTCAAGCGCATCGAGGCGGCGATCATCCGCGAGGACCCGAGGCTGCTGGTGCTCGATAAGCCCGCCGGCGTCGCGGTCCATGGCGGCAGCGGGGTGAGCTCGGGCGTCATCGAGGCGCTGCGCGCGCTCAGGCCCGGCGAGCCGCTCGAGCTCGTGCACCGGCTCGATCGGGACACGAGCGGGGTGCTGCTGGTGGCGCGCAACCCGGCGA